>JBAPYB010000248.1:0-22224 GCA_049284515.1 Thermoanaerobaculia bacterium
GCGCCAACCGGGCGGCGCGCCGCGCCGGGGCGACGCCGGCGAGGAGGCCGGTCAGGGTCGCGACGCCGAGCCCGAGGAGGATCGCCTGCCAGGAGAAGACCTCGCCGAGGGTGAACCGGCGCGCCACCCACTGGGCGAGGCCCAAGCCGATGAGGAGCCCCAGGACGCCGCCGCCGAGGGAGGTCACCGCGGTCTCGAGGAGGAACTGGAGCTGGATGTCCCGGGGCCGGGCGCCGACCGCCTGGCGCAGGCCGATCTCGCCTACCCGGGCGCTCACCGAGGCGATCATCAGGCTCGCCGCCACCACGCATCCCACGAGCAGCGAGACCGCCGCCACCAGGGGGAGAAAGACGAAGAGCACCCGCTCGACCTTGCGGACCATGCCCTGCACCTGCGTCGACGTGATCACCGTGAAGTTGTCCGGCTGGCCGGTGGCCAGGGCATGGCGCTCGCGCAGCAGGGCTTTCATGGCGCGCGCCGTCTCCTCGACCCGCGCCGGGTCGCGCACCAGAAGCTTGGCACCGCCGATGGTGTCGACGTTCATCACCCGGCGCTGGAGCGTCGTCAGGGGGACGACGATCTCGGCGTCGCGATCCATGCCGTGGACGTCGGTGCCGAAGCGCTCCAGCAGGCCGACGACCCGGAAGCGGACGGAGCCGATCTGGATCTCCGCCCCCAGCGGGTCCTCGCTGCCGAACAGCTCGCGCGCCACCGTCGCGCCGATCAGGGCGACCCGCGCCGAGCCGGCGACCGCCGCGGCGTCGAAAGGCTCGCCCTGGACGACGCTGCGGTTCTGGACGTGCTCGAAGCGCTCGGACTCGCCGAGCACCCTCGCCGTCGCGGTGGCGCCGGCGGAGCGGACCGGCTCCTTGAAGAGCTCCTGCTGCGGGTCCCAGGACTCGACCTCCGGGAGCTGCTGAACGATGCCCGCCATCTCGTCGAGGGTCAGGCGGGCGGCTCCGGGGCGCGGGCCGCCGATCAGCCGGCCGCCGCCCGTGATCACCA
This sequence comes from Thermoanaerobaculia bacterium, assembly GCA_049284515.1. Lineage (GTDB taxonomy): Bacteria > Acidobacteriota > Thermoanaerobaculia > Multivoradales > UBA5704 > DATARR01. The sequence goes on from JBAPYB010000248.1 coordinate 1,006, forward strand.
GGATCGAGGAGCTGCCGAAGAGCTGGCGCATGGTCGCGAGGATCTTGCGGTCGGCCCCCTCGCCGACGGAGATCACCAGCGTCAGCGCCGCCACGCCCACCAGGCTCCCCAGCATCAGGAAAGCGGAGCGGAGCCGGAACCGGTTGAGGGCCTTGAAGCTGTGGGCGACGAGACGGGCGTTCATGCCCCCTCCTGGACGGCCATCCCGGCCATCCCGGTAACCAGCGCCGGCTCCCGCCCAGCCGTACGCCGGTCGGAGATCAGGCGCCCGCCCTCCAGCCGGCAGATGCGGTCGCAGTGGGCGGCGAGATTCGGGTCGTGCGTGACGAGGACGATCGTGCGGCCGGCGGCGTGGAGGGTGTGGAAGATGTCCATGATCTCCCCGGCCGCCTGCTCGTCGAGGTTGCCGGTGGGCTCGTCGGCAAGGAGGAGGTCCGGCTCGTTGACCAGGGCGCGGGCGATCGCCACCCGCTGCTGCTGGCCGCCCGAAAGCTCGGACGGCTTGTGGTCGATGCGGTCGGCGAGCCCCACGGCTTCGAGGGCGCGGGCCCCGAGCCCCGATACCGTGGCGCGGTCGGAGTAGAGGAGGGGGAGCTCGACGTTCTCCAGGGCGCTGGTGCGCGGCAGCAGGTGGAAGGATTGGAAGACGAAGCCGATCCGCCGGTTGCGCAGGCGGGCCTGGGCGTCGATTCCGAGGTGCGAGACGTCCTCGCCGTCGAGCCGGTAGCGCCCGGCGTCCGGCCGGTCGAGAAGGCCGAGGACGTTCATCAGCGTCGACTTTCCCGAGCCGGAGGCGCCGACGACGGCCAGGAACTCGCCGCGCTCGATGCGCAGCGAGACCTCGCGCAGGGCCCGCACCGGCGCGCCCCCGGGGTGGGTATACGTTCGTTCGATCCCTTCGAGCTCGATCATGGTCCCGCGTTCTCCTTTCCTTCGGTTTTCTCCTCGCCGATCAGCACTTCGTCCCCCTCGCGCAGGCCGTCGGCGATCTCCCAGAAGCTCTCATCCTGGCTGCCGGTCTTCACCCAGCGCCGCTCGGCCGGCTCGTTCCGCTCGTTCCGATGATTGCGCCGGAGCAGCACGTACTGCCTCCCTCCTTCCCGGCGCACGGCCCGCCGCGGCACGGCGAGCACGCCGCGCCGGGTCTCCAGGGCGATCCGCACGGTCGCCGTCATCTCCGGCCGCAGCGTGTGCCCGGGGGGAGCCTGGAAGCGGACGACCGTGACGTAGTTGACGACGTTGTCCCGGATCTCGGCCTGCGGATAGACGGCGACCACCTCCCCCGCGAACTCCTGGCCAGGGTAGGTGTCGACCGTGAAGCTGGCCTTCTGCCCGACACGGATGCGGCCGATGTCGGTCTCGTCCACGTAGGCGCGGACCTCCAGGCGGTCGAGGTCGAGGAGAGTGACGAAAGTCGGCGAAGCGAAGCTCGCGGCCACCGTCTCCCCCTCCTCGGTCGAGATCGAGGCGACCACGCCGGCGATGGGAGCGGAGATCCGGGCGTAACCGAGCTGAGTCGCGGTGAGGTCGAGATTGGCCACGGCCTGCCGGAGCTGCTCCGCGGCGACCGCGGAGGCCCGCTCGGTGAGATCCAGCTCGCTCCTGGCGATGAGCTGCGCCGCCGCCAGCTCCCGCTTGCGCCGCAGGTCGGCCAACGCATAGTCCAGATCGGCGCGCGCCGAGGCCACGGCCGCAGCCGCCTGCGATCTGCGGGCCTCGAGCTCGCCGGTCTCGAGCTCGGCCAGGAGCTGCCCCTTCCCGACCGAATCGCCGATCCGCACGAGAAGCCGGCGGACCACCCCCGAGGCGCGGGAGCCCACCCGGACCTCCGCGCCGACGCGAGGCTTGATGACGCCGGTGGCGGTGACCCCCCGTTCAAGGTCGCGCCGGACGACCCGCGCCACCTCGGCGCCGCGCAGAGGGTCCTCACTCCGCGGCGCCATCCGCATCAGGAGGATGACCGCGAGGGCGAGGGCGGCGGCGGTCAGGACGATGACGGCGAATTTTTTCATGGAGACGGGCCTCTTCTTGGGCACCGTCGACTCTGGGCCCTCGGCGTTTCTCGGGAATTTCGGGAATGTAACGGATTGCAACGGCGGGGTCTCGGGCCGTTCCCTGCGGGCCGTGGGCGTCACGCTCGGGAAACGTCCCCAGATAGGAACCCGTATTGGCCTGCGGGAGACGCCCCGACGTTTGTGGTATGCGAAAGGTCTCGTATCGGGTCTGGGGCGTCTCTACGGACCGTTGTCGCGCTGGCGGCTGCGTATAGGTTCTGTTGGGGTAGAGCGCTCATAACGCCCCGGCATCGATACCGGTGGGCCGACACGATACCGGTCCGTAGAGACGCCCCAGACCGATACGATGTCCTCTCCTCGACCACGGACGTCGGGGCGTCTCTCTTTCGAGGCCCAAGGCTTGCGAGGCGGGCCGTTCCGGTACAATTCCTCTCTATGGAGAGTCTGCCCTATATCGATGAGCATCGCACACACGTCGGCGCGTCGCCCGAGCGCACTTGGGACGCCGTCGTGCGATTGGCGCGCGGTCGTCTCGCCCACCCCGCTCCAGTGGCCTTCGCTGCGCTCTGGCGCTTGGAACCCGCGAGTGGCTTCGCGGTCGCCGAGGAGACCGCGCCGCGGCACCTCGCGCTGCGGGGCCGCCACCGTTTCTCCCGCTACGAGCTTGCTTTCGACGTCGCTCCCAGCCCGGACGGGGTCACGCTGAGCGCGCGCACCTCCGCGGTGTTCCCGGGGATCGCTGGCCGCGCATACCGCGCGCTTGTCATTGGCAGCGGGGGCCACCGGATCATCGTGCGCCGGATGCTGGCGCAGATCGCGCGTTCCGCGGAGCGGGCGCTATGACCGTCGGCGAGAGCTGACCGGAAGATGTGCCAGGCAGGTGGCGAAGTTGGACGCCCGAGCGAAACGTGAAGGACCTTCGCGGACCAACCATGGGGGGACGGACCGGAGTGGGACATGCGCTAGAATCAGGTTCGGGGAGGAAAAACATCCATGCGCAGAACGTTCACCTTGGAGTACTGGCAGGACGAGGGCTGGTACGTCGGGCAGCTCCGGGAAGTCCCCGGCGTCTTCAGCCAGGGAGAGACCCTGACAGAGCTGGAGGAGAATATCCGCGACGCCTTCGAGCTGGTGCTTGAAGATTCAGGGAAGCCGGTGTTCCGGACCGTGCAGCAGAAGGAGATCGAGGTAGAGGTTTGAAGCTCGGCTCCTTCTTGAAGGAGCTGTCTCAAGCGGGCTGCCATCTCGATCGGCACGGCAAGAGGCACGACCTCTGGATCAATCCCGCCACTGGAAAGAAAGCCCCTATCCCTCGACATACCGAGATTAAAGACTCCCTCTGCGAGCTGATCCGTCGGCAACTCGGCGTAGCCGGGAGGTGATAACGACAGGATGGCCTTGACGCCCAGCACGGAGGTGCCAGCAGGAGGGCGCTATCCAAGGTGCAAGCACTATTTCGGGCCGTGGGCGTCCAGTGGGCGTCCCCGCAAGCTTGTATCGACCCTCGGCCCAGAGTAAGATCGTTGGAACGATACGGATGTCATCCATGACCAGAACAGTGATCTCCCAGACGGACCTGCAGAATCGAGCAGGCGAGATCTTCGAGCGGGTGCGCCACGGCGAGATGGCCGTGGTCGAGGGCACGGGCACGGGAGAGGAGCAGATCGTTCTGCTGGACGCCGTCGACTTCCGCCTGCTTCAGGCGCTTGCCGCTTGCGCGGCCGACACATTGGAGAAGGAGGTCTCCTCCGATGCCCGGATTCTTCGCGACTATCTCCATGATGAGATCAGCCTCGGGAAGGCGGCGGAAGAGCTTGGGCTCTCGCGCTTCGATCTGGCGGATCGACTTCATCGTTTGGACATCCCCCTTCCCTTCGGACCGGTGTCCATGGAAGATGCGCGTAGCGAGATCGCCGTCATGCGCAAGACCCGTCGTGTGACCCCCTCGCCCGAATGAGATACCAAAAGGACTCGCAACGCAGGAGGTTGCTGCAATGAGCCTGGTCCTGGAAATCCCCGATTCCGTCCAAGAGGCCCTCCGTCTCCCGGCTGGGCAGCAGACCGCCGAGCTGCTCAAGGAGTTGGCGGTAGCGCTCTACTCGCGAAGTGCTTTGTCTTTCAGCAAGGCCTGCGAGCTCTCAAAGATCGATCGGCTCGAGTTCGGGCGACTTCTCGCCCGGCGCGAAGTGCCGAGGCATTACGGCGAGGAAGAGCTGGAGAGGGACTGGCAATATGCCAGTGGTGAGTAATACCTCACCCCTTTTCAACCTTGCTGCCATCGGCAAACTCGCTCTTTTGCGCCAGGCGTTCGCCGAAATCCTCATTCCTGAAGCCGTTCTCGACGAGCTTGAGCCCGTCCGCGAGTACCCGGGCGTGCAGGCGATTCATGACGCCATTGCCCAGGGCTGGATCGTGGTCAGGGTTCCGCAGGACGTCTCCAAGATTCGGAGTCTGGAGCAGGATCTAGGCCGCGGAGAGGCGGCCGCCATTGCCCTCGCCCTGGAGCTAAAGCTTCGGCGCATCCTGATCGACGAACGCGAAGGCAGTCGTACGGCCGAACGGTCCGGCTTGGAGTCGGTGGGAATCCTGGGTGTCCTTCTGCGCGCGAAACGTGAAGGACATTTGGAATCGGTCAAGGAAATGATGATCGCCCTACGGGACGAGGTCGGGTTCTACATCCGGCGAGACCTCTTTGCCAAGGTTCTTCAACTGGCCGGAGAGGATTGACGCCTGTCCGATGAAGACTCAGCCCTTGCATCGACTGCCCGTAAGAAGGAGGGGCGCCGCTTGGCGTCAGAGCAAGGTGCCTGACTTGTTCCGATTGCTCAGGTGCGGCTACGATGGCCACAGGAGGCAGTCATGTCCACCGTGAGCACCCGAGTCCTGAAGGACCAGCTTTCCAGCTACTTGCAGCGAGCCGCGACCGGTGAGCGGATCGTCGTATTGCGCGATGGCTGTCCTGTAGCCGCTTTGGTCCCGCGCTCCGAGATTCCGGAGGCGACCGAGCAGCAGCGGCTCGCGGATCTGGAGGCCCGTGGCCTCGTCGCACTGCCCCGACGGGCAGAGCGAACCGCATTTCAAGGCCCAACGGTTCCGAACCGAGGCAAGCTGGCCTCGGAGATGGTCAGCGAAGATCGGCGTTGATTCTCTTTCTCGACACCAGCGTCCTGGTCAAGCTCTATATCGCAGAGCCCGGCTCAGAGCGAATGCGCGGCAGCCGCGGAGGGACTTGCCACCTTCAATCCTGTGTCCTCCTCGTGATCTGGCTAGGCTAGACTCCGGTGGTCTGTAAGGTGCGGCCTGGAAGGTGCTGCTGGAAAGGTGCCAGGCACTTATTTGGCTCTGCACTTATTTGGCTCTGGCACACAACACCTTCCAGCGGACAACGCTTCGCGTGGCCGCTGAAGGCTGATCGTTGGGCGCCACCAGTCACGTCGTGATCTTTTGAAGGGTTGAGTCAGCTGTGTAACCTGCCAAGAAGGCCTTCTGCCAAGTGTCGAGGGTCTCGCCAAGAAAGGCTACTAGGATGAGAGCCACCACTAATGAGAAGACTCCGGTGATCAAATACGGCTTCGCGAAAGCCCACCAGTTATTGCTCGCGAAGGTTTTTGTGGCCGGAGGCTTTGGAATAAGCGGCCGAATCAGAGGCAGAGCGATACTGACAGCGACGCCGAGAGTAACGGCTAAGTAGATCAAGAATCCAGTCATGCTGTTCTCCTTCAGGAGCAACTAACAGGTGAACGTTAATCGGCCGACAGACCGCCCGAAAAGCCCATGTCTCCTTAGACGGACCAGCTTTGTCGTTTCCAGGATAAGGAGCAAAGTCCGGAGAGGTGCCAGGCTCTTCGCGGCCCTTCGACAGTGGGCCGTGGCGAGGCGGTAATTCGGGTGATTCTGAAGCGGAGGTGATATCTTGTCGCGGTTTCAGGAAAGGAACCGCGTCTCCATGCCTTCGATGGCCCACGAGATCCTTGTGGATCTCTTCAAGAATCGCCCCTCGCTCGCCGCCGAAATCCTGGCCGAGGTGCTGGGCGTCTCGCTTCCGCCCTATAGCGAAGCCCGTCTCGCTTCGACCGATTTGACCGAGATCCAGCCCGCCGAATACCGCGCCGACGTCGTCGTCCTTCTCCTCGACTGCGACATCCCGTCCGGGTGATCATCGTCGAGGTCCAACTGGCGGTCGACGCCAGAAAGCGCTTCAGTTGGCCGGCCTATGTGATCAACGCGCGTGCCACCCACGGCTGCCCGGTGGGACTCCTCATCGTCGCGCCCGATCCGGACGTTGCCGGCTGGTGCGCGGAACCGATCGAGACCGGCGTCCCCGGCTTCGTCCTGCGCCCGCCGGTGCTGCGCCGCACCGCCGTTCCGGTGGTGACGGATCAAGGAGAGGCGGCCCGCCGGCCCGAGCTTGGGGTGCTTTCCGCGCTGGCGCACGGCGACACGGAGCAGGGAGCGACGATCGCCTCCACGGTTCTGCCCGCGATCCGAGGACTCGACGAGGACAGGGCCAAGCTCTACTTCGATCTCGTGTACAATTCCTTGAATGACGCGGCTCGCCGCACGCTGGAGGGGATGATGAAGGGCTACGAATACCAGAGCGATTTCGCGAAGAAGTACGTCGCCCAAGGGCTCAGCCAAGGGCTCAGCCAGGGGCGCACCGAGGGGCGCACCGAGGGGCGCACCGAAGGACGTGCCGAGGGGCGCACCGAGGAGGCGGCGCGTAACCTGCTAATCGTGCTTCGGGCCCGCGGCCTTGCGGTGAAGGACGCCGACCGCGAGCGCATCCTGGCCCAGAAGGATCCGGAGCGGCTGGAGCGCTGGCTGGAGAAGGCCGCCGTTGCCGCTTCGGTCACCGCGGTCCTCGACGAGCCGAACTGACACCCCCGAATCCTCCCTGGCCGCCCTCGGCAGGGCGGCTGAATCCAATTCGTTGGGGCATCCCCAGCCCTCCTACCCAGATAGGCGGCAGGGGAAGACGTGTCAATGCGGGAGCACGGCCAAGCCGGGTCGAACCAGGAAAGGTGCCAGGCTCTTCTGCGGAGACGAGCGGGGAGGAGCCGGCAGCTCCCCCGGCGTCACGCCTTTTTCTTCGGCGCCCACTGCTGCAGGAAGCGGAGAATCTTGTCCGGCACGTACCGGTCCTTGTCCATGAAGTCGTCCGGGGTCTGCGAGAGCAGGAAGGTGCCGTCGGTCTCCAGCACGAAGAGGTGCGGATAGGACGGGATCGCCGGATAGCGGGAGAGGAACGCCGCGTTTTTCACGTCATCGCTGAAATTGACCTTGACCACGATGAAGCCGTCGTCCAGCATCTTCATCAGACGCTCGTCCTCGTGGATCACCTTGTTGATCAAGCGGCAATAGACGCACCATTCGCCGCCGACCTCGAGCAGGATGCGCTTGTTCTCTCTCTGCGCCTGGGGAATGGCGGCCGCAAGGTCGGCGGCGGGGTCCCGGGTTTTGTCGTAGCCCGCGGGAGGAAGGTTAGAGGGACCTCCGGCCTCGGCGGCGAGAGTGCAAAGGGAAATCGCAAAGGCAAGCAAAATGGTCTTCCGTCTCATCAGGATCTCCTCCTTTGGGAGAAGTCGGCGACGACCATTGTAGCCCTACCGAGGGCAAGACGGCGACGTCAGAACCAGAGGTGCCGGTCGAGAGCTATCCGGCGGTGTTCATAGGATAGAATCGGCCAATACCTCGGATCGGGGAACCCTATGAAAATAGCGTGGCATGTTCATACCTTGGCGGCGGCATTGCTGCTGTCTTCTGTCGGCGCGCAGGCGGCCGCCGCACCGGTGCCGCGCGCCGTCGTGACGGACAATGCGCGCGATGCCAGGCATCCGGCCGCCAATCGCCAGTTGCTGATACCGAGCGGCGGCGTCGGCATGAACGCGCTGTTCTTCCTGGCGGCCGGCAGTGGTCTCAAACCGACGCTGCTGCTGCTGCACGGCCTGCCCGGCAACGAGCAGAACCTCGACCTGGCGCAGGCGATCCGGCGCGCCGGCTGGAATGTGCTGACGATGCACTATCGCGGCAGTTGGGGCTCGCCCGGCGCCTTCAGCATCGCCGGCGCGGTCGAGGATGCCGAAGCGGCGATGGCCTTCCTGCGCCAGCCCGAGAACGCCGCGAAGTATGGCATCGATACGCGCCGCACTCTGATCGGCGGCCATAGCATGGGCGGCTTCGCGGCAGCACGCTATGCGGCGGCGCACCAGGACGTGGCGGGCGTGGTGCTGATCGATGCGTGGAATGTGGGCGCCGACGGCAAGAGCCTGCGCGCCCATCCCGAAATGCGTGCCGCGACCGTCGCGGAGCTCGGCGACGATTTTGGCAACAGCCTGGCCGGCACCGACCCGGCGCATCTGGCGGAAGAAATCGAGCGCCATGCCGATGACTGGGATTTGCTGGCACTGGCGCCGGCGCTGGCGACGCAGCCCGCGCTGGTGATCGGCGCCACGCATGGCGGCGGCGCTTCGAACAAGGCGCTGGCTGAGGCGATCCGCGCCCAGCGCAAGGGTAAGGTCACCAGCATGACCCTCGACAGCGACCACAGTTTCGCCGACCACCGCATTGCATTGTCGGCCGCTGTCGTCGACTGGCTGCAGCACAAGGCGACGCCGCGCGCAGCCGTCAAGAAATAGCGCTGGCCCATTTAAGGGCCGCCCTACCCGCCCTCTTTCCCCCCGCTTGCCGGTGGGTGGGATGCTGCAATCCGCACCTCCTGGCCGTCGACCAGCGAGTCCGGCGGATTGTCGACCAGTTGCCGGCCTGGCGGCAGGCCGCCCAGGACTTCGATCTCGTTGCCGAAGTCGCGGCCGGGGACGATCGTCGACAGGCGCGCGTGGTTGCCGGAGCCGACGGTGGCGATGCGCAGGCCGTCGGCGCGGAAGATGAGGGCGCTGACCGGCACCAGGAGCGTCGGCACCCCTTCCGCCAGCCGCAGATGGACCTGCGCGTAGGCGCCGGGCATCAGCTCGTGGCCACGGTTGTCGAGGTCCACTTCGACGCGCAGGGTGCGGCTGGTGACGTCGATCGATCCCGCCGTGCGCACCAGCTTGCCGGGGAAGCGCCGGCCCGCCAGCTCGGCGAGGGTGAGGTAGGCGTCGGCGCCCGGCCGGGCGGCGTGCGAGTAGACCTGCGGCACGTTGACGAAGACGCGCAGGGTGTCGAGGGCGGCGAGGTGGAAGAGCTCGCGCGCGGCGCCCGACGCGCCGCCGGCGTCCACCAGTTGGCCGACGTCGGTGTTGCGGGCGGTGATCACGCCGGCGAAGGGAGCGTAAACCTTTTCGAACGACTGCAGCTCCTGCAGCCGTTTGACGTTGGCCTGCGCCGCGGTCAGCATCGCCTTCTTGGCGTTGGCGTCGCCGCGCGCGTTGTCGGCGTCCTGGTGGGCGATCGAGTCGGTTTTGAGCAGCTCCTCGGCGCGTTTGGCGGTGAGCTCGGAGAGGTTGAGGTTGGCCGTGGCGGTGGCCACGTCGGCCCGCGCCTGCTCCAGTTGCTGGTCCACCTCGGGGGAGTCGATCTCCGCCAGCACCTGCCCCTTGGCGACGCGCGCGCCGAGGTCCGCCGACCAGCGCCGCACGTAGCCGCTGGTGCGGGCGAAGATCGGCGCGTCGGCGAAGGCCTGGACGTTGCCCGGCAGCACGATCTCCTCGGCCGGTGCGCCGCGCTTCGGCACGGCCACCTCGACGATTGGGATGGAGCGCTCGACCGTCGCGCGCGCCAGCTCGTTCTCGGCGCGCACCCGCGGCACGATGCCGGCGACCGCCAGGCCGACCGCAACCAGCAGGCCCAGGATCAGGAACAGGGGAGCGCGCGAGCGTCCCCGTGGGGAGTCGGTGTCGGCGCGGTGCGTTTCGCTCTCGGCGCTCATCAGGCTTCTCCGGAAACGGACGGCGTGATCTGGGCTGCTCCGCGCTGGCGGTGCAGCAGGCTGAACAGGGCCGGCACGAAGGTCAGGGTGGCCAGGGTGGCCAGCAGCAGGCCGCCGATGACGGCGCGGCCGAGGGGCGCGTTCTGCTCGCCGCCGTCGCCGAGGCCGAGGGCCATGGGAAACATGCCGATGATCATCGCGAGCGCGGTCATCAGCACCGGCCGGAAGCGGGTGACTCCGGCGGAGAGCGCGGCGGCGGCGGCGCTCATCCCCTCCGCCATCTGCTCCTTCGCGAAGCTGACGACGAGGATGCTGTTGGCGGTCGCGACCCCCATGCAGAGGATGGCGCCGGTCAGCGCCGGCACGCTCAGCCGGGTGAAGGTGAGGAAGAGGAACCAGACGATGCCGCAGAGCGCCGCCGGCAGGGCCGCGATGATGATGAACGGATCGAGCCAGGACTGGAAGTTGACGACGATCAGCAGGTAGACGAGCACGATCGACAGCACCAGGCCGCCGAGCAGGCCGGCGTAGGACTCCCGCATGGTCTGGATCTGACCGCGCACGATCACCTCGGTGCCGCGCGGCACCGCCTTGGCGTTTTTCTCGATCACCTTCTGGACCTTGCGCGCCACGGTGCCGAGGTCCGTCCCCTCGACCGCCCCGTAGACGTCGAGGACGGGTTGGACGTTGTAGTGGCTGACGGTGCCCTGCTCGGTGCCGCGCGAGATGGTGGCGAGGTTGCCGAGGATCTGGGCGGGCGCGCCGGCGGCGCTGGTGACCGGGATGTTCTGCACGTCCTGCAGGCTCGCCAGCCGGTACTGGGGCATCTGCACCGCCACGTTGTAGGTGACGCCGCTCTCCGGGTTGAGCCAGTACGTCGGCGTCGTCTGCGAGCTGCCGGAGAGCGCCACCAGGAGGTTGCCGCCGACGTCGCGCTGCGAGTAGCCGACGGCGGAGGCGCGGGCGCGGTCGACGTCCACGGTCAGCTTCGGCTGGTCGAAAGGCTGGTGGATGCGCAGGTCGGTGGTGCCGGGGATCTGGCGGATCTGCGCCAGCAGGCGGCGCGCGTACTGGCGGTTGGCCTCGACCTTGTTGCCGACCACCTGCACGTCGAGCGGCGCGGGGAGGCCGAAATTGAGGATCTGGCTCACGATGTCGGTCGGCAGGTAGTAGGAGCTGACGCTCGGGAAGCGCGCCGCGAGCTTGTCGCGGATCTCCCGCATGTAGCCCGCGGTCGGATGGTGGTCGGCCGAGAGCGAGACCAGGATGTCGGCATCGCCGGGGCCGATCGGCGCCGAGTTGCTGTAGGAGAGATTGAGGCCGCTGTAGGGCACGCCGATGTTGTCGATGATGGTGACCAGCTCGTTTTTCGGAATGGTCTCGCGCACCAGGCGGTCGATCTCGTCGCACAGCTTGGCGGTCTCCTCGATGCGCGTGCCGGTGCGCGCCCGCACGTGGAGCTTGAACTGGCCGCTGTCGACGCTGGGAAAGAAGTCCTGCCCGAGCCAGGGGATGAGAACGACGAGCGACAACAGACAGAAGCCGAGGAAGCCGGTGAGGAAGAGCCCGCGGCGTTCGAGGCAGCCTTCGAGCAGCCGTCCGTAAGCGTCGCGCAGGCGCTCGAAGCGGCGCTCGAAGGCGAGCTGGAAGCGCACGAACGGATTGCGCGAGGGGGGGCGATGCTCGCCCGGCTGGTGCTGGCGCAGCAGGTACTTGGCGAGCGTCGGCACCAGCGTGCGGGAGAGCAGGTAGGAGGCCAGCATGGCGAACACCACGGCCTCGGCGAGCGGCACGAAGAGGTAACGGGCGACGCCGCTCAAGAAGAACATGGGCACGAAGACGATGCAGATGGCGAGCGTCGAGACGAACGCCGGCACCGCGATCTGCGCCGCGCCGTCGAGGATCGCGGTCTCGGTCTCCTTGCCCATCTCCAGGTTGCGGTTGATGTTCTCGATCTCGACCGTCGCGTCGTCCACCAGGATGCCGACGGCGAGCGCCAGGCCGCCGAGCGTCATGATGTTGAGCGTCTCGCCGAGCGCGCTCATGGTGAGGATGGAGACCAGGATCGACAGCGGGATGGAGACCGCGATGATCAGCGTGCTGCGGAAGCTGCCGAGGAAGATGAGGATCATCAGCGCCGTCAGGGCTGCGGCGATCACCGCCTCGCGCAGCACGCCGTCGATGGCGCTGCGTACGAACAGCGACTGGTCGGCCAGCGGCAGGATGCGCAGCTCCGGCGGCAGGGTCGCGGCGATCTGCGGCAGGCGCTCGCGCACCCGGCGGATGATGTCGAGCGTCGAGGCGCCGCCCGACTTGAGGATGGTCAGCAGGGTGGCGCGCTGGCCGTCCACGCGCACGATGTTGGTCTGCGGCGGGAAGCCGTCGCGCACGTGGGCGACGTCGTGGACGTAGAGGGTGGCGCCGTTGACCGTTTTCACCGGCAGGTCGTTCAGCGCCTCGATCGACGTCGGGCTGCTGTTGGTCTCCACCTGGTACTCGAGGCCGCCGATCTTCGCGGTTCCGGCCGGCAGGATGAGGTTCTGCACCCCGAAAGCGGCCACCACGTCGGCGGGCCCCAGGCCGTTGGCCTGCAGCGCCGCGTTGTCGATGTCCACCTGCACCTGCCGCGTCTTGCCGCCGTAGGGGTAGGGGATCGACGCCCCCTGCACCGTCGCCAGTTGGGTGCGCACGAAGTTCACGCCATAGTCGCTGAGCTGCTTTTCGGACAGGCCCTGCCCCGAGAGCGCGAGCTGCAGCACCGGCACCGCCGAGGCGCTGTAGGTGATGACGAGCGGCGGCGCGGTGCCGGGCGGCAGGGACCGCACCTGGGTCTGCGAGATGGCCGTCACCTGGGCGACGGCGGACGAGATGTTGGCGTGCGGCTGGAAGAAGATCTTGACGACCGAGATGCCCGAGAGCGTCTGCGACTCGATGTGCTCGATGTCGTTGACCGTGGTGGTCAGCCCGCGCTCGTAGTTGGTGACGATGCGGCGCGACATCTCCTGCGACGACATGCCGCCGTAGTTCCAGATGACGCTGACGACCGGAATGTCGATATTGGGGAAGATGTCGGTCGGCATCCGCTGGATGACGATCGGCGCCAGGATGAGCAGCAGGAGCGCCAGGACGACGAACGTGTAGGGCCGGCGCAACGCCAGGCGAACGATCCACATGCAGCATGTCTCCCCGAGGTCTGGACCCGTCCGGCTTCCCGCGAGCGGCCACCCCTATGGTTCACATCTGAACTATAGCACGCCCGTCCTTTACGCCGGAGGGTCCGGGGAGTGGGGAGGGCGGAAATTTTGCAAATCCCACGAAGGCTTCGGATCAACGAGCCCCGAAAGGGCTCAAGGTTCCTCCTCCGCGGCGACCAGGGTCCGACTGAGATCGACACACAGGCGCCGATCACCTCAATCTACGAGCCGCCTCGATTCGCTCTTCCAGGGCTTGCCTGAGCTCCGGCGTCCATCCGATGTCGGTATCGGGCAGCGCAGGCTCTCGCTCATCCAGGATCTTCCAGACCTCCTCGTCAGACGCCGATCCCAGTTTGGCGCGTAACTGGGCGAATGCTTCTCGCTGTTCCTCGACAGTCTTGTCCGCAGTGACAACCGCATAGGCCGGTCTCGACCGCTCTGCGAGGAGAAAGAGGAGAAGTTGGTTCAGCGACACGCCTTCCCGGCGGGCCTGGAGGGTCAGACGGTGATGAAGCGTGTCTGGAAGTTGAAGGGAAAGGCGGGCCATCTTTCTATCTCCTGTACTTGCTTACGATCCATGAGATTCGGCTTGCAGTAGCGTCAAAAAGCCAACAGGCGACAGGATCGGTAGCTGAAGCTCGACACGTGCCAACTCGAAGTCTCGCAGGTTGGACGTCACAATGATCGCACGTGCATTCATGGCGCAGTCGATGACGTGCTCATCGCCCGGATCCGGTGAGCTGGGTCTCCAAGAATAGTAGGAGCTCACCAGCTCCGCGCGATAGAGGAGCGCATCGAGAACAAATCGAATCCGCGCCCAACGCTCGGGGGCGAGCTTCCTCGCCAGGACGTCCTCATATTCGTATGCCAACGCCTGGGAGACGCAGGCTTGGAAGAGCTCGGCCATCCAAGCGCCGACGACGGCGCCCGCCGGTCCACCACGATGGGTCAAGCCTTCGAAGACCACGTTGGTGTCGATGACTGCCCGAATTCGCGCCATCATGGCGCCATGATAGCGCCTAACAGGGTGATGGTCGCCCCGGCCTGAGTGCCTGGCACGCCCATAGCCGGGCATTCAGCCGCTCTGCACCCGCCCCAAGGCCACGGTGGTGACGCCCCCGGCGCCGATCATGAAGTGCCGATCATGAAGTGCCAGGGTCTTCGTGCCGGTGCCGGGCAGGGCCGCACCTGGGTCTGCGAGATGGCCGCCTGGTCCGGGTCCCCTATGAGGGCCTTCGCTGGTACCGCCAGTACTGGACGCTGGACGACCCGCACCCAGAGGTGCAGCAAGCCCGCCGCTGGTTCAAGGAAGCCATGGTCTACTGGCTCTTGGCTTCCTCGCCGCACCGATTTGGCTGGCGCTGAGATGGGCTGGGGCGGCGAGGTAGTCGGCCTTCTCGGGCGTCAGCGTGCGCCATGCGCCGAGACCTCGGGGGGTGGCGGTGGCGAGTGCCGACCGTCACCCCATAATCTCGCCCACCGGTGCTGGCTTGTCCGCCGGGAGGCCCGCCTTCGCTGCCGGCTACTGGAAGTAGCCGGTGATGTCGAGTAGGACGTTAGCGGTCGGCGCGGTGCCGGAGTAATTGCTCCAGAAGACCGCGAGGTCGAGGTCAGTGCTGGCGACAACGGCCGAGACCGGAACGATGGCGCCGTTGGCGAGGGCGAACTCCCCGGCGCTGAAGTTGATGGTCGAGGTGCCGGAGAAGCCGCTGGCTGGGTAGACCCCCATCCAGCCGGCCGAGCCAGGCTGGACGATCGTGACGTTGAGCGAGACCGCCTTGGCGCCGACCGGGACGCCGCAGTTCCCCTGCATGCGGAAGCGGCGGGTCACGTTGGCCGTCAAAGCCGGCCCGCCGTTGGTACTGGCGGCGTTCCGGGTGTCGACCACCCGGCACGGGGCGACCGGGAAGAATTGGAACGGACCGTCCGCCAGAGCGGGCAGTGTGGTGGCGAGCAGGAGGGCCAGCCCAAGCAACTTCGAAAAACGGAAACTCTGCGTCGTCTTCATCGCGCGTTGACCTCCGCGGGAATTAAGATTTTGGCTGTAACGCTTCAATCGAGGCATCGTGGGCTCTTTAGGGAGCGAAGTAGCCGCTAACGTCGACGATCAGGTCGACGGAGCCGTTACCGGCGACCGACGGGCTATACCGCAGGTTTCCCAGGCCGTCCGTCGACAGCATCAGCGTGGCGTTGTTGGCACGAATTTGACCCTGCGCAAAGTTGATCGCGCTGGTATTCGTCTGTGTCAGGTTCGCCGGCCAGATGGCCACTGATCCCAGGCCGGTGCCGTTGACGACGGTAACGTTCGCCGCAATGGCGGTCGCTGATGAAGGTATACCGCAACTGCCCGTGACCTGGAGTTGATAGAGGGCGCCGGAGAGCCGCGCGAAGCTGGACCGTGTGTCGAGCAGCCTGCACGGAGTGACGGTATAGAAACGGGAGCCTTGGACGCCACTCCAACTTGCCTTGATCTGATACGAGATCGTTCCTATGTCGTAGTTGACGACTCCAATCCACCATCGCCCGGCTGTGGGGGAAGCGATCGAACAGGAGTCGTCCTGGGTTCCGCCGTGCACAGAGGGGCAATCGTAGATGGACAGGGTCGGCTTGGCGTTGAAGCGCACATAGAG
This sequence comes from Thermoanaerobaculia bacterium, assembly GCA_049284515.1. Taxonomy (GTDB): domain Bacteria; phylum Acidobacteriota; class Thermoanaerobaculia; order Multivoradales; family UBA5704; genus DATARR01. The sequence goes on from JBAPYB010000248.1 coordinate 16,712, forward strand.
GTCTGCATCGGCGCTCAGGCCAGACAGGGTGATGAGAAGGTTGTTGTTGCCGGGCCCAAGGTCCGCGTAATAGTACTTCCAGGCCGTCTCTGCGCCGGTGCCGGTCACGGAGTCAAAGCTGGCGACGCCGTTGGACAGGGCTGTGTCCTGAGAAGAGCCGGCTTGGTTGACGCTGAAGCTGTTGCCCGCGATAGTGTCAGAGCTAAAGCGGCTTGAGGTGGAAGTGTTTTGAGTCCAGGAGACTGTCGCGGAGCCAGAGCCGCTGCTGGAGGAGGGAGAGACAGAAACCCAGGAGTCGTTGCTGAAGGTCGACCAGGTACCTCCCTGACAGCCCGAGGGCAAGCCGTTCACGGAGACGAGCTGAGAACCGTTTGAAGCGTTCGGGTTGATGCTGGAGGGGCTGATCGAGAAGCTCGTGCAAGTGGGAGAGGAGGCGCCGGCTTGGCTGACGCTGAAGCTGTTGCCCGCGAGGGTGGCCGAGCTTACGCGGCTCGAGGTGGAGGAGTTCTGGGTCCAGGAGACGGTCACGGAGCCGGAGCCGCTACCGGAGGAGGGAGAGACCGAGATCCAGGAGCCGTTGCCGGAGGCCGACCAGGAACCGCCCTGACAACCCGAGGGGGAGCCGTTCACGGAGACGAGCTGAGAGCCGCTCGAAGCGCTCGGGCTGGTGCTGGAGGGGCTGATCGAGAAGCTCGTGCAGGTGGGCAGGGAGCCACCATAGATCGCGGTCGGACCATCAGCGAAATCCTTGTCGATCGTCAGCGAGACCCCACCCTGAGTGTCTGGGACATTTTGCAGGTACTGGTGAATCCTCTGGTGGTTGGCCCAGATGTCGTTGGGAAGGCAGTAGGAAGGGCCACAGAGATTGAAGACTGTCTGCCCCGAGTTGAGGTTGTAGGGCCAGATTGCATCGGGCGAGATGGGAACTCCACTGCCTTGCCAGGCGGCGGCACTCAAGTACGAGCCGTAAACACCAGCATTGTGGCCGCGGGCGTGCAACTGGGAAGCCCAGCCATAGACAAATGCTTTCACCGAAGGTTCGATGCTGGCTGGGTGAGGCCGTTCAAAGTCGAAATAGACGATGCTTCCAGACGGAAAGCCGACGGTTGCCAGGCGATCAGCCGCCGCGTTGGCCTCGCTGACGCCCTGGTTGAACGCGATAGTCGTGTTCGAGCTTAGATCCCCATAGAGTTCCTGGGCCCCGACCCAGATCGGAATAAAAGTCCAACCCTGCCCCGCCGTTTGCGAGAGCCAGCTAGAGGCAGGGCACGGGCAGGTCGAGGAATGATTGACGCAATATGCATGCGTTCCGCCAAGATAGGCGCTGACATAGTAGTAAGGGCTGCTCGTCCACCAGGTCTGCATGGTGCTGACCGATGGATAGCAGGCAATGTCGAAACCATCACGATTCTGTTGGATCTGGGTCCCGCTTCCGAGCAACTTCTCGTGAGAGGACGGGGCGGGCCGGCTTCGGTCGTATTGGCGTGCTTCTCGCTCAGCCTGGAAGTTGGCGTTCTTCAGGAATTCAGGGGTAACGTCCTCGTAGCTCGCGCTTCCGTCCCTGCTGCTGAGAATTCTCGTCTCCTGCCAACATCCGGACTTGAAACCTGCGCAATGCCCGGCGGCCACAACAATCCAGCCGCTCTGAGGCTCGGAGAACGAGAGGAGCCTCACGTCGAAGTCCTGGGTCATCCCTGCCGGCAGCTCTCTACCTGCCTTATTGGTGACGCCTTCGGGGCTCAGTGTCACCAAGTTCCCACCGCTTTCTGCCGTAGTGACGGAATTATTCCGGAGATCAACGGGCCGTTCAACGGCAAGATTGGGCTCGGTTTGGCCACGGAGCGACCAAGTGAGGCCTCCGTCCTGAGTGCCGTAAAGGGCAATTGCAGAGCCAGCGGGAGATTCAAGGCGGACAGGTAGCAACCCATCGCTCTCGTCGTCGAAGTCCGGGAGGAGATAGATAAGTCGGGTCTGGAGCGGCTCAGCCGGAGGGGTGACTCGGGAGGTTCTCCAGGTTTGCCCTCCGTCTCGAGTGACGAATAGATCGCCTCCGGCTGGACCGCCAGCGAGCCAGCCGTTCCGCTCTGACTGGAAGCGGATTCTGCCGCCGCTAGGTGGAACGGGGAGAGGTTTCCAGTGGCTTCCGCCGTCAGTTGTCCGGAACAATGTTCCTCGACTGGAATTACTGCCGGAGGCGAAGGTGACCAGCAGGTAGCCCGTGTGCACGTCACAGAAGCTGAGCGCCGCTCCCGAGGCTTCCTCTTCGCCGGGCAGTTGAAGCGGGGCGGTGGGTGTCCAGGTGACACCCCCATTCGAGGTCCGAAGAACCTGCATGCCGTTGGACCGTGCCACCACGACCCAGCCCCAATCGCGGCTGAGAAATTGCGCGGTTGAGAGGTGGGCACCCGGAGGTGCGACGAAAAGATCGTCGCGCCAGGTGGCGCCGTCGTCGTTGCTCCAAAGGAGGCGCTGGTCGGTCAGAATCCAGCCCTTGCCTGGAGACAGCGCTTCGAGTGACACCACCCGGGCTCGCTGGCTCGGTAGCTCTTGAGTCGTGCCCAACTCCTCCGAGATTCGGCGGACCGAGATCGGTTCAGGGCTCACACTGGCCTGTGCCGTTAGGGGCGGGCTGAGCATCGAGAGCATCAAGATCGGAGCGAGAAGGATGGTAAGAGTCGTGTGGTTTTCCAACGGGTGCCTCCTTTCGAGCGAAACCGATTGCCTGCCAATGCTCCGCGGCTTTTTCGGGATGCCCAACTACAGACGCGATGAAGGGAGCCGGCGAGTACCATTGCGCATCCCTTCAAAGACGGATTCGCCTGTGCACGACCGTTCTTTCATTGAAAGTGGGTTCATGCCCAGGATTGGCCCTGGGTGGTAAGACACCTTGCTTCGGTGGGTTGTTTAGGCAATTCGATCCGCAGGCCGCCGGATCGCGGAGACCCTTGAGACCGAGCGGCCGAGGTTGCTGCAGATCAGCTTCTGGCAGGCGCTCGGCCTGCTGATGCTGAGCTGGCTGCTCTTCGGCGGCTGGCGAGGTATGCCGCGCCTCAACCCGGCCGGAATCCCTGTCGCTGGCCGCCTCTCCAAGGTTGCGTAGAGACGACCCAGACCTGAACATACCCTCTCGATTATCACCGGGGACGGCGGGGCGTCTCCGATGTTTTCTCCAGCGTTCATGAACTTCCCATTCGGCCCCCGATTGACGCCTGTCGACCTATGAGGTAAGATTCCGACAGCTCACCGCAGTAAACACCGAAGCCATGAAGGCCTCGGTTGAACGAGCCTCGAAAGGGCTCAAGAAAGGAGTAGGACCATGGCCAAGACCAGGAAGGAGAACGCGGATGGGACCCCAAAAAAGACCCGGTTGAGAGCGCGGCGGCAGGGGGACCGGACCAAGCTTTGGAGGACGGTCTCGGGCTCGGTGACCGCCAACGCCGCCGATCTGCCGCAGGCGGCGATCCCGCTGGCGGCCCTGGACAAGATCGCCGCGGAAGTGGACCAGATCTTCGTCGACCAGGCCGCCTTCCGGGCGAGCAAGCAATTGACCTCACAGCGCCTCCAGACTCTGTTCAACCAGGGGGACAAGTTGGCCACCGTGCTGAAGGTGCTCGTCAAGCAGCACTATGGCAACGGCAACGACAAGCTGGTGGAGTTCGGCATCCAGCCGCTGCGCACCCGCCCCAAGGCGACGGTGGTGCCGCCCACGACGCCGGCTCCCGTTCCCGCAACGCCGGACCCCGCACCCTCCACGACCCCGCCCAGCGGCAAGTAGGAATCCTCCCGGGGGGCATGCCGAGTGCACGCCCCCTTTCCTGTCCTTCCCAGCGCTTCCCCGGACCTGCCGGACGCCTCGCCGGACTCGCCCCGCGCTTCGTCGGTCCGGCCCGGCGTCTTCCCTGGCCCTTCCGGTCTCTTCCCTGACCTGACAGGCGTGTTGCCGGCCATGGCCGGTGAAAGACAGGGCGTGGCTGGCGTAACGCAGGGCGTGGCCGGCGTAACGCCGGACGTGGCCGGCGAAACGCTGGCCGTGGCCGGTGAAACGCTGGCTGTGGCCGGTGAAACGCTGGCCGCGGCCGGTGAAACGCTGGCCGTGGCCGATGAAACGCTGGGCATGGCCGGTGAAACACTGGCCGCGGCCGGAGAAAGGCTGGCCATGGCCGGAGAAACGCTGGCCATGGCCGGTGAAAGGCTGGCCGTGGCCAGTGACACGCATGGCGTGGCCGGCGAAAGGCCGGGCATGGCCAGCGTAACGCAGGGCGTGGCCCGTGAAAGGCTGGTCGTGGCCAGTGACACGCATGGCGTGGCCGGAGAAAGGCAGGACGTGGCCGGTGAAAGGCTGGCCGTGGCCAGCGACACGCATGGCGTGGCCGGAGAAAGGCCGGGCGTGGCCAGTGAAAGGCTGGCCGTGGCCAGCGACACGCATGGCGTGGCCGGAGAAAGGCCGGGCATGGCCGGTGAAACGCTGGCCGTGGCCAGTGAAAGGCCGGGCGTGGCCGGTGGACTGCCAGGCGGGCCCGGTGAAGCGCCGGACGTATCAGGTGGAACGCCCGGTGTGTGAGAGGATCGGCCTGCGGCGATGGCGCCGCGCAAGTCCGAGGAGAGATCCCATGCCGAAACCGAGCAAGGCCCCTTCCGACGATAAGGCCGCCCACAAGGCGGCGCGGCAAGAGCTGATCGAAGCCCTCAATGAGGATCTGGCGCGCGAGTACCAGGCGATCATCGCCTACGTGGTGTATTCGCAGGTCTTGAAAGGGGCCGAGTACATGGCCATTGCGGCGGAGCTCGAAAAGCACGCCGCAGAGGAGCTTTCGCACGCCCTGATCATCGCCAATCAGATCGACTATCTGGGCGGCACGCCGACCGTGACGCCGAAGCCCGTCAAGCTGAGCGAGTCCCCCAGGGAGCTCCTGCGCTTCGACCTCGACAACGAGAACAATACGATCCGGGAGTACCGCAAGCGGGTGAAGCAGTGCGAAAGCCTGAACGAGTTCGCCATGGCCGAGCACATCCGGGAGATCCTCAAGCAGGAGCAGGAGCACCAGATCGACCTCGCCACGGCGCTCGGCGAGGATCCTCCGGACCTGGGATGAGGGGGGCGTAGGCGCTGACTTTGCTGCGAGGACATCGGAGCCGCATCGCGCGGAGTCCTCACCCCCCGACCCCTCTTCCATCTCCCGCCCACCCCCCGCCGGGAGAGGGGGGACGCCTGCGACCGGGATTGCCACAGGATCCCCCCTCAATCCAGTCCACGCTGTCGAGGTACCGCCTCTCGCCTCTCCCTCCTCAGCAAAGTCCCCCCTCTCCCCCCGGGAGAGGGGCCGGGGGTGAGGATTCGAAGGGCACGCGGGCGACTTTTCAAACACCCGGGATCCCCATTCGTTCGCATAGGCGCTAACTTTGGCCCCAATGCTTCGAGTAGGGGCGGGTCTGGGCGGCAGGTTGGGGGCTCGACCCGCCCTGATTTCGACGATTTCGCCGCTGCAGGGCGGGTCGCGCCCCCTCCCGACCCT
>JBAPYB010000249.1:0-10205 GCA_049284515.1 Thermoanaerobaculia bacterium
AGACCCGCCCCTACTCGAAGCTTTGAGACCAAAGTTAGCGCCTAGGGGGACAGGGGGTGAGGCTTCGAAGGGCACACCGGTCGGATCTCGATACCCCTTCTGAGGCTCCGCCATCTCCGCGAACACCGGCTCCACGGGAGCGTCGAGACGGAAGCCGACCCCACGGACCGTGCGCAGCGCACCGCCGCTCGCTCCCAGCGTGCCGCGCAGCCGGTGGGCGATCTGCGTCAGCGACTCGTCCGACGGCACGGCGGACTCCGGCCACAGCCGCTCCAGGATCTCCGTGCGCTCGACCACCGCTCCCTTCGCTTCGCAGAGCAGGAGCAGGAGTTGGAAGACCAAGGGCCGGCAGGCTACCTCTCGGCCGCCGACGGCAACCGACCTCCGGAGGGCGTCGACGTGGACGTCTCCGAATCGGAAGCCGCTGGGGCGGGGCGGGCTCGAATCGTGGGACAGGCTCATCAATGCCTGCTTATTCTACCCGGTAAGGGAACGATAACGTTGCGATCAGGCACGGCGGCAGGGCTTGCGCTGGAATCAGGATCTACTGACCCGAGACGCCGCGCGCGGTCCGGGGTTTGCTCCGAGGAGGGCCCAAAGGAGCTTTTGCCATGAAGCGTATCGTTCTGCTGCTGCTCGCCACCGCTGTCGTCAGCGCCTGCAACGGAAGCCATCACAGCCCCACGGACCCCGGCACCGCGCCCATCATCGCCAACCTGAAGGTCCTCGCGTTCTCACGGGCGGATGTGAACACGGGGACCCTGCCGCTCTCGTTCGACTACGCCGATCCCGACGGCGACGTCTCGCGCGTGATGGTGAAATTTTCCAACGGCACCGCCGACAACCCTCTGCAGGGAGTCACCGGCAGGACTTCGGGCACGGCCAGCCTCCTCCAGTCCGTCATCCTGCCCGACCCCGCCGCCAAGGAGCTCGACTTCTCCGTCCAGCTCGAGGATGCCAAGGGCAACCTCTCCAACGCCGTCTCCGGGAAGGTGGCCCTCTGGGACGGGTTCCCCTCTGGGTCTGACCGGCCGGCTGCGAGCGTCGTGAGCGGCGGGGGAGCGTTCGGGCTCTCCCGCTGCTAGCATTCCCGGATGGTTTTCGGCCGCCGTCCTGCCACGCCGCTCGAAGAGCGCCTCGGGTATCGCTTCAAGCGGCTCGACCTCCTGAGCCTCGCCCTCACGCACCGGTCCTGGGCCAACGAGCAGGGAATCCCGGAGCACTACGAGCGCTTGGAGTTCCTGGGCGACTCCGTCCTCGGCTTGATCAGCGCTGAATGGCTGTACAGCGAATATCCGGAGTTGCCGGAAGGTGAGCTTTCGAAGCTCAAGGCGCAACTCGTCAGCCGCCCGGCGCTGGCCCGGCACGCCGAGGGGATCGGGCTCGGTCCGGCGCTCAAGATCGGAGTGGGGGAAGACCGCTCGGGCGGCCGGACCAAGGCGTCCCTCCTCGCCGACTCGATGGAGGCGGTGATCGGCGCCCTGTACCTCGACGGCGGCCTGGAGGCGGCCCGCAAAGTCGTCGAGCCCATGATGAAAACAGCTTTCGCGGAACGGGCTCGCAAGGAGCTCACCGATTCCAAGACCCAGCTTCAGGAGGTCTCCCAGGCGCTGGGGTGGGATCTGCCCGAGTACCGGCTGACCGCGGCCTCGGGGCCGGATCACAACAAGGTCTTCGTCGTGGAGTGCTGGCTGGCGAGAGAGCTCGCGGGTCGGGGCGAGGGGCCGAGCAAGAAGGTCGCCGAGCAGCGGGCGGCGGCCGACGCCCTCGCGAAGCTGCCGGAGAGGTAGGGAGGGGAAGTGGAGTACAATCCCGCCCCCATGAGCCAGGCGACCCTCCCCGTCCCCGTGACCTCGATTCGCGAGCTGTCCCAGAACGTCGGCCAGGAGGTCGAGCTCTCGGGATGGATCGACAACAAGCGCTCCAGCGGCAAGATCGCCTTCCTTCAGGTGCGGACCGCTGGCGGCGTCGTGCAGGCGGTGGCCGGCCGCAAGGACGTTTCCGAGGCGGCCTGGGCCGACATCGAGCGCCTCACCCAGGAGTCCACCGTCCGCGTCCGCGGCACCGTCAAGGAGGACAAGCGCTCGCCGATCGGCGTCGAGATCCAGGCCAATGACATCGTGATCCTGAGCCTCGCGCAGGACTATCCCATCACGCCCAAGGAGCACGGCACGGCGTTCCTCATGGAGCACCGCCACCTCTGGCTGCGCTCCAGCCGGCAGCGCGCCGCGCTGCGGGTGCGCAGCGAGGTCGAGCAGGGAATCCGCGACTTCTTCTACGAGCGCGACTTCACCCTTATCGACTCGCCCATTCTCACCCCCGCCGCCTGCGAGGGGACCTCGACGCTCTTCGAGACCGACTACTTCGGCGACAAGGCGTACCTTTCGCAGAGTGGCCAGCTCTACCTGGAGCCGGCTGCCGCCGCCCTCGGTAAGGTCTACTGCTTTGGCCCCACCTTCCGCGCCGAGAAGTCCAAGACCCGCCGCCACCTGATGGAGTTCTGGATGGTGGAGCCCGAGGTGGCGTTCCTCGAGTTCGAGGGGCTCTGCGCGCTCACCGAGGAGTTCGTGGGCTATCTCGCCGCGCGCATCCTCGACCGCTCTCGGGAGGACCTCAAGGTGCTCGAGCGGGACACCGCCAAGCTGGAGAAAGTGGTGCCGCCCTTCCCGCGCATCACCTACACCGAGGCGGTGAAGATCCTCAACGAGCAGGGCAACCCCATCCAGTGGGGCGACGACTTCGGCGGCGACGAGGAGACGATCCTCGCCAGCCACTTCGACCGGCCGGTGATGGTGACCCGCTTCCCGGCGTCGTTCAAGGCCTTCTACATGCAGCCCGACCCGGAGAATCCGGACCTCGTGCTGGGCCTCGACCTGCTGGCGCCCGAAGGCTACGGCGAGATCGTCGGCGGCAGCCAGAGGATTCACGATCACGACCTGCTGCTCTCCCGCATCCAGCAGCACAACCTTCCGGTCGAGGCCTTCCAATGGTATCTTGACGTCCGAAAATACGGGGCCTTCCCTCACAGTGGTTTCGGCATGGGCATCGAGCGGTTCGTGGCCTGGATGACCGGCCTGACGCACCTGCGGGAGACCATTCCGTATCCGCGGATGCTGTACAAGATCTATCCCTGATCGCTGATCGCTGACATCCCTGAAGGAGTACCGGCACGCCGAAACCGGGGCGGGTTCTCACCGGGGCGACCCTTGCGGCGCTGATCCTGATCTGGGGCACCACCTGGGCGGTGATCCGGGTGGGCCTGCGGGGCCTGCCGCCGTTCACCGGCGTGGCGCTCCGTTTCGCCGTCGCTGCGGCGGCGCTGCTGCTCCTCGCTCCCGTCTTCGGCGTCAAGCTGGGCCGCGGTCGCACCGAGCGCCGCCTCTGGTGGGCGAACGCGTTCTGCACCTTCATCGTCCCCTACAGCGTTCTCTACTGGGCCGAGCAGACGGTGCCTTCGGGCCTCTGCGCGGTGATCTTCTCGACCTTCCCGCTGTTGACGGCGCTCGCGGCTCACGTCGTTCTGCCGGCCGAGCGGCTGACCTTCCGTAGCATCGCGGGCATCCTCGTGGGTTTCGCGGGCATCGCAGTCATCTTTTCCGCGGACTTTCATGCCCTGGGCGGCAGCCGGGTGGCGAGGGATGCGGCCATCTTGCTGATCTCCCCTCTCTTCGCGGCGCTGGGCAACGTCACCGTGAAGCGCTGGGGAGACGACCTTCACCCGATGTCGACGGCGGCCGTGCCGATGGCGATCACTGCCGCAGTGACCGGCGCCGCAGCCCTGCTCACCGAAACCGGCTTGCACGTCACCTGGAACACGTCCTCCGTCCTCTCGATCCTCTACCTGGGCTTGATCGGCTCCGCCTTCCCCTTCACTCTCTACTTCTGGCTGCTCCGGCACCAGTCGGCCACCAACCTGTCGATGATCAACTATGCGACGCCCATCCTGGCCCTGATCGTCGGCAGCCTCTTCATGGGCGAGGCCTTCCCGCCGCGCATCCTCGCCGGCTCGGCGCTGGTGCTGGTGGGCGTGGCAGTGGCGGTGAATAAGGGGCGGCAGAAGGTGGAGCAGAGGGGGTTGGTGGAGGAGGGTGTCACGTCGCGGCAATGAACGCGCACTTCGCGATGATGAGAGCTTACATCGCGGCAATGGATGTGCTCATTGCCGCTTGATGCACTCTCATTGCCGCAATGAGCAGCCTCTTCGCGGCATTATGTCCTCTCATCGCCGCGTGATCCCCTCTCATCGCCGCAAAATACACTCTTGTTCTCTCGCAGTCCCTACACTTCACAGCAAGATGACCTTCCATCCTGACAATGGACCCACATTTTGCGGTGATTGCTCCTCCTTTCACTGCGAAAGGACCCTCTTTCGCCGCATTATGTCCGTCAATCGCCGCAAAATGCACGTCCATCGTCACGACGAGCGTGTCCATTCAGTCAACGTGCGCTCTCAGCGTGGCATCGGGCGCACGCAATGCCGCAAAGTGTCCTCTCGATAACAGAGTGGGTCCTGTTATCCTTGCATAGGGAGTGTCATTCGCCGCAAGTTGCGCGTCCATCGCCGCATAGAGCACGCTTGTTGCGGTAAACGGACGGCGAAATCCCGCGTCGTGAGGGCATTATGGCCTGGACTAATGTCCTCCGCACGCCTACGCGCGCCGAAGCTGGCCGGAGAGGTGTTCCAGGACTTCCAAGCTGACTCTCTCGGTGTCGACGGCGCTGCGCAGGAGCACCAAGGCGGCCAGGGCTTCGGAGCGGACGTCCCGGGACTCGAAGATGGGGAGCATCTCGGCCGCCAGGCGTTGCACCTCCCCGGCGTCCCCGCGGCGGGCGTGGACCATCGCCAGATCCAGGGAGACGAGGGCCGCATCGAAGGCGATACCCCGTTCCAGGAAGGCCGCCCGGGCCTCGGTCAGGGACGTCTCCGCCTCCTCCAGCCGGCCCAGATCACGGAAGATCTTGCCTTCTACCCACCGCAACCTCGCCCGGTGCAGGGGCTCGCCCAAGACGTCGTAGAGCCGCCGGCTCCGCTCCAGCACCGTCAGCGCCTCCCGGCTGTCGCCGCTCTCGTGGAGATAGAGGATGAGGTTGTGCCGGGCTACCACCTCGAGCTGAGGCTCTTCGGCCGGATCGATGGCCGCCAGCCCCCGGCGGAGCAACCGAATAGCCTCCTTGAGCCGGCCGCCGTCCCCGCGAGCCATTCCCTTCTGGAGGAGTGTGCGGCCCTCCCGGTGGCGGTCCCGCCCTTCGTGGTAGATGGCGAGGGAGCGGTCGAAGAGGCGGACCGCTTCCTCGAAGCGGCCCTGGGAATTGCGAAGGGAGCCCTCGAAGCTGAGGATCTCGGCCTCTGTGAAGGAGTCCTCGCCAGCCTTTCGGTGGTGCTCCCAGGCGGCGGCCAAAGCCTCCTCGGCACGGCGCAGGTCCGAGCCGATGCGGCAGGCGTTGGCTAGGTGGGCCCAGCCGCGCGCCCGGGCATCCTCCACCAGTCCTGCGCCGTAGTGGGCTTCATCCAGCCGGGCCGCCACCTCCACCGCCAGGGCGGCCAGCTCCACGGCCCGGGCCGGCCCTTCCGTCCAGGCCTCGCGGCAGCGCTCCAGGAGCAAATCGCAGAGGCCCAGGGCGTGGAACCGCGGCTGGCGCAGCAACTCGCCGCGGCCGGCCTCGGGCGAGGCCAAAAGGTCCACGGCGAGAGAGGCCGCCGCGTCGAGCTCCTCCACGTGGCGGGCGAATCGCCGCCGCACGCCTTCCTCGGCGCGGTCAAAGGCGGGAGCGTAGTCGGGGCGATCATCGCGCATCGGGCTCATGGGGCGGGCTCCTCCTCGGTCGTCTCCGGCTGCGGCCGGGTCCTCTTGTCCAGGGTCTTCAGCAGCCAGCCGGCGCGGTCGTGCACCCGGGACCAGCGATAGGCGATCTCGATCAGGGCTTCGCCCACCAGCCGCTTGGCCTCCTCGGGCGAGACGTTTCGGGTCACGAGCAGGCCAGCGATTCTGGGCCGGAGCCGTCGCATCAGCCGGTCGAGATCCTCCTGGGAGGGACGGGCCTGGGGACACATGACGATCTCCCTCTTTCCAAGAAGAGTCTCCGCTGAGCGATTTTTCGAGACACCCGAATCATGGAAGGCTGAACGGGAAGCCGGGAATGGACCGGCCTCCCGTTGAGGAAGGGCTCAACCGTTGGGATCGATACTGGCGCGGTTGTCGGGGTCAGCCTGAGCGCCGGTGGAATCGGGAACGGCCTGGGCACCGTCGGGATCTATGCTGGCCCGGTTGAATTCGAAGATGGGGACGAGGCGGGTAAAGAGCCCCCAGAGGCTGGCAAAGAACCCGGGAGCCTCCCGGGCGGGAAGAGCGCGACCCTCCACACCGCTGCTCCCCGGCAAGGCGCGGGCCGCCGGCGCAGCGAAGAGGATGAGCGCCACGAGGACGCCTACCGCCAGTCGAAATCGTCTGCACGTCATGGCAAGACCATTTCCTTTCCAGGCAGACTGCGTACGCGGCCACGAGCGGCCGTGCAGCGCCTGCCGCGGAAGGAGACGTTAGCGCCTTTCGGCGGGGTTGACCGTGTAGAATGAAGATCCGGCAGCCGAGAAGGTGGAGCAGCGGGGGTTGGTGGAGGAGGGGAGCTAGAGAGCCGGCTGCTTCTGTCGCCTGTGGTAGAATTCAGGCGAAACAGTAGCAGGAGGACGCCAAGATGACACAGTTGCTTGAACGGGCTTTCACCAAAGCTTCTCAGCTTTCTACTGAGGAGCAGGACACGATTGCTGCGCTGATCTTGAAAGAAATCGAAGCAGAGCAGCGTTGGGAAGAAGCCTTTGCAAGCAGCCAGGACGTCCTGGCTCAGCTCGCCGACGAAGCGCTGGCCGAGCATCAGGGAGGCAGGACGAAAAAACTCAATGTGGATGAGCTTTGATCTCCCACACGACAGACCAATTCTGGAAAGCTTACCGGCGGCTGCCAGATTCGGTCCGGAAACAGGCCCGTGAGGCCTACCGGCAGTTTGAGAAAAATCCACATCATCCCAGCCTTCACTTCAAGCAGGTGCATACGACGAAACCAGTGCACTCGGTGCGAGTGAATTTGGAGTATCGAGCCGTGGGCATAAGGGACGGCGAAGAGATTGTGTGGTTCTGGATAGGCCCGCATGATGAGTACGCAAAATTAATCAAGCGGCTGTAGATCGCCGGGTTGGGCCCTGCAGCGTCTATACACTGGCAAAGGCGGCCGAGAGAAACTACTCGAACACTACTCGAACGTACACACCGATATCGCTCGCCTTGAGGGTGCTTGGGCTGGTCGAACGAACCGAGGAAGGAACGGTTTCAGTTCCGTACGAGGCTGTAGAAATTGTGGTCCCACTCGCGCAAGTAGCGTATCCAGATGAAAGGAACAGAATGGGCGAACATCGAGAATTGGTCGCGTACGTTGACGTCGACGACACTCTGGTTCGGTCGTTCGGATCGAAGCGCATTCCCATGACGGAAATGATCTGCCATGTCCGGCATCTCAAGGACCAAGGCGTGGCGTTGTACGCCTGGAGCAGCGGTGGTGGGGACTATGCGCGTGAGTCAGCCAAGGAGCTCGGAATCGAGGACTGCTTCAAGGCGTTCCTTCCCAAGCCGAACGTCATCATCGACGATCAAGCGCCTGCCGACTGGCGGCGACTCATCCATGTACACCCGGGCGCAGCATCGTCGACCACAGCCCGCGAGTACGCGTTGGCCGTGTATGGCGACGTTTGATAATCCGCACGTCATGAGCAAAGACCCACGCAAAGACGAGTTGAAGAAGCTGTGGCGTGAGCAGGCGCGCCAGAAGCTCATTGCTTCGATTCCGATATCTCTCCAGGACTTGCGCGCCTTGTTCGACCACCTTGATGGTGAGGGCTTGGCGGAGTGCGACCACACGCTGCGAGTCACCACGGAGTTTCTCCAGCGGCGTGGACTCGATATGGAGCGCATCCTTCCTTGGCTGCGCGAGCACGGCGGTTCCTGCGACTGTGAGGTTCTCGCCAATGTGGAGAACGAGCTCTCGGAGATACTTGAGAAATGACGACCCTGTGGTTGAACCGCGCGCTGCAGGGGCCCGCCTCGCCCGCCTGCTCGCGCTGGTGCTCTAAAAGCCCCGCCCGAGGGTGGGCACGTTGACAAACCCCGGGCCTCGGAATCAAAATCAGGAAGCCCGCCCCAGGGGTGGGCCGTCCTCATCAGAGGACGAATGATCGGATGATCTCCGGGGAGCGCTGGCTCGAAGAACCGGCATTTGCGTCCAGGCCCGATCCAAGGGGTTCGTCAATATGGGAGGGTTGTGAGAGCTTTCGACAACGTCGCCACCGCACCGCCCCTGGAATCGGGATTCGAAAAGTTCCTTCGCAAGATCCAGGACCCCCGGCTGGGGCCTGTCCTCCGGATCCAGACTGCGCTGCTGGATGAGCTGCAGAGCTTCGCTCTGTCGCGCGGCTTCTTGCAACTCATGCCGGTGCTGCTGTCACCGTTCACCGACCCGCTCAACCATTCGGTTTATCCAGCCGAGATTGAATACCGAGGCCGCACGTTCAAGCTAACGGCGAGCATGATCTTCCACAAGCAGCTCGCTCTCGCGGCGCCGTCAATCGAGCGGATCTTCATCGTGTCACCCAACGTGCGGCTCGAAAAGATGGAGATCAAGGACTCGATCAACCATATGGTCGAGTTCTCCCAGTTCGATTTCGAGATCAAGGGGGCCGGACTTGAGGAAGTGCTCACCTTCCTTGAAGAGCTCTACGTCCACGTCTTCGCCGCTCTTAAGCGGCGCTCTGCCGCCGACCTCGCCGACCTCGGTCGTGAGTTGCCTGAGTTGCAGAGCCCCTTCCCGCGCCATCGCACTGAGGACCTCGAGCAGGAGCTCGGAGACGGCTACTACGACGCGATTTCGCAGAGCACTTCAGTCCCCTGCTTCCTGATCAACTTCGAACGGGAGTTCTACGATCGGGAGGATCCCGAAAGGCCCGGGACCTATCGCAATTTCGACCTGGTCTATCCGGAAGGCTACGGCGAGGGTCTCTCGGGCGCCGAGCGCGAGCACCGGCACGCACACATTGTGCGGCACATGGAGCGCCGGGGGATGAACCCGGCAGTCTACGCGAACTATCTGGAAGCCGCCCGCCGGGACCTGCTTCCCCCCTCGGCCGGGGCGGGGATCGGCGTCCAACGGCTGCTCAAATACGTCTGCGGCCTCCGGGATATTGCAGACGTCTGCTTGTTCGATCGCAGCCTCTCCGCGGACTTTACTTTCTGATCGGATGATTCAGCCATGATCGCGACCGCCAGTTCTCTGCAAGACCGCTTGAGCGCCGCAGCCGGGGAGCCGGTCCGGCAGCAGGCAGAGCGCTCGCTCGAGCGTCTCGCGACCCGCTGCGGCGGGCGTCCGCTCGAGAGCCTGAAGGTCCTTCTGCCTTTCGGCGGCGGCAAGGACTCGGCATACACCCTGGCCTACGTTCGGCTGATGCAGCTCCTCCATCAGGAACGTGCCGGTCGCACGTTCCAGGTGCACGTCCTATTGATGATCCATCCCGGCGTGCCCGCGGGGGTGTTCGAGAACATCGACAACGTCTTCCGCGCCCTGGAGGTCGAGGGCGATCCGAACCTCCGGGTCTTTGCGACCGCCCTTCATGGCGAGCCGGTCGCGCTGTGCCCCGGCGCGATCCGCTCCGACCACCTGGAGGTCTTCCGCCAGGAGGTCCTGATCGCGGGCCATCTGTCGCAGGGCAATGGCCGGGAGACCTTCTGCTACTCCTGCAATTTCCTGCTGATGAACGCGATCTCGCGCTATGTCGTTTCGCAGGGGGGCGCGATCGACTTCGTGATCACGGGGGATTCGGCCAGAGAGGCGGTAGGCTACTGGAGGTGGGTGCCTGCCATTGCGAGGCAGGCTCCCTTCAACGTGCAGATGCCGCGGGTGCCGGAGCCTCGTATTTTTTCACTCCCGACAGGTATGTCGAAAGTACTTTGATTTCCATGATGTCTTCGGGCTTCATTGTTGAGTCCGCTCCCGCCGCGCGGGGAGCGGATTTGGAGGATAAGGTGGGGGATAAGGTGCTGGGAGGTCTTTGGCGAGAATCGCCTTGACACCATAGTTCGGCGGATGCTCCTGCCGCCGAGGTCTACCTTATCCGATCTCTACTCGACCTCGCGAACGAGGGCTCCCCGGTTTCGGCCCGCTCCGCGCTCA
>JBAPYB010000250.1:0-22907 GCA_049284515.1 Thermoanaerobaculia bacterium
GGGTACCGTCGCCCCCGCGAACGCTCCAGACGACCGCCCTGCCGGGCAGCGGCGCGCCTGCGCCGTCGACCAGGCTGACCACCAGCGGTTGGGCAAGGGCGGTGCCGATCGCCGCCTGCTGCCGGTCGCCCGAAACCACGGTGAGATGGGGCACCGTCGGGGCGGCGAGTTGGACGGTCGCCGTCACCTGGGCCGCGTTGCCGCTCCGGTCGGTGGCCACCGCGGTCAGCGTATTGGCGCCCGGGGAGAGCGGCACGCCCGAAACGACATACGAGCGGTTGCTGACCACCGCCGGCCTGCCGTTGACTGTCACGGTGGCCTCCGCGGCGTTGACTGTCCCGGCGACGATGTCGTTGACCAGACCGGAGACGGTGACGACCGGCGAAAAGACGACCGAGCCCGGGCCCGGCACGTCGATCGTGACGTGCGGCGGGGTCAGGTCGCGAACCACGTCGACGCTCGCCGTGCCGGCGTGCCCGTTGGGCAGGATCGCGGTGGCGGTCAGGACGTTGCTGCCCTCGATCAGCGGCACGTCGCGTGCCGTGAAGCGGTTGCCGGCCATCTGGGCCGGGACGCCGTTGACCCCGACCACGGCGGCCGGATCGCTCACCGTGCCGGTCACGTCGACCGTGGTGGCGGCAAGGAAGCTCAAATCGGCGGGCGAGTCGATGGCGACCGTGGGCAGCGAGAAACCGGCGACCTGGGCGCTCAGGCTGGCGGCGTTGCCGGCACGGTCGAGCGCTCGTACGGCGACCGTCGCCGGCCCTTCGCCGACCGGCACCTGGGTGGCGAAATTGCCCGCCGAATCGAGACTTACGGGCGCGCCGTTGACCGTCACCGAGGCGATCCCGTTGGCGTCCGTGGCCCGCCCCGCCGCGCGGACCGAGCCGCTGTTGACGAGTTGGCCCGGCAGCGGCGAATCGAGCACCAGGTCGGGAGCTCGCGTGTCGAGCCGCACCGTCGAGGTCACCGTGGCTTGATTGCCTGCGGTGTCCGTCGCAACGATCAGGATCTGGTTGGTCCCCTCGTTCAAGAACAGCACCGACTGGAACTGTCCGCCTGACAGTGTCGCGTCCACGTTGTTGACGCGGACACCCGCGACCCCGCCGTCATCTGCGACGGTGCCGCTGACAGTGACGGCGACCGTATTGAACAAGCTGCCCGCCGCGGGAGAAGTGATCGCGACCGTCGGGGGCGTGGTGTCCCCCGCCGTAGGGGTGGTGAACACCACCACCAAGCGCGGCCCCTCGCCGGGCGTCCCCTGCCGGGAGTCGTAGTCCACCCAGCCGCTCTTGGTCTCCTCCGTCTTCTTGAGCAGCCAGCCGAAGTCCGGCGAGCCGGTGCCGAAAGCAGCCACGTCGGCCGTCACGTCGTAGCGCACCCAACCCGTGAGGTCGCGGGTGTGGAGGACGCTCGCCGTAGGCGTCGCCGCGAAGCTGCCGCCGGCCCATTGCGCGGCGCAGTCGGGATTGTTGTTCGTCGTGTTCGAATCGTTCGGGCAATTCCAGGTGGCGCCCGCCTCCGTCCACGCCGCCGTCAGCCGGTGAGCCTCGACCGTGCGCCCCGTCTTCCCCCAGTTGCGGCCGTTCTTCTCCACGTGCAGCTCGAGCGAGGCCGAGACCACGGTCGCCCCGTGCAGGGTGGTGGCGAGGCTCGCCCCGTCGAACATCACCAAGGCACGCTGCTGGCCGCTCTGCCGGACGCGGAGGATGGCCTCGGAGCCGAAGTTCTTGTTGGCGTCGCCCTTCTTGATGTAGCTGTCCCCCGTCGTCTGGAGGGTCACCACGTGAGGGCCGGGGCCGAGCAGGAGTTGGAACGCGGCGCTCGCCTGGGCAGTGTTGCCGGTGCGGTCCTTCAAAAGCGCCTGTACGGTATGGTTGCCGGCTGCCAACGTCGGAGCGTGGCAGGTCGCCGATTGCGGACCGGAAGCGCAGCTCGCCGTGACGTCCTGGCCGTCCACCAGTACCTGAAGAGTGGCGAGATCGACGCCTGAGCCGCCATCCGAGTACTCCACCACCACCGCCGGCGCCGGATCGTTGACCAGGATCGGCTGGTTGGGCGAGGTGATGGCGAGAACCGGCGGTACCTGGTCGTGCGCCGCGCTCTCCACCAGCAGCACCAGCCGGGGCCTCTCCGCCACGGCGCCCTCCCGCGACCCGTAATCCGCCTTGCCGCTCTGGTCGCCGTCCGCCTTCTCGATCAGCCACCCCTGGTTCGGCGTACCGGCAAGGAATGCGGCCACGTCCGCCGTAACGTCGAACGGCACCCACACCTGCTGGGCGGAGGTCTGGGTGACCGAGTCCGTCGCGTCGTCGACGAAGGTGCCGCCAGCCCAGGCAGTGGCGCAGTCCTGCTTGTTGTTGGCCGGGTTGGTGTCGACCGCGCAGTTCCAGGTGACTCCCGCCTCCGTCCAGGGCGCCGTCACGAGATGGGCCTCGATGGGCCGGCCGTCGGGACCCCAGGAACCGCTCGTCGAGTGGACGAACAGCTCCAGGGAGGCGGAGACCAGCCGCCCCGAGCCCACCGCCGCCGCGATCGCGGCTTGGTCGAATCGCACCAGGACGCGGCCGTCTCCGGCGAGCTGCAGGGTCGAATCGCTGCCGCGGTTCTGGTTCGCCGGGCTCTGCTTCAGGGTGGAGTCGGCCACCGACTGGAGCGTAAACGTCTGCGCCTCGGCCCGGAGGGCGAGCCCGAGGCAAAGAAGGAGACACCCCATCAAACTCTTCTTGACGTTCACACGTCCCCCTTGGCAGACTGAAGAATGCGACCTGGCTCCAAGATGAGCTCACCCGTTGTCGTATAGCTTCCTAAGTATGAGCTTAGCAGGAGCTTGCAAGGAAGGTCAAGAAAATGGCCGGCAGGAGGCCGCCCGCGAACAGCGACCCGGTGCTCCTCGAAGACGATCCCTACTTCTTCCCCGCTTCCGCTTGCCGGTTCGCCTCGACCTCGATCGTGATCTTCACGTCGTCCCCCAGCACGGGCCCCGAGTCGAGGACGTTGTTCCAGAGGATACCGTACTCCTTGCGGTCGATCTTGAAGGCGGTTTCGAAGCCGGCCTTCTCGCCTCTGGGCGTCTTGACGGTGCCCAGGAACGAAACGGGAAAGGTGATCGTGCGGGTGACACCGTGCAGCGTCAGGTTTCCCGTCACGTCCAAGGTGTTCCCATCTTTCGCCACCACCTGAGTGCTGGTGAACGTCAGGGCCGGGAACTTCTGGACCTCGAAAAAATCTTTCGAACGCAGGTGCTCGTCGCGGTCGTTGTTCGTGGTGTCGATCGAGGCTGCCTTGACGGTGAATTCGACGCTCGACGCGGCCGGATTCGCCCGGTCGTACTTGATGACGCCGTCGAAATCCCGAAACCGGCCCGAGACGTTGGAGACGAAGTGACGGATGGAAAAGCTCACGCCGCTGTGATCGACGTCCACCTTGTAGATCGCCGGCTCGGCTGCCGCCAGGGCAGGCAAAAGCAAAATCAGAACCGGCAGGAGCGTGGTCTTCCCCATCGGCCTCGCCTAACTGATCAGCGGATCGAGCTTGGCCGGATCGACCCCCAGCTCGTCGATGGCCCGCTTCACCAGACAGCGGTCCACGTTTCCCCGCTGGGCGAGTTGCCAGAGGGCCGCGACGGCGACACATTCGGCGTCCACTTCGAAAAACCGCCGCAGCGCCTCGCGGGTGTCGCTGCGGCCGAAGCCGTCGGTGCCCAAGGGGAGCAGCCGGCCCGGCAGCCAGCGGGAGATCATGTCCGGCACCAACTTCATGTAATCGGAGACGGCGACGATGGGCCGGTCGTCGCCCTCGAAAATGTGGACGACGTACGGCTTGCGCGGCTCCTGGTCCGGATGGAGCAGGTTCCAGCGCTCCACTTCCAGGGCGTCGCGCCGCAGCTCCTTGTAGCTCGTGACGCTCCAGACGTCCGCCGCCACACCGTATCTCTCCGCCAGGATCTCCTGCGCCCTCACGGCCTCGCGCAGCAGCGAGCCGCTGCCCAGCAGGTGGATCCGCGGCTGGTTGCCATCTCCCTCGGGCGCGGCTTTAAGCTTGTAGGCCCCTTTGAGGACTCCCTCCTCCACGCCGGCCGGCATCGGCGGCATCGGATAGTTCTCGTTGTACAGGGTGATGTAATAGAAGATGTCCTCCCGGTCCGTGAACATCCTCTTGAGGCCGTCGCGGATGATCACTGCGAGCTCGTAGGCGTAGGCTGGATCGAACGCCAACAAATTCGGCACCACGCCGGCGAGAACGTGACTGTGGCCGTCCTCGTGCTGAAGACCCTCGCCGTTGAGCGTGGTCCGTCCCGAGGTGGCGCCCAGCAGGAAGCCGCGGGTGCGCTGGTCCGCCGCCGCCCAGATGAGGTCGCCGATGCGCTGGAATCCGAACATCGAATAGAAAATGAAGAAGGGAATCATGTCGATCCCGTGGGTGCTGTACGAGGTGCCGGCGGCGATGAAAGACGCCATGGAGCCGGCCTCGGTGATGCCTTCCTCCAAAATCTGCCCGTTCGTCGCCTCCCGGTAGTAGAGCAGCATGGATTTGTCGACCGGCTCGTAGAGCTGCCCGACGTGGGAGTAGATGCCGAACTGGCGGAACAGCGACTCCATGCCGAAGGTACGGGCTTCGTCCGGCACGATGGGCACGATCTTCTTGCCGATCTCCGGGTCCTTGAGGAGCTGGGTCAGCATCTGGACGAAGACCATGGTGGTGGAGACGTCGCGGTCCACCCCCTCGAAAAAGCGGCTCCAGGTCTCCCCTTCCGGGGTCGGCACGGGCTCCTTACGCACCCGGCGCACCGGCACCGGGCCGCCCAGCCTGCGGCGATGCTCCCGCAGGTACTGGATCTCCTCGCTGTTCTCCGGTGGACAGTAGAACGGCGATTCGTGCAGGTCCTCGTCCGCGATGGGGATCTCGAAGCGGTCGCGGAATTCGCGCAGCTCGTCGTCCGTCAGCTTCTTCTGCTGGTGGGTGACGTTCTTGCCCTCGCCCGCCTCGCCCAGGCCATAGCCCTTCACCGTCTTGGCCAGGATCACCGTCGGCGAGCCCTCGTGCTCGGTGGCGGCTTTGAAGGCGGCGTAGACCTTCTCCGGATCGTGGCCGCCCCGCCGCAGGTTGTGCAACTTCTCGTCCGAGTAGCCCTTCACCAGCTCCGCAAGCTCAGGGTACTTGCCGAAGAACTCCTTGCGGATGTAGGAGCCGGGCTCCACCACGTACTTCTGGTACTCGCCGTCCAGCGCCTCGTTCATGCGCTGGACGAGGAGGCCGGTGTCGTCCTTCTCGATGAGGGGATCCCAGTCGCTTCCCCAGATGACCTTGATGACGTTCCAGCCGGCGCCACGGAAGGCCGTCTCGAGCTCCTGAATGATCTTGCCGTTGCCGCGCACCGGGCCGTCGAGGCGTTGGAGGTTGCAGTTGATGACGAAGATCAGGTTGTCCAGCTTCTCGCGGGAGGCCAGGGTGATGGCGCCCAGCGCCTCCGGCTCGTCCGTCTCGCCGTCGCCGAGGAAGGCCCAGACCTTTCGGTTCTGAACGTCGCGCAGACCGCGGTTGCGGAGGTAGCGGTTGAACTTGGCCTGGTAGATCGCGGCGATGGGCCCGAGACCCATGGAGACCGTGGGGAATTCCCAGAACCCGGGCATCAGCCAGGGGTGGGGATAGGAGGCGAGGCCCCCCCCCGGGGCCGACTCGCGGCGAAAGGCGTCCATCTGCTCCACGGTGATCCGCCCTTCGAGGAAGGCATGGGCGTAGATGCCGGGCGACGCGTGGCCCTGGAAGTAGATCATGTCGCCGTCGAAGCCGTTCTCGCCGCGGCCATGGAAGAAGTGATGGAAGCCCACCTGGTAGAGCGTGGCTGCCGAGGCGAAGGTCGAGATGTGGCCTCCCAGGCCGGCGTACTTCTTGTTGGCCCGCACCACCAGGGCCATGGCGTTCCAGCGCACGATGCTCTTGATCCGCCGCTCGATGGCGCGGTCGCCGCCATAGGAGGGCTCCTCGCTCTTCGGGATGGTGTTGATGTAGGGGGTGTTACCGGTGAAGGGAAGGATGACGTCCTTTTCGTACCCCTTCTCCAGCAGCTTCTTGAGGAGGAAGCACGCCCGCTCCCGGCCCTCGATCGCCACCACCTGCTCGAAAGCGGTCAGCCACTCCTCGGTCTCCTTGACGTCGGTATCCGCACCTCCACCCGTAGACCAATTGAGTGGAGCCTGGTACGACTTGCTCATGCGCTCTGCCTCCTCGGTGTCCTGGGGAAGGGGGCAGCGCCCCCATCTCCGCCCGCCAAGGTTGTCACGTCCAGCGGGCGGGGGGCAACCGGGGAAGGGTGAGGACGAATGGAGCGCTCAGGCGAGGGGCGAGGCTTTGGGCAGGAGACGGAAGGTCCGCTCGAAGGTCGCCCAATCCTCTCCGGAGGAAGCGTCCAGAGGAGGACCACTGCCGAAAGCCGCAACGAGAGCCTCATCCAAGGGGCCGGATGGTCCGAGCCCGCGAAAGACTTTGCCGGACTGGAGCAGCAGGCGGACTTCGGCCGGGCTGGTCGAGACGATCAGCTTCAAAGTCTCGCGGGCGGTGCGTTGAAACGCCTCCGGCAGGCGCTCAAAGCCAGGAGGCAAAGCGAGAGTCAGCTCCTCTCCCGACCGGATCCCCGCCTGGAAGCTCTGGCCGCGCTCGAGAGCTTCCTGGCTCCCCTCGTCAGGGGGGTAGACGATCGCCACGCGACCGGTGAGACCGATGTCGAGAACGTAGACGTAGAGGGGCCGCGGCGAGCGGTTGCGCATCTCCAGGACCAAGCGATCTCCTTCGTGGAACAGCATCTCGCCTTGGGCATCCCGGCTCGGCAGGACCGGGCCCGTTCCATTCTGTAGAAAGATCTCGAAATCGACCTGTTCAGTCAGGGCACTGCCAGGATTCGTCACGCTCGCGAGAGCGTGCAGCCGGGCCATGCTCTCCAAATTCACCATCAGGTATTTCAAGTCCTCGGAGCTTCTTGCCGGCACCGGAGGCAGCCTCAGGACACCCTGTTCGTCCGCGACAACCCAGACGTCTTCCCTCACTCTTCCCAATGGAGAAAAACGACGAAGCTCGCTCGCCTCGCTGGCGGGGGAAAGCAGACGGATCTGAACGTCAGCCTGGTTTCCTGCATAGACCCGCGCCAGCAACGAGGACGAGCCGATTGCAGCCGTCAGTGCCTCGGTCCGGTCATGCTCCGGTGGCACTTCGAGTTCAACCTTGAGCCTGGCGAACCCTTCGACCGCCCGCGCTCCTGCGATCACGGCATCCTGCTCCCTCTCCTCCAACACTTTGGCCTCGCTCGTCGTGGCGCCGGCTGAAACAACGCTCACCACTCCCAGACGAACGGCTCCCTCGTTCACCTCTCGAGTTCCTGGAGCGTAAACAATCCAGACGGTTCCCGCGGCGACGCCACTGGAGGCGCCGGCCTCCAGAGTCACGCGATGACCCTCTCGGGAAAGAACTGAAACAAATGGCATCGGCAAAATGGTTTCTCGACCGAAGACCTCCCGATTCCGTTCGCCTTCGAGCTGTGGATGCTGGTCTCCGCAGCGGGCTGTGAGTCGCGGCCGCAGGCGCTCGAAGACTTCTGTGTAGGTGGATCCTTTAAACTCGGGGGACATCAGCTCCTGAACCAGGTAATAGGTCAAGGCTCCATGGGGAACGATCGGCGGATTCCCCACGAGGATCTCGTTGGCAGACTCGGAGCTGCTGCAAGCCGCAAAAAGGACGCACTCTTCGCCCTTTTTCAGAAAAGTCTTCGAGCCCACCATGGCATCGCGAAAGACCGGCCGAGCCGGCTTCACAGACACTGGCGAAGCCAAATCCTCGGGCCGCCGGTCATCGGCTGGCAAACCGCGGACCTTCGTCTCAGGGCGGCGAATCGTCCCCGAATGGCAGCAGTCGATGATCAGGTTGACATAGGGCGTACGCGCCGTCAGCCGCTCCAACCAGTCATGGATCTGGTCGTCCGTGATGTCGCGGTTGGGATAAGGCGCCCGGCCGCTGTCACAGGGCACCAGCGTTTCATCCCAGCCATCCGGCTCGTCGTTCTCCGGACCGTCGGGCTTCAGGGAACCGTGGCCGCTGAAATGAACGACGACGTTCTCGTTCGATTGTGCCCGGCTCACCAGATCTTCAAAAGCAGCAAGAATCGCAGTCTGGGTCGCATCGTGGTCCGTCAGGACCGTAATCCGCTCCTCCTGAAAACCGAACCGTCGTACCAGGGCATCCTTGAGAATCGAGACGTCGTTGACACAGCCGCCGAGCTGCCGCCTGTCTTCGAAGCGCGGATAGGTGTCGATTCCAATCAACAACGCCAAACCTCCCTGCGGCCCAGGCTTCTCTTCCACGGCCACCTCCACTATACAGCCAGCCGCACGGCGGGATCGCCCACCACGGCATAGTTCCGGGCATCGTTGTTGGCCGTCCAAAGCGCAGCGAGCTCGTCCTGATCCATCGGCTGCCCATAGTTTACGCGCTGCAGCGCGAGGGTCAGCTCCGTCGAAAGCTCGGCATATCTCTGATTGAAATATTCCATGGCAAAGCCCACAGGAAAGCCTTCCATCAGCAACCGCAAAGCGTATTCGAACGCCTCCGTTTGCTTTTCATCTCCCTTCCCAAGGAAGGAATAGGCCCAGGCCCGCTCCACGTGACCGATCACCGCCAGCGCACCCCCTCCAGGATGCGCCAGCAGCCGCTGCGGCAGGCGAGTGGCGAAGGGCTTTGGCGCCAAGACCCTCGGGGGAGTGCCGTTTTGCGCGAACTCGTCCAGAGCGGGAGTTCCCACTCCGTTGCAGGCGAAAAAGAATGCAATGAGGCCGTGAACGCGAGCGTCGCTCGCCAGGTCGTCCCCCGAGAAGTAGAACTCGGGCGGCACCGGCTTGTTCCAGGCGACCGGCCCCGGCCAGTCCTGGCAGAGGAGAGAGCCTTGATGAGCCTGCTGTAGGCGCGACCCGGAAGGGAATCCCATGCCGTGGCTGGCAGAGAAGAAAAGCGCCGGGGTCTCAGCGCCACCCAAGAGCTGACTGAGCCTCGCTTTCGTGGCATCTTCAGCCACCGCCGAACGCACTTCCCAAGGCGGCGACTCCTGCCAGTCCTCCGGAGTGCCGAGACGCTCTACCAGAGGCTTGACCATCAGATCGGCACTCAGCGTCATCGCGACGTCGTCGGGGTTTCGGGCGCCGAAGAGAGACACTCGCCGGTCCCGCTTGACTTGACCGGACTCCGCGTCGACCACGCTTTTCGCGTAGCGCGCGTACTCCTCCGGGGTGTCGAAAGAGATCCGCCCGACACCGTACTGAACGTCGAGCTGATGTTGGAATGAGTACGGTATGCGATCCGGCTCCCCCACCAGGAGAAGATAGTAGGGCATTCGATTCGGATTGACCGGTCCCATCGTGGCACCATGCTTGGCGAGGAATTCCTCCTTGCTCTCGCCGCTATATCCGTTGGCACCGGAAAACTCCTGGTACAGCCGCTCGTGCCGGCGCGTCGCCTGCTCTTTCCGGTGATCCAGTAGAGGCCTCAAAGCCTCGACGACTGCAGGATCCTCACTGGCGTGAAAGACGACTCCCCATCCGGCTTCACTCAAATCTTTGGGGTTGATCCCAGGGATGAGGGCCTTTTCGCGATCTTTGGGCGCCGCCTGAAAGCCTTGGAAAATTTCCCTAGCCGAGAGCGGTCGGTAGAAGTAGCCTCCCGTCTCGCCGTTGATGCCGTTGAACACACAAAGTCGATCGCCTCTGTCAAGGTCGGTTTCCATTGTCTCCTCCGATGCCCATCGAGTCACGAGGCCGGTTTCGAATAGCTGTATGTGATCGCCAAAGGGTCAAGCGGCCGAAGATCGGATAGTCTGCCAGATCCCCCTGTTGAAGAAAATATAATCTCAAGATGCACTAACCTGCCCCGGTCATTCGGTGGATATTTTTCCCCATCGAGGAATGTGTAGTTCCACCACACCCAGCGTTCACCCGCGAGAACCAGCTTCTCTCGGAAGTCCGGCTTGCCGAGCATCTTTTCAATCTCCGCCGCACTCTTTCCCTGGACCAGGTTATGGAGATCGTCAAAGGACTTGGAAGACCTTGACCGAGGAAGGCCACAAGCTGTAAACAATAGAAGTACAAAAAGGGTCACAATCCATCTAGCTTCACGCACAAGGCATTCCCCCATGGAAGGGCGGACCGGCACGGAAGCCGCACTGGTCCGCCATCGATCGGTCAGCGGTCCCCACCTTCGGGTCCGCCATATGGCGGGCGGGGTGTGCCTGCATGCAGAGAATCACCACCTTGGTCATCCGGAGGAGGCGTTTGCGGATCAATCGAATGATCCCGCTTGTCATGCTTTTCCTTGGGCTTGCCGTTAGGCTGCGCGGTCTGTTCTTGCATTTTCTCCCTCCTTATTGGGCCCGCGAACGGACGGATGGCAGTTCCAGCGACCCTGGGCTCTGCTCCCTTCCACAGCTCCGTCCGCCTCAAGCCGTGTCCTCTCTCGCAAGACACGGCCCACGACGGTTTGTTTATTTCTCTGGAGGACGATTCCAAGAACAAAGGGTGGGCAATCTCATCGATACTCCCCATGGAGCTCGAAACCAGCCCAGAAGTATGGAGGTCTTCCCTGCTTGTACATCCAGAGCTGAGCCTGGCGCAGAGCCTCGGTAGGAGGGAGTTTTTCTTCTACAATACCCTTAAATAGTCGTTCTATCAGATCAGGCGCGGCCTGGTCGTTGACGTTCCACAGGCTGACGGTGATTCGTGAGGCGCCGGCATAAAAAAATCCCTGAGTAAGACCGACAAAGCCCTCTCCGTGTATCTCGCTGCCGGCCGACGTGTTGCAGGCGCTAAGAACCACGAGATCTGCCCTCAGATCGAGGCTCTTCACGTCTTGGAGTCTCAATTCACCTTCTATGGGGTGTCCCTTGGCGTCGCGCTGTGACAGGGCAATCCCCGAGAGGTTCGGCTGCTCCGGATAGTTTAGACCATGAGTGGCAAAAAGAAGGTATCGAAAATCTCGTAAAACACCACTCTTGGCCAGTGCACGGGACGCTTCGTAACCCTCGACCTCCAACGGTTTCTCCTCACTCGTAAAAAGGGACCGAACTCGGTGGGCTTCCTCCGCGCTGAAGGGCAACGGCTGATAGTCGTCAGGATCGAAGACAGGATTCGAAAAGATTGCAATCGAACGGCTTGCCTTTGGGCGCTTCGAAGCCACTTCGCGAATTGCATGAAGCACAGAAATCGAGGGAAGATAGGTAATGTCGTGTCCCACGATCAATGGTTGCTGCCATGTACCCTGCTGCGCCGAATAATCGGGTAAGGCCGAGAATGAAACATACTGGAGAGCCCCACCTCGGACTATCAGAAGGTGCCTTTTCAGAAGACCCTTAGCTGGCCCCAAGAGGATGTCTCTCAAGTCTGTCGCTACACGAGCAGTCTGTGCCTTTTTGCGTACTGATCTCTCCTTGACCAGACCATAGAACTCCCTCACCTTGAGCTCGATCACATCCCTTGGAGGCAACTCGGCGATTGAAGCGGACTTGTCCGTCACCATCCAGAGAAAGCTCCTCTTGGCTCCCAGCAGGTACTCCAAGAGGACGGAATCCGTGTCGAGCATTCCTTGCGCAGTCGCAAGAGTGATTGGAGAAGGCCGTACGGCGTCGGCCCAGGGAGTACCGTCTCGGAGCCGGGCTTCAAGTAGTGTCAACTGTTCGTTGAGCTCGGCTTGTCGAGTGAGAAGCGCGTCGACTGGACGTCCCCTTCTTCTGAGGCCAGCCACCACCTTGTCAGTCTCTGCCAAGGCCCTCTTAACACCATCGAACTCCGCCAGGAGTTTTGGATCTGCGCCTTTCAGCCAGCCTGAACCTACCTGATCGGTTGAGAGTGATTCGAGCAATGTCCTTCCTCTGGATTTTTCGCTGATCTCGAATGAGTGCGCTAGCTCTGCGGGCCCCGTGTAGCTCGGCGGTGAGGCCACGAGCAGGCGAACGAGCAGCTCATGGGCGCCCTCTCGTGCAGCGTCGCTGCTCGGATCATTGCCTTCGTTCCCCATTCTACGAGGTAGCTTTTCGCCAACCCTCACGGCACTCTCTACATAGGCCCGTGCGCGAAGTGGGTTACCGCGCCGATCTTCCGCTTGTCCCAGCCCATAAAGGCAATCCAACTCTCCTTCTAGAAAATTCGTCGAACGAGAAAGCTCCAGGCAGCGCTGAAACTGGTCAATGGCGCGCTGAGAGTTCCTCTCATCTACAAGATCGAGGCCCAGATTGTAGTGCGCGATGGCCTCGTCCTGACGGTTCTTGAGACTCTGCAAAATTACAAGCGCATTTTCTAGGAAAGCGCGAGCTCGGGCAAAATCTCCCAATTCTCTATAGATCAAGCCAATCTCGCCGAGGCTGACGGCTTGCCCATGAATATCATGCGCCAGTTGGCGCTGAGCAGGTGCTTGAAGTGCGTACTTGAGAGCTGTCTCTGGTTGTTTCATCTTTTCGTAGAGCTCAGCAAAGCGAGTGAGAATTTGCCCCTTATACTTGGGCTGCTCCCGAGCAGGCTTGAGTACGCTGGCTTCCTCATAGCACTTCCTGACCATGTTATAATCGCCCAGAGACTCGTAGATGGAACCCATTTCACTTAAGACTTCGATCTGTTCGGCTAGCCGGTTCGTCGCTCTCCAATAAGCCAGAGACTTCTCAAAGAAGCTCAAAGCCTGAACCTTCTGCCCCTTCTGCTTGTAGAGCGAGCCAAGCCTCCTCCCAGCGTCGGCCTCATGCTCAGTAATGCCAGTCTTTCTCGATTCAACCAGAACTTCTCGTAAGCCCTCCTCTGCCTCTTGAAGCCGACCCAGATTCTTCTGGGAAACGGCACAGGCGATACGCATCTTTAACTCGAAGCTCTTATCTCCAGCCTCGCGAAATAGCCTCACGTCGCGAGTCTGTAGCGCTAGCAAAGGCTCCCCTGTCTCGCCTGTACCGGCGAGCAGCGTAATCCTGCGCTCTAACGCATGAGCTTCCCCCCGCCTGTTTCCAATGCTGCGCCAAAGCCTTTCAGCCTGCTCATAGAGATCGCGCGCCCCAGACAGGTTTTGGTTTTTTCCCCGGGCCTCGGCGCGCGCGCGATAGAAGAGCTCTTCTGCCCGAGCGTCGACTCGGTCTTTCTCGCTGGCTTGGTGAATTTTGACGCCGGTAATGCTATAGACTCCCTCTGCCCCCTCGCCATCGATTTCGACTTGGAGCTCGCCCTTCTCGGGTGCCACGACAAAAACCCTTTCGGCTCCTACTGATCCCGTCGGATTATCAATCTCATATAATAAGTGATCGGCCGGCAAGTAGAGTCGCACTGCGACATCGAGCTCCTTGAGAGGAACCGGATCTTGCTTCACCCAGGCCTCGAGGACCTGGCCCCCTTCGAGCTGAAAGCCATAGCGATGCAATTCGGTTCTGGACAGCCAACGCGCTGTACCCTGATCGGGCCAGGGAATTCGGCGTACGGTTTTAGGCGTCGAGATTGCCGGGTGAGCGGTGGTTTCAGGTCGACCCGCGGTCAGCCCTGGTACCGACGCAGGGATCCACCCTCTGAAGAGACTCAATATGAGCCCACAACCACCGAGCAAAACCAGCAAGCAAAGAAACAGCCTTCCACGGCCTGGCATGCATACCCTCCCCGTAGAGACTCATTGCTACAGGCAACAGGAAGCAACTCCGGCTTGGAACTCTCCTCTATTCTATCTCAATTGGCTTTGCGCTTGGCAAGCAAGCGCCTGATCTTTACGTGATAGAGCCCAATCTTTTCGGCTGGCACGGTTTTCCGCCCCTCAATTGAGATCTCGTAGACTCCCGGAGTGAGGAGACCAGAACGAATCACCAGTCCAAATCCCTCCGGATAGTAGTCAATGGTGCGACTCAAAATGACCCTAGGGCTCTGCTCGCGGCGGACGGTCACAAAATAGGGTGGTGTGGGTCGGGGCGCGAGGTTGACGGTGAGTAGAAAACTGACGAGCTTTTCTTCTTCCGGCAGGGCTACCACTTTGGGTGGCTCTGGCCCGCCACGCTCCCCGACTTCAGATTCCAGGCTAACTGGAATCACTCCTTGTGCATTTGGTAATTGGCTCCGTGAATAGTACGTTCCGATCGACAATCCCAAAGCCAGCACGAACATTGCTGCTAGCAAATAAGGTCGTTTGCGGGATCCCAACGTCCACCATGAGGAGCCCTCCTTCTCAGCGCTCTCCGGCCCCCCCATCCTCCCCCGCAACTCCCGCCAACCCGCCACCGTCTCGAAGTCCACCACCCCCTCCCGCGGGAGATCCTCCGACGGCGGCTCGAGGAAACGCTGGAGGTCCAGGAGCAGCTCGGTGCAGACGGTACAGTGGGCGAGGTGCTCTTGGATGACGGCGTCCTCTTCAGGGGACAGCTCGTTCGCCTGGTAGGCGGAGAGCTTCTCCGGGGCGGGGTGACCATCCAGGTCTTGACCGCGGCTCTCGTCGGAGAGGCGGGCGAAGAGGCGGTCCAAATCGGTGATGTCGTCGTTCACGGCTTCTCTCTTTTGACGTCCAGCCGGGCGGCCAGCCGTTTTCGGGCTTGATGCAGGTGCGCCTTGACGGTCTCGATGGAGATCTTCATCACCGTCGCGATCTCCTGGTATTTGAAGCCCCGCTGGTAGCGCAGCAGGCAGCAACGGCGCATCTGGTCCGGCAGCTCCTGGAGAGCGGCCCGGAATGCGGCCAATTGCTCGCCTTGGATGACTTGCTCTTCAGGGCTCGGGTCCGAGGTGGGAATTCCAGGCGCCGGGCTAACCCCGTCGTCGTTCTCCACGGGCGTGTCCAGCGACGTCTCCAGGCCATCTCGCTTCTCCGTTCGGCGCCGGCGGACCTCGTTGAAGTAGATGTGCGCGGCGATCTCCCATAGCCACCTTTCGAACCTAGACTCACGTCGAAACGTGTCTATACCCTTGAAGACACGAAGAAACACTTCTTGGGTGAGATCCCTGCCATCTTCGGCCGTGAAACCCTTGCGGGCGAAGAAGGATTGGACGCTGGGGCGGAACCGTCGATGAAGCTTCTCGGAATTCTCCTCAAGGCGAATTCCCGCCTGGATCTGTGCGATCAGCTCGAGGATGGGATCGCGTTGTTCCACCGACTCGGATCTCAAGGAGCGAGGGCCGCGCGGAGGCCGCTCCCCGCCACCGGACATCTCAAGGGGCTCAGGCATCCGCAGGCTGCGTCAAGCCGCCAGGCATGGGTCTTAGATAAGAGGGCATGGACTGCGTAAATACTTCCGCCAGCAACATATGCTTCCCTGGGCCGCCCTGTCAATTCCTCGCGGCTGATAAGGTAGCCCGTCCATGAGCTGGACGCTCCTGCTGGCCGCTGAGGGCGAAGCTGCCCTCGAAGAGTCCTACGCCGTGCTCGACGACGAGCTGGCCGAGTATCTCGCGGGGCTGGACGGCTTCCCCACGCTCCAGGCGCTGCGGGACCTCCCGCACGAGCAGAAGACGCCCCTGCCGGAGGAGGTACGGGACGCTCTGGCCCAAGAGGTGGCGGAGCTGGCGGCGCGGGCGAAGCGGCGCGACCTTCCCGAGCCTCCGGATTGGGTGGGCTCGAGGGGACCGGGGACATCCGCCTCGGCGGGGCGGCATGAGGTGCTATGATTTTCCTCATGAAGAGGAGCTCGCAGCAACTCAGGTCTCAGGGCCCCTTTAGCGCCGATCAGCTTCAATCCGGCGATCCGTACGAGCTGTCCAACGGCCACCCTATTCTCTGCATGCCCACTGGGGGCCGGGGAGCCAAAGCGACGAACGTAGGAGGCGCAGTGCTCGCGAGCGATCCGGCGGTCCAGGACGTCGGCGTCGACGCCGGCTTTTCTCCGTCCCCGGAAACTCTCCGGGCCCCCGATCTCTCTGTCGGCGAGATCCCCGACCAGCCGGGATGGGTCCAGGGAGCACCGCCCCTGGCGGTCGAGTACGCCGATACGGGCCAGGACGAAGCGGATCTACGGATCAAGATCCAGGAGCTCTTCGCCGCCGGCACCCGCTATGTCTGGGTGGTGCGGCTGACCGGCCCGCGGCGGGTGGAGGTACACCAGCCGGGCCAGGAGATGCGCATCGTGAATCCGGATGAGCAGCTCGAGGCGCCGGGAATCCTCGCCAATCCGGTGCCGGCGAAAGCCCTCTACGACCGCGAGACCGCGCGCCAGGTGATCTTCCGCAATCTCCTTCAGCGCGAGGGCTATGCAAACCTGGACGAGGTCCGCGCCGAAGGAGAGGTCCTGGGGCGCGCCGCGGGAGAGGCCGAAGGAGAGGTCCAGGGTCTCCGGGAGGCTGTCGTCGAGGTTTTGACGGCCCGCGGCTTCGCGGTGGCCGGCGACCTGAGGACGGCACTTGCCAGTTGCGGCGACCCGGCGGTCCTCCGGTCCGTCCTCCGGCAATCGGCGACCACCTCGTCGCTGGCCGAGATCGGCGCAGCACTCCGGGATTGAACCTAGCTAGGACTGCCTGGCAGACGATTTCTCTCACCTTCCTGCGTTTTGGGTCCGCCGGCGATGTCTCCGGAGACGGTCCGTATCAACGAACCGCGATGGCAACTACTCCCCCAGGCCCATCTCTACACACTTTTAGGTCAAGGCGGTGTATAAGTCTGCCCGTCATACACAGGGAGACCGAGAGTCCGTGTATCCTGGCCATCTCCCTACACGGATTTTCGCCAAGAGAGTGTATGGATCGCGGGGAATCGTGTGGGACGACGATCCTCACCCACGGGATTGGAGGAGGGACGTATGGGGAGCGGAGATCCATACACGATTTTCCGTTGGAATGGTGTGGAGCCGGCGGACCTATACACCAAGTCTCTGGAGAAATGCGTAGGGAAGCCGCGGGAACGTGCGGGGGAGCAGACAACGTGTGCAGGGCGGCGGATGGGCACCACGGGGGAGACACTCCCGCGGACTCAGGTGCGCCGGTCCCGGTCTAACTCACCGGCGCCTCCACCGGGGCGCCGAAGAGCTCGCGGCCCAGGGCGTCGAACTGCTGCCGGAACTTCTCGCCGAGCGCCAGCTTCTCATCGTCCGGCAGGAACGACTGCCGGAGGGCGGCGAGGGAGAGGCCCGCGAGCTCCGCCGGGCTGTAGCCGAAGGCTTGGTGAAGCTTCAGGTACTCGCGGGAAAGATTGGTGTTGAAGAAGGCGGGGTCGTCGGAATTGACGGAGAGCGCCAAGCCGGCGCGATACAGGCGGTCGAAGGGGTGACTCGGCAGGTCGGCAGCCGCTCCAAGACAGACGTTGGAGGTGGGACACACTTCCAGGGGAATCTGCGCCGCTCGAAGCTCGGCCATCAGCGCCGGATCGTCCACCGCCCGCACGCCATGGCCGATGCGCTCGGCACCGCAGACCGCCAGCACGGAGCGGATGGACTCAGGTCCCGCATGCTCGCCGGCGTGGGCCACGCGGTG
The DNA here is from genome assembly GCA_049284515.1 of Thermoanaerobaculia bacterium. Classification (GTDB taxonomy): domain Bacteria; phylum Acidobacteriota; class Thermoanaerobaculia; order Multivoradales; family UBA5704; genus DATARR01. The sequence continues at coordinate 17,433 of JBAPYB010000250.1, forward strand.
CAGGCCGCCCCGCTCCGCCGCCACGAAGTGCTCGCGGAAGGGCTCGTTGGCATACTGGGCCTCGCTGCCCGAAAGGCCCAAGGCCACCACCACCCCCTCGGCCCGTCCGGCCAGGGCCCACTCCAGGGTCTGGTCCGCCGGCCCCACGCCGACGTTGCGCACGATGTCCGGAATCAGCCGCAGCGTGACGCCGTAACGCCGCTCGCCCTCGGCGATGGCCTCGGCCAGGGCAGCGAGGACCTCGCCGCCGTTGGCACCGTTCGCGAGGTGGGTCGCGATGGTGAAATGGGCTTCGGTGTGGAGGACGTTCTGGGTAGCCTGCTCGGCCAGGAAGTCGAGGACGAGGAGCTGGAAGTCCTCGGGTTCCCGCAGGGCGCGCGAGCAGGCGAGGTAGATCTTCACGAAGTGGTTGAAGTCGGTGAAGCGAAACCAGCGCTTGAGGCCCGCTTCGTCCCGGGCCGGCAGCTCGATGCCGTTGCGCCGCGCCAGCTCGAGCAGCACGGACGGGCGTATCGCGCCTTCCAAATGCACGTGCAGCTCGACTTTGGGGCAGTGCAGCAGGAAGCGGTCGAGGCTCATGCGCTGGCCTACGAACCCGCTTTCGCGCCGAGCCGGTCCGCAAGACGGGCGATCACCGGCTCCGGCACCAGGCCCGTCAGATTGCCGCCCAAGGCGAAGACTTCCTTGACCAGCCGGCTGGAGAGGTAGATGTAGTCTTCCTTGGGCATCATGAAGATCGTCTCGACCCGCGGGTTGAGCCGCCGGTTCATGAGCGCCATCTGGAACTCGTACTCGAAGTCCGAGACGGCGCGCAGCCCGCGCACCACCGCCCGGCCGCCCACCTTGTCCATGAAGTCCACCAGCAGGCCGGAGAAGCTCTCCACCCGGATGGCAGGGTCCACCATCTCGCGAATGGACTCGATCCGCTCCTCGACGGTGAACAGAGGCTTTTTGCTGTCGTTGCAGAGGACGGCCACCACCACCTCGTCGAACACGGCGCGGCAGCGCTCGATGATGTCGAGATGGCCGTGGTGGATGGGATCGAACGATCCCGGGTAGACAGCGATCCGCTTGCTCATCGTTCCTGGTTCAACTGGAAAGTGATCACGTTGTTGGCGGCATCGGTGACCCGCAACATCACGAGGTCTCCAGGTTTGACGGGCGGAATCAGCAGCGTCTCGGTGCGGCCGTCGAGCAGCCCGTCGGCGGCCTGCGCCGGTTGCCACTCGGCGGTGTTCACACTGTACACGGCTTCGCGCAGGGGGCTGGCGGCATCGCTCACTGTCGCCTTCAGGGTGCCGTCCTTGGCCTTTTCGACTTTGACCAGAGCCGGCAGCGTGTGATCGATGACCACCGGCTCGCTGACCCGCTCGGCCTCCAGGGCGCTCGCCGGATCGTTCGCCTTGCGGTCGGAGGCCCGCAGGCGGAAACGGTAAGTGCCGTCGGGGAGCGACAAGGCATCGAAGCTGTAGTGATCCTCCTCGAAGCCCTCCACCATCTTGTGCCACTCGGTGTCCGCGGCATCCTCGCCCTCGCCCAGGCGGAAGGAGAGGTCGTAGACCAGGTCGTCGCCATTGGGGTCCACGGCCACCCAGCGCAAGGTCTGATAGCCGAGCTTCCACAGCGCCTTGACCCGGCCGCCGCCCTCCTCTTCATTGCCTGGGGTGAGAGTGGTGAAAATCCCGCTCTTGGCAGGATGGGAGGGCTCGAAAACCTGATTCGACGGATTGAAGTTGGCCGGCACCAGGACCTGCCCGGGCTCCAGGGCGGCGAACAGGGTGATCTTGGGGCGCAGATTCTCCTGGCGGTAGGAGAGCTCCACCTCGTAGAGTCGAGGCGAGCTCCGTTCGCTTCCCTTGAGCTCGGCCCGCCACTGGACGAAGCGCCCGTTGGGCACACCGGCGAGCGGGATTTCCCGCCCTTCCCGGGGCTCGGTCCAGGCGGACCACGTGCGGTCCGGCTCGGCGCTGACGCCGCTGCGGAAGGAGAAGCGCACCGCGGTGCCCGCCGGCAGCTCGCCCTTCCACGCCAGGGTACCGAAGCGGGCCATCTGCTCGGCGTCGAGGGCCGCGCTGGTGTAGGTGCCCGTGCGCTCCGTCCCCTTCACGATGCGGTAGAGGGCGGCGGCGTTGGTTGTGGCAATGGCCGGACCCGGCTCGCCCGGCAGGACGGCCACGATCTGCCGCTCATCGACGTCCTTTTCGAGCAGCATCTGGCGGTCCGCCCAGCGGAAAAGCTTGCCTTCGAGCCCGGTGCCCACCCACAGCCTGCCGTTCTGCCAAAGCAGGTCGTAGATGGTTTCCTCGGTGAAGATCCACAGGCTCTCGACCACGCCGGCCGGCGAGATGGAAAGCACCTCGCTACGCGGCGCCGAGGCTGCCGCCGGGCCGCCGGGCCGCCGCGGGCCCGGAGGCGGAGGAGCCTCCGGCTCCACGGTGACGGTGACCTGGGGGCCGCTGCTCGACTTCCCGCCAGGAGGTCCAGCCGCCGGCGCGGGCGGCGCGGTCTGGTCCCGGGCCTGATCCACCAGGCTGGCCTCGGAAGCCACCACCGCGGCGTAGCAGGTGCCGTCGGGCGTGGCGGCGAGGGATACCACCTCGGGCTGACTGGAGTCGTAGAGGGTCCGGGCCTTGCCGTCCCGGCCAATCCGCAGGATCAGGCCCGATCCGGCCGTTCCTGCCACCACGTCGCCACCCGGCAGCACCGCGAGAGAACGGATGTGGGTGTCGTCGCTGTCATAGAAGACCTGGCCCTTGCCCTTGGCGTCCACCTTGAACAGCTTCCCCTGGGTGCCGGTGCCGACCAGCAGAGAGCCGTCGGCGCCGCGGGCGAGCGCCCAGATGTAGGTCTCCTGCGGATCGAAGAAAGGCTCCGCCTTCGCGGGATTGCCGGAATTCCCGGAATGGCCGGGACGAAAGCGGTAGACCTTGCCGCGGGGCGAGGTGCCGGCGTAGACGGTGCCGTCCGGGTCCACCAGGACGGCGAAGACCTCCGGCTCAGGAGCGGCGAAGAGCTCGGTGACCGCACCTTTGCGGTCGATTTTCAACACTTTGCCTGCGTTGCCGGTGCCCACCACCCAGCCGTCGGGATGGACGGCGGCCGAGAGCAGAAAGGGCTCGGCGAGCGAGGCGACTTTCTCCACCCGCGGCGCGAGTTGGATCCGGCCGAGCGCATCGACGCTCACGCCCTCCAAGGTTCCGGCGAGGAAAGCCGACGAGCTCTGGGCCTGAAAGATCTTCACCTGCGTGCCGCGCGCCGGCAGAGCCGCCATCGCCAGAATCCCCGACAGCGCCACGCCCAGAACGGTTGCCCTCGCTCTCATTCAAATCCCTTTCTCAGCGGCGGCTTTCTTTTCCCCGCCGTGGTTCGGCCCTGCAGCCGGCGCGGGAGTTTCGTCCGCTCCAACCAGCGGCTCCTTGCGCCGCACCTCGAGGTCGACGCGCACCAGCCCGGTCACGGGCATCGCCATGCGCTCCCGTTGCTCTTGCGCGATGGTGCTGCGCAGGCCGACGACGCTCCCTGATCCGGCCGCGCCCCACAGCGAGCGCACCGAGCCGGGCAGCCGCGGCATGATCTCGCCCGCCACCGACAATCCAGCCCCGGCGTAGACGCCCAGCACCATCAGGTCGCGCCGCGAATGGAAGGAACGCAGCAGCGCCAGCGCCTGGGGAAAGCTCTGGGGATCGGCCGGCTCCAGGGCGATGCGGGCGGAGTCGATGCTGGAGCCGTCGCCCACCAGCAGGGAGTAGCGGCCCACGGGCAGATCGGGCGGCAGGTCGACGGCGAGCGAATGGCGGAAGCGATCGCCCCGGAAGGCGACCAGGTCGAGGCTCAGCGTCACCCGCTGGCCGGGTCGCACCACCGTGCGATCGGCGTTGGCCCCCACCAGGGAGGCGACCTTCGGTCTGTCCGTCTGGCTCACCGACACGTCGAAGGACTCGAAGCTCACCCTCTGCAACGGGTTCTGGGTAAGGTAGTTGACGAGGGTCAGCAGGAAGGCCGCGGCGTCGGTGCCGGCGTTCTCGCTGTCGAAGCTCTGCCGCACTTCGAGGTCCCCGTACTTCTGGAGGCGCAGGTGCGCCACCAGCTCCAGGCTCTGCTGACCGGTGGCGTAGCTGGCCGATTCGATGCCGCCGAGAACGGTGCTGCCCACCAGCAGCGGAACGAACTCCGGCAGATCGGCCAGGCGGACGTGGAAGTCTCGCGCCTTTTCGCCTCCCTGGGCGGCGACGTGCAGAGACATCGGCACCATGGGGGCTTTGGCGCCGATGCGCCCCTGGATTCCCAACTGGCGGTCCTGCTCGAAGGCGCCCACGATCGGCCCGGTATTGGAGATCTTGAACGAGCTGTTGGCGCTGGAGATCACGGTCACCACCTCGGCGACGGCCATCGGCACCCGCACCGGCCCGAGGCCGAGGAAGGGATGGCCGAAGGCGAGAACGTGATCGCCGTAATGATCGGTCACCGTGCCGTTGGCGGCCAGCTCGAAGTCGCCATCCACCAGCACGACCGACACGGACTTGCCGGGCGCGAGATCGTTCGCAACCGTCCCCGGCGCCGCCTTCCCCGCGGCGCCGACGCTGCCCAGCCCCTGGCGCAGAAGCCCAAGGGAGAGCTCGCCGAAGCCGGAGGTCGCCCATTGCACGGCAGGCACGGCGCCGCTCGTGAGCTGCGGCTGCAAGCGGGAGAGCTGCGCGGTCAGGAGGGCCTCCGGCACCTTGCCGGACCGCAGCTCGGAGAGGTTGATCGGCGGCGGCGGCGCAACCGGCAGGGGCTGGAACGTCGACAGCGTGCGCATCGAATCGATGGGCGTGATGCCGGCGACCGCCTCGTTGGAGAACGGCCAACTGAACGCCACGGCGCCCGCCAGGCGGCCGTCGATGAACACCGGGCTGCCCGACATGCCGGCGGCGACGCCGCTCTTCTCCAACCCCTTGCCGGTGAGCCGGGCCAGGATGTAGCTGATGTTGGGGCGCAGGTTGCGCATGACGCCGATGACCTCGACCTCGAAGCGCTCGGGCTCGGTGCCGGAGAAGACGGACAGCCCATAACCCCGCTGCCCCTTCTTCACCTCGTTGAGCGGCAGGGTGGGCTGCGCGCCGGCGAATACAGGCGCGGCAAGGGCCGGGTCCGGCTTGGGCGAGGGCTCGGTCGCCGCAGCCACCGGCGCCGCCGTCAGCCAAAGGGCGGCCGGCAGAGCCAAGAGAATCCATCGTGGGTGCTTCATACGTCACTCCCCTTCGTTGGCCGAATCGGCGATCTCCGGGACCAGCCGTTCGGCAGGGAACCTCCCTGGTCGTAGAACCGCCAGCCCATCCCCCCGTATTGCCACCAGCGTCGAAGGCAGCCCGCCGGGCAGCACACCGCCGTCGACGATCATCGCGTCCTCGCCGGCCAGCAGCTCTGGCAGATCGGCCGGGTCCAGCACCGGCTCGCCGCCGCTACGGTTGGCGCTCGTCGCGGTCAAGCCATGGC
>JBAPYB010000251.1:0-3842 GCA_049284515.1 Thermoanaerobaculia bacterium
GGGCTGCACCCCTTCTGAGCCGGACTGCGCGACCCGTGCGACGCGGCGCGCGACCGGCCGGATCCGCGAGGCGACCCGTCCCTCGGGTGCCGCGACCCCTGGGTCGAGTTGCGCGACCCGTGGGTCAGGCTGCGCGACCCTTGGGTCAAGAGTCGCGACCCCTGGGTCAAGCTGCGTGACCCGAGGGTCCTGCTACGTGACCCTTGGGTCCTGCCACTTGACCCCTGGGTCCTGCCACTTGACCCGTGGGTCCTGCCACTTGACCCGTGGGTCAAGCTGCGCGACCCGTGAGTCAAGAAGCCCGACCTTCGGGTCAGGCTACGCGACCCATGTGGGAGGAGGCGGGCAGTCTGACAAAGTAGAACTATGAGCTTACGGAGAAACCGGCGCTCCTCTCGGCTATCACGACATCCCATACATCCGGCTCAACAATACGCCGAACCACGCTGCCCTTCTCGCCAAGCTCGCGGCCCTGGAGAACGCGGAGGCCGCCCTGGTCACGGCGAGCGGCATGGAGGCGACCTCGACCAGCCTGCTGACGGTGCTCGCGGCCGGGGATCACCTGCTCGGCCAGGACAGCCTCTACGGCGGCACCACTACTCAAACAGGAGTGCCACAGTCGAGAAGTTGGCCCAGAAGCTATCGATCGGGAGAGTTTGCCGTCCGTCGAAGGGATCGAGCACTGTGACGCGATCTCCAGCGATTTTTTCGAGCACCTGGAATCGCCGATCATTACGATGGATGATGCTCCCGACCGGCAGTTGGGCAAGCAATTCCTTAGACGGGACTTTGACACCGCGCGCTATGACACCGTGCGTCCTGGCGCTCTGAATCATCTTGAGAGCATCCGTGGTCCCGTCCGGAAGCCTCAGCTCCTTCTGCAAGACTTCTTGGGCGACGGGATGCCCGTGATACGCAAGCACCATAGAGAGTGCGGCCGCGGCACCGCCATCATTCACCGTTTTCGGGCACAGTTGCAGAACGAGCTTGCCCGAAGCCGACTGATTCCCACAAGCCGCGAGCACGACTGAGCACAGCACCACGGTGCGCTGAAGGCTGATAAGTGTTCGCATGTGTTCGTCCTTGCCTGTGTCTCGTCTCCAGGCTCCACAACCGCAATTTCACGTCGCTAATTATACGGCACACGCCCAGGTCAGCTCCAGCACGCCGAACCGCGCCGGTTGGTGAAAATCGGCCGGCTGGGTGAAGGTGGGAGACCAGGCGCTGAATTCGGGGTCGCCGTCCCGCGGACGCTCGATGCGGTAGAAGTTGGCGCGCCAGAGCCGCGGTGGCCCGCCCGGAGCCGTGCCGGCAATGCCCGCCCATGGGATGGAGAGGAAACCCCACCAATCCTGCCGCGCCTCGCCTGGCCCCGCGGCCCAGTGGATTCCCGGACAGTCCCAGGAGCTGTCGCTCACCAGGTCCGTCCGGCGGGAGGTCGGGTTGTGGACCCTGCCGTCCCAGAGGACTCCCTTGGGGCTCACCTCGAATTCGAAGTAGTCGACGGGATCGGCCGTTCCGGCGGCCAGGAAGACCTCCACGGCCTCTTCCTCGTAGATGGGATCGTCTCGCCGCTCGAACGTCCCCCAGGCATCGCGGTCCTCGCAGTCGAACCGCACGTGAAGCGCCGCGTCGTCCCAGACGACCCGAACCCGGGTCTGCTGGATCGCCGGTCCGCTGCCGTCGGCGAGCCGGAAGGGAGGGAGCGACGGGATCGCGCCCCACGCCGGAGAGAGGGGATCGGCGAGGGGGATGGCGCGTGAAGTGCGGGGGACGGGCCAGTGGGGAAGGGGGCTCACGGGCCTCAACTTAGCTCAAGGCCGGGGCTTGCGATAGACTCTCCCGCGGCGACATCCCATGGCGAAACCATTCCTCACCGGCGAGTCGAAGGCGGCGTTCCTGGAGGCGGTGCGCACGGTCGAGGGGGCGAGCAGCGCCGAGCTGGTGGTGGCGGTGCGCCAGCGCTCGGGCAGCTACCTCCACACGAGCTTCGGCGTGGGCATCGTGGCCGGGCTCGCGGCCCTCGCCGTGCTCCTCTATTCATCCTGGAGCTTCGAGCTCATCTGGTTCCTGGTGGACCCGGTCGTGGCCGGCGCCCTCGCCGGGCTCGTCTTCTTCCGCAGCCCGCTCCTGATCCGAGCCTTCACCCGGCGGCCGGCGCGGCGCAGCCGGGTGGAAGTGGCGGCGCGGTCGGTCTTCGTCGAGCGGCGGGTGCACAGCACGTCCGGGCGCACCGGCATCCTCCTCTATCTCTCCCTGCTGGAGCGCGAGGCCGTGCTGGTGGTCGACCTCGCGGTGGAGGCCCTGGCGGCCACGGACGCCTGGCGCGCCGCGGCCGAGATCGAGGACGCCATGCGCCGCGGCGCCTCCGGACCCGAAGTGGCGGCGAAGGTGGGCGGCCTGGCAGCCGTGCTGGGGCCGGTCCTGCCGCGCAGCGAAGACGACGTGGACGAGCTCCCCGACGAGGTGTGCTGACGGTGCCCGGGCCGACGAAGGTGCCGAGGGCGAAAATGCGCCGGCTCTCCCGGGCTCTCCACTGTCTCGCCCTCCTGGCGGTCCTCTTCCTGCCGGCCGCGGCGTTCGGCCGTCCCGGCGGCGGCCATGGCTATTCCGGCAGTGGCCATTCCGGGGGCAGCCGTGGCTACTCCGGCGGCGGCTATTCCGGCGGCAGCCGTGGCTATTCCGGCGGCGGGTATTCCGGCGGTGACGGCAGCGGGGGCGGCTTGGGCTGTCTGCTGCCTTCGCTGATCGTCGTCGTCATTGTGGTCTTCATCCTTTACCAGAAGCGAAATGCTGCCTCTCAGGCCTGGGATTCGGCGCCGGTTCCGCCGGTGCCGGCGGAGCGGGCGTCCCGCGACCTCGACGACGTTCGCCAGCTCGATCCGGAGTTCTCGGTCGTCCTGTTCCAGGACTTCGCCTACGCCCTGTACGCCAAGGCCCACGAGGCGCGTTCCAATCCGCGGGACCTGGAGTCGCTGTCGCCCTATCTCGAACCGGAGGCCCGCAACCAGCTCGCCCAGCGCCGGCCGGTGGGCGCTCCGGTCTCGGGCGTGGTGATCGGCGCCATGCGGGTCGTGGAGCTTTCGATTCCTGCTGCGGGTGCGGCGGCCGGCGCTCCTCAGCCGCAGGCGCCGCAGGTCATCGTGCGGCTGGAATTCGAGGCCAACATGACGGTGGGCGGCCCCGCAGGCACCTCCGGGGAGCACGCGCACTACGTCCGCGAGCGCTGGCGGCTGGTGCGCGACGCCGGCGTGCAGAGCAAGCCCCCCGAGCAGGTGGGGACGTTCCACTGCCCCAACTGCGGCGCGCCGTTCGGACCCGAGGGCGGCGACCGCTGCCAGTATTGCGGCCAGGTGGTCTCCGGCGGCCGGTTCGATTGGAGCGTCGACTCGATCGACCTGCTCGACCTGGAGGAGCGGCCCCCGGCGCTCACCTCCGACGTCCAGGAGATGGGGACGGACCTGCCGACCATCCTCCACCCCCGGCTCAACGCCCGCTGGATGGAGCTGGTGCGCGACGATCCCGCGGTCACCCAGGACGCCCTCGCCGCCCGCTTCGAGCTGATCTACGACGAGCTCAACGCCGCCTGGACTGAAGGGCACCTCGCCGCCGCCCGTCCCTACGTCTCCGACGGGCTCTTCGACTACCTGCAATACTGGGTGACGGCCTACCGGACGCAGGGGCTGCGCAACGTGCTCGAAGGCATGCGCATCGTGCAGTGGAAGGCGGTGAAGATCATCCGCGACCGGCATTACGACTCGCTGACCATCCGCCTCTGGGGCACGGGGCGCGACTACACCGTCCGCACCGTCCGCGATACCACGGGCGAGCGGGTCTCCGGC
>JBAPYB010000252.1:0-16573 GCA_049284515.1 Thermoanaerobaculia bacterium
GCCAAGGCGAGCAGCACGCCTTCGTTCTTCGTCAGCACCGCGCCGGCCAGCAGGCAGCCGGCGGCGAAGCCGGAGGACACCGCCGGCCGTTCGAGCACCAGCAGAACCAGCGCCGCGCCGTAGAAGCCCGCGAGGGCCAGGTCGCTGTAGCCTGAGGTCGCCCCTCCCCCGCCGTAGCTCAGGAAGGGTGGGAGTGCGGCGCAGAGGGTGACCAGGGTCGCTGCGCGGGGACCGGCCCCACGCCGGGCGCCGTCATGCACCACGAGCACGAGCGCCACCAGGAAGCCGATGTAGACCGCCCGATAGTCCTGCTCGTCCTCGCCGGCCCCGAAGGTCTCCTGCACCGCGACCTGCGCCAGCGGCAGCAGGGGCGGATAGCGCGGATGCATCACATACCACCGGGCGTCCCGCAGCACCGAGGCGTCGACCGTCCCCTCGTGTCGCATATACGTGGCGAGGGGGCTCCAGGTCATCCTCCCGTCCCAATCCGCCAGCGGCGCAGCCAGCGCAGACGTGAACGGTCCCAGGAGGACGGCGGCGATCGCGAGCGCCGCCAGGAGCTGCCACCGGCTGGCCGGAATCCTCACGGACTTCCGCCAGCGGCGGCGCCAGATCCACGCCGCCAGTCCCAACAGGACCGGCAGCAGGATTGCGAAGCTGATGAGCGGTCGCCGCAGCGCCACTCCGAACAGGCGGGAGGCGGCGAAGAGGGTGCCGCCCACCGCCAGGACGCCCAGCAGGTAGGCGTAGCCGAGCCGGCGGGGCAGGGAGAGGCGCCGCAGCGGCGCCAGCAGCTCGGCGAGGCTTAAGCCAGGGAGCGCGAAGAGCACCACACCGCCGAGGTTCGCGGCCACCGAGGCGGCGGTCATTTCGGAGCCTCCCTCCAGGGCGCGGGCGGGCATCCCTGTGGCACCGTGATGGGACGCTCCCGGAACAGCGGCGGCCGGCCACTGCCCACGGCCACCACCTCGAAGCGCACTTGGTCCCGCCAGCAGTCAAAGCCCGGCTCCGGCGATCCGCCCCTCCGCAGGACGATGGCGCGGCGTGGCAGAAGATCGAAGCGCACCCAGAGAAGCGATCCCGGCTCGTCCAGCTCGCTCAGCAGATAGGGCTCATCGACGGGGATCGTGCGCCGGATCTGGTCGACCGCGGCCACGTACCGCCGGCCGAAGGCATAGGCCCGCACCTCGGCGAGCGGCGCGCCTGCGATCTTCGCCGCCACGCGCAGGCGGAGGAAGGTGTTGCGCAGCCCCACCGGGATGGCGATCAGCAGGTAGGCGATCACCAGGACGAGGATTATCCGCGCCGGCCAGCGTGTTTGCATGACGGCTGGCGAGTATAGCCTCACCCCCCAGCGCCCCTCGCGGGGGGTGCGACAGTCGGGAAGTCGGGCGAGTAAGGGCTCGTCACAGAATAAATGTGCCAGTTCTGATCGAGTCAACTTCAGTCCGGCCCAACGGGTCGGGAGATCCCAGCCCAGGGCTGAGGCCGATGCCCTGGGAAGACAAGGCGCCCCATCGTTGCGGCCTGAAGGGTCGCGAGAACCTGACTCGGCAAGAAAGCTCCCGCGGCCCTTTAGGCCGCAACGTGTTGTCCTCCCTCCCACCCAGGGCATCGGCCTTCGGCCTCAGCCCTGGGCTCCGTTCTCCCGGCCCGTTGGGCCGCGGTCACTCGACCATGATTGCCGGCCCATCAGCGCTTCGATCTCTTCGAGCAGACTGCCTGCCTCGCCTGTGTATGCCTGGGCGAGCCGCGACTCGATCTCCCGCCGCTCCTTGGCTTTGAGGTAGAGCTCCACCGCGGAGCGGATAAAGGCCGATCTCCCCTTCTCGCGCACCTCGGGGTCCGAATCGATTTGACCGAGCAGGTCGGAGTCCATGGAGATCTGTACGGGACGTGCTGCCATAGTGAAAGGATACAACAAGATTCTTGTTGGTCCATTGATGGGTCAGGGACTCCGGCAGGGCTCCGCCGGCGATTTCGTAGCTCGGCGATCCGCTTTCGCTCCTACCCGAACCGCCCCGTAATGTAGTCCTCGGTCTGCTTCTTGATCGGGTTGATGAAGATCTTCTCGGTGGGGCCGTATTCGATCAGCTCGCCGAGGTAGAGGAAGGCGGTGAGGTCGGAGACTCGGGAGGCCTGCTGCATGTTGTGGGTGACGATGACCTGAGTGTATTGGGTCTTCAGGTCCTGCATCAGCTCCTCGACGCGCGCCGTGGCAATGGGGTCGAGGGCCGAGCAGGGCTCGTCGAGCAGGATCACCTCGGGCTCGACGGCGATGGCGCGGGCGATGCACAGCCGCTGCTGCTGGCCGCCGGACATGCCGAGGGCGCTCTCGTCGAGGCGGTCCTTCACCTCGTCCCAGAGGGCCGCGCCTTTCAGGCTCTTCTCCACGATCTCGTCCAGATCCCTTTTCTTGTTGATCCCCTGGATGCGGCAGCCGTAGGCCACGTTCTCGTAGATCGACTTGGGAAACGGGTTCGATTTCTGGAACACCATGCCGATGCGCTTGCGCAGGGCGTTGATGTCCAGCCGCGGATCGTAGATGCTGCCGTCCTCGAAGCGAATGTCCCCTTCGACGCGGACGCCGTCGATCAGGTCGTTGAGCCGGTTGATGCAGCGCAGCAGGGTCGACTTGCCGCAGCCCGAGGGGCCGATGAAGGCGGTGATCTGTTTCTCGGGGATGTCGAGCGAAATGTTGTTGAGCGCCTTCTTCTCGCCATACCAGAGCGACAGGTCCTCGACGCGCAGGATCGGATTTTCAACCTTTGGATGGATCGCCGGATCGAATCCGGCGGCACCTGGAACCGGCGGCGGGGAGGCGGTTTGAATCTCGGTCATGGTTTTTTTCTCTCTGTCCTTCCCGGTCGGGCTAAACGGCGCTGCCCGCATATTTGCGGCGCAGATGATTGCGCAGGGCGATGGCCACCAGGTTCATCAACGTCACCACCAGGATGAGCAGCAGGGCGGTGGCGAACACCAACGGCGTCGTGGCCTCGACGTTGGGGCTCTGGAAGCCGACGTCGTAAATGTGGAAACCCAGGTGCATGAACTTCCGCTCGAGATGAAGGAACGGCGGCTTGCCGTCGAGCGGCAGGGTGGGCGCCAGCTTGACCATGCCCACGATCATCAGCGGCGCCACTTCGCCGGCCGCCCTCGCCATGGCGAGGATCATGCCGGTGAGGATGCCCGGCGCCGCCGCCGGCACCACGACGCGGCGGATGGTCTCGAACTTGGTGGCGCCGAGAGCCAGCGAGCCCTCGCGCACGATGCGGGGCACCGCCGCCAGCCCCTCCTCCGCCGCCACGATCACCACCGGCACGGTGAGCAGGGCGAGGGTGAGCGCCGCCCACAGGATGCCGCCGGTGCCGAAGGTGGGCGTGGGCAGCGATTCGGGGAAGAAGAGGCGGTCGATGGAGCCGCCGAGCAGGTAGACGAAGAAGCCGAGGCCGAACATGCCGAAGACGATGGAGGGCACGCCCGCCAGGTTGTTGACGGCGATGCGCACCAGCCGCACGAGGAAGCCCTGCTTGGCGTACTCGCGCAGGTAGAGGGCGGCGAGCACGCCGAGGGGGGCCACGGCGAAGGACATGAGGAAGACCATCATCACCGTGCCGAAGATGGCGGGGAAGATGCCGCCTTCGGTGTTGGATTCGCGCGGGTCCTGGATGATGAACTCACCCACCCGGGCCACGTAGACGCGGAGCTTGGAGAAGGTCCCCATCTCGTTGGGGCGCAGGGCGTGGAGCACCGTGCCCACCGGCATCTCCTTGGTTTGGCTGTCGGCCGTGCGCATCACCAGGGTCTCGGCCGAGAAGCGGCCGCGCCGGGCAGTGAGCTGCGCCGCCAGGCGGTCGTAGGCGGCCTGGCGCTCGGCGATCTCGCCGTCGAGGGCGGCTCTGCGGCGCGACCGCTCGTCCACCGTCAGGTTTTCGAGCTCCAGCTTGCGCTCGGCGAGCCGCAGTTTCTCGATGTCGTAGTTGACGTCGCCGATCTTCCCCTTCTCCAGGTCGTGGATCTGCGCGAGCTCGCGGGTCTTGCGGTCGTGAAGCGGGCCGAACGCTTTCCACACCGCTTCGGGGCCGGTGGCCAGCACCTTCCCCTTGCTGCGCAGCTCTATCATGGTGCCGTAGAAGTTTCCCCACTCCAGCCGCTCGAGGAGCACGGCGCCCGCCGGACGGGAGCGCGCGGCGACGTCCTTGGCGTCGAGCCAGACGAAATCGAGGCCGCCCACGTCGCGGTTGCCGATCTTCATGCGGATGCGGTCGACAGCGGCCTCGGCGGCCTGATTGGCGGTAGCCTTCACTTTCGCCGCCTTCTCGATCTCCCAGATTTCGCCGAGGACCTTGCGACCGTCCTTCAAGTCCATCTCCACCAGGTCCCGCTGCCAGAAGTAGCTCATGCCGTTCCAGGCCAGCAGTGTGAGGATGCCGGCCACCAGCAGCAGGTTGAAGGCGAGGGCGCCGCCGCACAGCCAGGTCAGGGCTTTGCCCATGGTCTCCGTGCGGCCATGGGAGCGCCCGAACAGGGCCGTGGCGCGGGCCGCACGGCCGGCGAGGCCGCCGGCGACGGCGCCGGGGATTGACTGGGAGGCGACGGTCATCTTGGCAGGCTCCCGCATCAGAGCTGAGAATATCGTTCCCGCAGCCGTTGCCGCACGAGCTCCGCCACGGTGTTGACGATGAACGTGATGACGAAGAGCAGCAGCCCGGCCAGAAACAGGGTGCGGTAGAGGCTGCCGCCCTGCGGCGCCTCGGGGATCTCCACCGCGATGTTGGCCGACAGGGTGCGGAAGCCGTTGAACGGGTTCCAGCTCATGATCGGCGTGTTGCCGGTGGCCATGAGGACGATCATCGTCTCGCCCACGGCGCGGCCGAAGCCGATCATGACGCCTGAGAAGATGCCGGGCGAAGCGGTGGGCAGCACCACCCGGGTCACCGTCTGCCAGCGGTCGGCGCCCAGGGCGAGCGAGCCCGCGACGAGGTTCTGGGGCACGTTCGAAAAGGCGTCCTCGGCGATGGCGAAGATGATGGGAATGACGGCGAAGCCCATGGCGAGGCCCACCACCACGGCGTTGCGCTGGTCGAAGCCGAGCCCCGTGGCCTTCAGCAGCCACGACTGGAAATCGCCGGCGAAGGCGAGCTTCTCGAAGCCGCGCGACAGGGAGACGCAGAGCCAGATGCCCGCCGCCAGCGCCACGATGAACAGAAAGACTTCGGTGCCCACCGGGAAACGGCCGCGGAAGGCCCGCGGCAGCGCATTCCACAGGAACCCCGTCAGCAGCACGGCCAGCGGCAGCACGATCAAGGCCAGGATGAGAGCCGGCACCGCCTTCTCGATGCGCGGCGCCAGCCACAGGCCGGCCAGGAAGCCGAGCACCACGCTGGGCAGCGAGGCCATGATCTCGATCACCGGTTTCAGGTAGCGCTTGTACGCCGGGTGCATGAACTGCGAGGTGTACATGGCGCCGAAGACGCCCAGGGGAATGGCGAGGAGCAGAGAATAGAAAGTCCCCTTGAGCGTGCCCGCCATCAGCGGCACCAACGACAGCTTGGGCTCCAGGTCGTTCGAGGCGCCACTCGATTGCCAGACGTATTGCGGCGCGCTGTAGCCCTCGTACCAGACCTTGCCGAACAGTGCGCCGAAGGTCACCTCGGGGTGGGGATTGTGGATGTCGAGCTCCGCGACCTGCTCTCCGGATGGGCCTGCTCCAGCGACGAAGGCACCGTCGGCTTTCGGGGCGTAGAACATCGCCGTCGCACCGCCAAGCGGCGAGGCGCCCGTCCACAGAGTGCGGTCGACGGTGGAAAAGAAGAGGCCGAGCTGATTGCCGCTCGCGGCGAGGAAGCTCTTGTCACGCTGCGAGGGGGCGATCACCCGCACGGCGCCCGGCTGGCGGGGGAGCTCGTGGATGCGTTCGAGCCGCAGCGAGTCGTCCGATTGGCGCACGGCGAACCACACGGAGAGGGCGCCGTTCTCCTGCCCCACGGCGAGCGATTTGCCGCCCAGCAGCAGGTTCAGCGCCGTCACCGGCGAGCCCGCGTTGGCCACCTTGAGCGTTCCAGGCTGGGCGCCGTCGAGCGGCCACCAGAGCAGATCGCCGCCCGCGGTGCCGGCGTAGAGGTTGCGCTGCTGCGGGTCGAGCACCAGGGCCGTCACCTTGCCGGGCACGGCGATCTCGGCGCGGCTGAGCGACTCGCTGCTCTCGCCCGTCATCTCGTTTTTTCCCGTCGCCCGCCGCACGATCGCCAGCTTGGCGAGCCTGCCGCCGTCCAGCACCGCGGCGGCCGTGGCACCGCCCTGGTCGTCGATCTGGGCGGCGAAGGGGCCGAGGGGACGGTGCCCGGGATCGAGCTCCAGGAAGGCCGGCGGCGTCATGTCCGGCGTCACCACCCGCTCGCTGCCCTGGAAGGTGACGGTGAACTCCATTTTCTTCAGCAGCACGCGGCCGTCGCTGGTGGCGGCGGCGAAAGCCCGGCTCTGGGCCGGCACGGTCATGCCCACCAGGACCGGCTTGGCCGCCGGAGGATTGGCGGCCGTGGCCAGCACGTCGGAGTCGTAGACCTCCTTGCCGTCGTCCAGGCGCACCACGCGGGCGACGCCGTGCTCGTCGAGCGTGGCGACGTGGGTGCGGTGCTCGTCGGCGAGCAGGGCGCCGATGCGGCCAGAGCTCGGCACGGCCACCCGGCGCACGGCCGTCACCTTCGCCGGCAGCAGCAGCGGGAACACCTCGATCACGATGAAGATCAAGATGCCCAGGATGCTGGCGATGATGGCGATGCCGCCCGCCGACACCAGCCAGCGGGCGGCACGGTCCGCGATCAGCCGCCGGCGGGGCGTCTCGCGGCTGCGGTTGCGCAGCCGGAGCCGGGATGCGGATTGCGGCTCTTCCGAGGTCGCGGACATCGGGACGGCCCCTTTCGGCTCCGGGTTCGCCATCCGCCTACTGGAGCTTGGCCAGCTCCTCCTGGACGATCTTGTGGGTCAGCGGGATGAAGCCGTCCTTGACGACGATCTGCTGGCCCTGCTGCGAGAGGACATACTTGAGGAACTCGCGCACGAGAGGATCGAAAGGCTTGTTGGGCGCCTTGTTGACGTACACGTAGAGGAAGCGCGACAGCGGATACTTGCCGGTGATCACGTTTTCCGGGCTGTCGTCGATGCAGGCGCCGGGCTTGGCGGCCACGGGCACGGCCCGCACGCCCGAGGTCTTGTAGCCGATGCCGCTGTAGCCGATCGCGTACTTGTCCTCGGTGACACCCTGCACCACCGAAGCACTGCCCGGCTGCTCCTTGACCGTGGCCTTGTAGTCACCCTTGCAGAGCGCGTGCTCCTTGAAATAGCCATAGGTGCCGGAGGCGGAGTTGCGGCCATACAGGCTGATCGGCTGGCTGGCCCAGCCACCCTCGGTGACGCCGGCATCGCTCCACTTGGCGACGGCCTTGCCGCCGCAGGCGCGGCCTTGCGAGAAGATGCCGTCGAGCTGCTGCATGGTCAGGCACTTGACGGGATTGTCCTTGTTGACGAAGACGCCGATGCCGTCGACCGCGACGCGGACCGCCGTCGGCTTGTAACCGTATTTCTTCTCGAAGGCGTCGATCTCCTCGGACTTCATGGTGCGGCTCATGGGGCCGAGTTGCGAGGTGCCCTGAATGAGCGCCGGCGGTGCCGTCGTCGAGCCCTTGCCCTCGATCTGGATGCGAATGTTGGGATACTCCTTCTTGTACCCCTCCGCCCAGAAGGTCATCAGGTTGTTGAGCGTATCCGAGCCCACCGAGCTCAGGTTCCCCGACACGCCGCTCGTCTTGCCGTAGGTCGGGATTCCCGACTCGACCTTGACGGCCTGAGCCGACACCACGCCCGCGCAGAGGGCAAGCGCCAGCGCCAGGGAAATCACCTTGCGATTGTCCATCGTCGCCATTGGGGCCATCGTCGCTCTCTCCTTATCTAGAGGTTGAACAGGCTGCAGTTGAAACGGACCCGTCCCAGCGGTCCGCGACCTGGACTCTCGCAGAAGGGTTTGGCAGCCAACCTACCGCCGTGTGACAACGGCGTGACAACGCCCCCGCGCATTCCGCAAATCCATAAATTCGTCACCTGTCTACGCTGGAAAAAGGGGGCTGTCGCAGGCCTGTCACAGAGCCGTCGCAGGGACGCACGGCGCCCTGCCTATGCTGGCGGCAACTCGCAGTTGAGCAAGGGACATCCCCTTAACTGAAATTCATATCAAAAGGAGAGCAGGATGCGCAGAACCGCTCTAATGAAGGCAGGCCTTCTGGCGCTGGTCTTGGCGCTCTCGGCCGCCTCCGTCGCCGTGGCGCAGGTGACGGGCTTGTACTACCAGGAGGTTGAGAAGGACGGCCGCGTGTACGTGTTCAACACCCCGGAGCGTTACCAGTCGTGGCAGTCGTCCGGTGACATCGGTACCGCGATCACCCTCGTCGGCCGCGGCGCCAACGGCGAGACGCTCGTCGCCGAGAACGAGACCGCGATGGATCTCTATCTTTTCAAACACAACCTGCCCGCCTACGACCGGCCGACCCCGAAGCCGGCGGCGGCCAAGTCCGACCCCAACAAGCTCGGCATCCGCGTCTACGCCGATGCGAGCTCGCGCGACAACAAGGACGATGCCACGGGCAAGAAGTCCAGCGACAGCGGCTTGGGCGTGGACGTGAAGCGCACCTACTTCACCTACACCCACACGTTCGACGGCATGTGGTCCGCCCAGTTCCAGTCCGACATCGGCGATCAGGGCGCCAAGCGCTATGACGTGTTCGTGAAAAAGGCTTTCATCCAGGCCCTGATCGATCCCCAGCTCATCCTCCGTCTCGGCTCCGCCGACACGCCGTGGGTGCCCTTCGTGGAGAACGTCTACGGCCTGCGCTACGTCGAGCAGGTGATCACCGACCGCCTGAGCTTCGGCACCTCGGCCGACTGGGGCTTCCACGTGCTTGGCAACAGCCCCCTTTGGGGTTATCAGCTCTCCATCGTCAACGGCAAGGGCTACAGCAACCCCACCCGCACCAAGAGCGTCGACTTCGAAGGGCGCCTCTCCGTGACTCCCGTCGAGGGTCTGGTTCTCGCCGTCGGCGGTTACAGCGGCAAGCGGGGCAACGACACCGATGCGGTGCCCGCCCTGCACACCGCCACCCGCAGCGATGCCCTGATCGGCTACAGCAACAGTTTCTTCAAGATCGGCGGCGAGTACTTCCAGTCGGACAACTGGAACAACGTCGCCACCCCCGCCAAGGACAAGGCCGACGGCTTCTCCGGTTGGGCGCAGGTCTACTTCAACCCCGAGTGGTCGGTCTTCGCCCGCTACGACGACGCCAAGCCCAGCAAGGATCTGAAACCGGGCCTCAAGGAGACCTACTACAACGCCGGCCTGCAGTGGACGCTCAACAAGTCTTTCGCCGCCTCGCTGGTCTACAAGTACGACGAGGTCAAGGGCGGCACCTTCTCAACCGGCGACGCCGGCGCTACCGGCTCCGTGAACGCCAACAGCAAGGGCAAATTCTCGGAGTTCGGCATCTACACGGTCTACAACTTCTAGAACGCCGGTCGCCTTCTCGATACGGGGATGCCGTTTGACTCGCCGGCGGCATCCCTCTTTTTTCAGATCCTCGCCCGCAGGAACGCCATCCACGAAACCGGCGTGTCGCCGTAGTCTCCCCTCAGCTTCTGCGGGATCAGCGCGACGCTGCCGAGCACTCCCAGGCCGCCGCGGAAGCTGTCGATGCGGACGCCGTCCCAGATGTAGCCGAGCGAGAGCTTGCCGACGTCGAACACTTCGCCGAGAGGGGTGATCTCGTCGTTCTGCTGCTGCTCGACCCGGCCGAACAATGTGTTCCGGTCGCCGAGGGTGACGGCGGATTCCAGGAGAAAGCTGTTCGTGCTCCGTCCGGGATTCCGGTCATTCCGTCCCCAGGCGAAGGTCGTCTGCCAGTTGCCCGCGGCGAGCGGCCGGTTCAGCGTCGCGGAGGCCGTGGTGCGGTCGACGTCGATCTCCGGCTCCAGTTGCTCGGGGCTGTGGAGGTGGCCGCGGCTCACCTGGAAGGACCAGGCGGGCGTCGGGTTCCAGGTCGCCCGCAGCGACCAGGAGTCCATCTTGGGGCTCTCGATGTCGTTGCGGTTCTGGTCCGGCTCGCGGCCGGTGAAGACCGAGCCTTCGAGCTTGACGCCATTACGAATCCAACCGAGGGTGGCGACGCCGAAGGTGACGTGGGTCGAGTCCAGCCAGTGGTGGCTGAGGGGCGCCTCCGGGTTGTCCATTCCCGAGAAGCGGTGCATGTAGGTGGCGGGGCCTAGGGCCGGCTCGCCCGGCAGGCCGGCGTAGAGAAAGACGGAGGCGGCCTTCGACACCGGCACGCTGTAGGTCGCGGAAAGCTCCATGAACAGGTCGTGCGGGTGCTGGCGGTCCACCAGGGGCGTGACGCCGTTGGCCGTCTCGCCCGTCTGCAACAGCAGCGGATACCCCTCGCGGCCGATGGTCGCCGGCTCGGCGGAGACCATGGCCCGCAGCCCCAGCCGGCCGGCCCCGAGTTCCCGGGTGGCCATGCCCATCAACATGTTCTCGCTGAAGGTCTTGGTGTCGCCGCGGGGGCCGCCCTGGTGGTCGTAGACGAGGTCGGCGAAGCCGTGGACCATCAGATGCCAGCCGTTCGACATGGTGTAGACACCGGTATGAGGAGTGGACTCCGGCTGCCACGCCGTTCCCGACGCCTCGCGCGACATGCCGTAGGGGCCGAGCAAGCCCGGCATTTCGTGCATGTGTTCCATCCCCGGCATGTCTTTCATGTCACCCATGTCCTGCTGGGACTGGAGAGGGATTGCAAGGCAGAGGGAAAGAGCGCTGAGAATTTGGACAATTCGCATGATCGAACGGCGAGAGTACCACCGAAATTTGAGTCTGTTGAGCGAAGCCCGCGGCAGTCATCGAGGAGTACGGAGGAAAGGGGCCTGGGGTTGCAGCCAGGTTTTGAGTCCGGCCCAACGGGCCGGGATACCTCAGCCCTGGCCCGAGACCGCGGCGCCACTTCGCGTGGAGAAACCTTGCCAGCGGGCGTTCGCCCAGATAGACTTACCGCCATCGTCCAACGAAGAGAAGCGCAGTTGCCGCCAGGAGGGCGCCTTGCAACATCCTCTGAGACTCTGTTTTTTCCTTGCCATTGCTGCGATCTCGATCGGCGGAGCCGGTCCCCTGGCGGCAGGGCCGGGCAGTCCCACTCAGGCAAGAGTGGCGGAGGCCTATGGCAGGCTGCCCTTGAGCTTCGAGGCCAATGAGGGCCAAGTCGACAAGCCGGTCAAGTTCCTCTCTCGGGGCCAGGGCTATACCCTGTTCCTGACCCCCGCCGAGGCGGTCCTGAGCCTTCGCGGACCGCGGCACGAGACCGCCCTGGTGCACATGCAGATGGCCGGGGGACAGCGTGCTCAGCGTGTCGTCGGGCTCGACCCGCAGGTCACCCAGAGCAACTACTTTCTCGGCAACGATCCGAGCCGGTGGCATACCGGCGTCTCCCACTACGCCCGGGTCCGCTATGAGGACGTCTATCCAGGCATCGATCTCGTCTATCGGGGGAACCAGCGGCAGCTCGAGTACGACTTCGTCATCGCAGCCGGCGCCGACCCGGGACGGATCCGCCTCGCCTTTCAGGGCGTGGACGCACTCAAGATCGGGGCGCAGGGCGAGCTCGTCGTGCACACGGCGCAGGGCGACCTCGTGCAGCAGCCGCCGGTGCTCTACCAGGAGGCGGAGGAGAAGCGGCAGCCGGTCGAGGGCCACTATGTCCTCCGCACCGGGCACCAGGTCGGCTTTGCGGTGGGCCGTTACGATCGCAGCCGGCCCTTGATCATCGACCCTGTCTTGACGTATTCGACCTTCCTGGGCGACAGTGGGGACGATGAGATCCGAGCCCTGGCGGTCGATGCCGCCGGCAATGTCTACGTCACGGGACTGACCACCTCCACCACCTTCCCCGGCGTCAACGGCAGCTCGATCCAGCCGGCCCATGGCGTCAACTCTGGTTTCGCGGACGTCTTTGTCACAAAGATCAATCCAACGGGCACGGCGATCCTCTACTCGACTTTTCTGGGCGGCAGCGCGACCGAATGGGGCTTCGCCATCGCGGTCGATGCCGCGGGCAATGCCTACATCACGGGCTACACCAGATCCACCACCTTCCCCGGCGTCAACGCCGGCTCGCTTCAGCCCACCTACGGCGGCGGCGATTCCGACGTCTTCGTGACGAAGATCAATCCGACGGGCACGGCCATCGTCTACTCCACCTTCCTGGGCGGCAGCGACGCCGAATGGGGCGTCAGCATCGCGGTCGATGGCGCGGGCAATGCCTACGTCACGGGGTTTACCAACTCCATCACCTTTCCTGGCGTCAATGGCAGCTCGATCCAGCCTACGAATGCCGGCGGCACCACTTCAGCCGACGCCTTTGTGACAAAGATCAATCCGGGAGGCACGGCGATCGTCTATTCTACCTTCCTCGGCGGCAGCGGGACGGAGGCCGCCTATGCCATCGCAGTCGATGGCGCGGGCAATGCCTACGTCACGGGCGAGACCCACTCCGCGACCTTCCCAGGTGTCAACGGCAGCTCGATCCAGCCCGCCAACGGCGGTGGCTCAGATGCGTTCGTAACGAAAATCAATCCGGCGGGCACCGCCATCGTCTACTCGACCTTCCTCGGCGGCAGCCTTGACGATTCGGGCCGCGCCATCGCGGTAGACAGCGCGGGCAGTGCCTACGTGACGGGCCAAGCCACCTCCCCCACCTTCCCGGGTGTCAACGGCAACTCGCTCCAGCCGGCCAACGGCGGCGGCAACTGGCCAGGCGACGCTTTCGTGACGAAGCTCAACCCGGCCGGCACGGCGATCGTCTACTCGACATTCCTGGGTGGCAGCGGGATTGATGGAGATGGAGGCTTCGGCATCGCGGTCGACAGCGCGGGGAACGCCTACCTCACCGGTGAGACCGCCTCCACCACCTTCCCCGGCGTCAACGCCACCTCGATCCAGCCGGCCAACGCCGGCGGCGGCGCTGATGCCTTCGTGACCAAGATCAATCCAACGGGCTCGGCGATCGTCTACTCGACATTCCTGGGCGGCAGCGGGGGCGATGCGGGCCTCGGCATCGCGGTCGATGGTGCAGGCAATACCTACGTGGCGGGTAACACCACCTCCACCACCTTCACAGGCGTCGACGGCAGCTCGCTGCAGCCGGCCAACGGCGGCGGCGCCGACGATGGGTTCGTGACGAAGATCAAGGAGCCCGGGCTCGCATTCTACACGGTGACGCCTTGCCGGATGGTCGACACCCGCAACGCCGTCGGCCCACTGGGCGGCCCGGCACTCCAGCCCGGAGCGCGGGTCTTCGTGCTCACCGGCCTCTGCGGGGTGCCTGCGACGGCCAAGACCTTATCGGTCAACCTGACGGTCACTCAGCCGACCGCCCTCGGCTACTTGAGCCTCCTGCCGGGCGACGACAAGCTGGTCCTGCCGGGCACCAGCGCCATCAACTTTGCCGCCGGCCGGACCCGCGCCAACAACGCGTCCGCTCTACTGGCCTACGACGGCAGCGGCAGCATCAAGGTCATCAACGGCGGGTCCGGCAGCGTCCACTTTATCCTGGACGTCAACGGCTACTTTGAGTAGCTCCTCGTAAGACCCAGGCACCTTTTACTGGAGGGTGTCTCAAAGTGGCCGACAGCGCGGCCTACGTCGCCAGGGATTAAAATCCCTGGCTACCGACGCTTGTCCCTCCGGGACCGCAATTTCGTTCTTCCCGTGTCCCGTAGGGACTACCGTGGGTAGCCAGGCGATTTCAATCCCTGGCGACGCAGGCGTCATCGTCTACGACTTTTGAGACACCCTCTTAGCAGTCTCTTGCCAGAGGCCTCTGCTAGCATCCGGGCGGCCATGGACCTCCACCTCACCATCACCTTCGTCATCCTCGGCGGAGCCGTGGCGCTCTTCCTGAGCGACAAGTTGCGGCCGGACCTGGTGGCGCTCCTCGTCGCGGTCGCCCTCGGCACCACCGGAGTGCTGACCGCCGAGGAGACGTTCTCCGGCTTCAGCCGCTCGGCCGTCATCACCCTGCTGGCGATCTTCATGCTGGCGGCGGGGCTGGAGCGCACGGGGGTGACGCGCCGGGTAGGGAACCTGCTGGTGCGGGTCGCCGGGCAGGGCGAGGTGCGGCAGACCGTGGTGGTGATGCTCGCCGGAGCCTTCCTGTCGCTGTTCATGAACAACATTGCGGCGGCGGCCGTGCTGCTGCCGGCCGTCTCCGGCGCCTCGCACCGGGCGGGAGTCAATCCCGCACGGCTGCTGATGCCCCTCGCCTTCGCCACCATCCTCGGCGGCATGGCCACCCTGCTCACCACCACCAACATCGTGGTCAGCAGCCTGTTGCGCGACCAGGGGCTGCGGGGCTACGGCCTGCTGGACTTCGCACCGCTGGGCCTGCCTCTCGTGGCCGCGGGAATCGCCTACATGGTGTTTTGGGGCCGGCGGCAGCTCCCCGACCGTTCGCCGGCCCAGGTGCTGGCGGAGATCCACCGCCGCGAGGCGGACCTGGCCGAGATCTATCACCTGGGGGAGCGGCTGATCCGGGCCGGCGTGCCGGCGGGCTCGCCGCTCGCCGGCAAGACCCTGGCGGAAACCCGCTTCCGCGAAACCTACGGCTTCAGCGTCCTCGCCATCGAGCGCGAAGGGCGCGTGATGCAGGCGCCGCCGCCGGGTAGCGTCATCGAGGTGGAGGACGTCCTCCTGCTGAGCGGCAAGCCGGAGAGCCTGGCCCGCGAGGACGGGCTCGAGCTGCTGCCCGCCCGGAGCTGGCGCGAACGCGATCTCGAATCGAGCTCCGTGGCCGTGGTGGAGGCGGTGCTCGCCCCCCGCTCGACGCTGATCGGCCAGACGCTGCGCGAGGCCCTCTTCCGCGAACGCTACGGCGTGAGCGTCATCGCCCTCTGGCGCGCCGGCCGGCCGGTGCGCACCGGCCTCACGGACCTCCCCCTGGAGCTCGGCGACGGGCTCCTGCTGCAAGGCGAGCGCAGCCGCCTGCCCGTGCTCCGCGCCGAGCCCGACTTGATCGTCCTCGACGAGCCCGCACGCGAGGAGCCGCCGGCGCCGGCCAAGGGACGGCTGGCCTTGGCCATCATGGCGGTCACCCTGGTCCTCGCCGCCTCGGGCCGCTTCGCGGTGGGCGAGGTGATGCTCGGCGGCGCGCTGGTCATGGTCATCGCCCGCATCCTGACCATGGACCAGGCCTACCGGGCCGTGGACTTCAAGAGCGTCGTCCTGGTGGCGGGGATGCTCCCGCTGGGCACCGCCATGGTCAAGACCGGCGCCGCCGCGCTGCTCACCGACGAGCTTCTCCGGCTGCTGGGAGCCGCGGGCCCGAGGGTGCTGCTGGCCGGGCTCGCCGGGCTCGCCATCCTGCTCACCCAGGCCATGAACGGCGCCGCCGTGGCCACCGTCATCGCGCCCATCGCCATCCAGACGGCCCAGCGCACGGGCGCCGACCCGCGGGCCATGGCCATGGGAGTGGCCCTCGCCACCTCCATCGCCTTCCTCACGCCGCTGGGCCACCCCGTCAACATCCTGGTCATGGGCCCCGGCGGCTACCGCTTTCGCGACTATTTCAAGGTCGGCCTGCCGCTGACGTTGCTGCTCTTCGCGCTCATCGTCGCCCTGCTGCCGTGGATCTGGCACCTGGCGCCCCGCTGAGGCGCCGGCCCAGCCGGCTTCATTGATACCCGACGTTCACCAGCCAGCGGGCGTTCTTCGCATAGCCGTCCGCGTCCGCCGGCTCGAAGCCCAGGGAGTCGGCGACCCGGTTGATGAGGTTGAACAGGGCGCAGACATGGACGGCGCTCTCGATCTCTTCATCGGAGAGGCCCGCCGCCCGCAAGCCCACGGCGTCCTCCGGTCCCACCTCGGCCGGCCGGAGAGTCAACTTTTCCACGAAGCCGAGCATGGAGCGCAGCTTTTCCGGAATGGGCGCCGTCCTGTAGTCGGTCAACACCGCCCGGATCAAGGGGTCTTCGCTCTTCTTGCCGTGGACAATCGACGCGACCGCGCCGTGCTGGTCCCGTCAGAAGACGCAGTCGTTACAGGCCGAGGTGAACGACGCGATGAGCTCCCGCTCCCAGACGTTCCACGGCGAGGGCCCGCGCAGGACCGCCTGGGTCCACAGGCTGTGGCTCTTACCGAAGAACTCCGGCCGGTACAGGATGGTCCGGATGATGTCGGGAAGCCGCGTCCGGACTCTCCATCCCATGATGGGAAAGAGCAGGCGCCGGATCCCCTGCCCGCGCCTCACGCCCTCCAGCCTCATGGCTCGCCTCGCCGCAGGATGGAGAGGCCGCGCTCCAGGCGGGCCAGCCCGGCGCCCAACGCGGCGGCGACGGAGACCTCGAAGACCTCGTCCTCGGACCAGTCCCGGCGCAGCGCCGCGACGTCGTCGTCGCTGATCCGGTAGGCATGCAGGGCGACGGAATCGACGTACCCCCGGAGCGACTCGGGGATCTGCGCAACGCTCTCCTCGGGGGCCGCCGGGCCGCC
>JBAPYB010000253.1:0-7379 GCA_049284515.1 Thermoanaerobaculia bacterium
GGGCGGCAGCAGCGCGACTCCACGGCGGTCTGCTGTCGCCCCTTCGGGGCTGGGAGGTTTCGGTTCCGTTCCTACCTGGGGCTGACGCCCCAGGCTCTATGCTGCCGCCCCTCCAGGGCTTAATTCCGAGGGGGTTAGGACAGTTATTTCGTGACGATCCCTAACTCGCGACAGCACCCCTGTAATCTCAGTTGGTCCTTCTGGAGCTATCTCAACACCCTTCTGAACGAGTTGCCCTGATTGCCATCTGCCTCTCAGCCGGCTTGGCCGTGCGCCTGTCTCCGCGTGTCCGGCGCCGTGTCGCACCGGCCGCGCCTCGGCGTTAACAAATCGCCAGCAAACCGTGTCCTAGACACCAGGAGGTGATCGCCGTTCGGCGATCCCCCGGGCTCGGCGTACGTCTCCAGAGGCGCCAGCCCAGGTATCTTTGAAAACTGAATAGCCCAGATCAGGATGGTGGGATTGCGACTAGGTATCGCAGACCTGCCCATAGACTGTCATCACCGTTGGAATTGACCAGGTCGGGACGGTGGGATTGCGACGAGTCGCAGAGACCCTGTTGCTGTATCGTTACGTCGAGTGTTGGAATTGACCAGGTCAGGGCGGTGGGATTGCGACTTTCTGCGGAACGTTGGCGAAGGCGGTGGTGGTTGTGGGATGCGTTGGAATTGACCAGGTCAGGACGGTGGGATTGCGACGCGCGCCGGTGATCGCAGCCAGGCTCTGTGCTGACAGCGATGTTGGAATTGACCAAGTCAGGACGGTGGGATTGCGACTTTTGTCCAGGGGTTGCGGGGGTGTCATTAACTTCACTGTTGGAATTGACCAGGTCAGGACGGTGGGATTGCGACTGCTGCTATCTAAGGAAGCAAACCGTTTGAGCTCTTTTATGCGGAGTTGGAATTGACCAGGTCAGGACGGTGGGATTGCGACCTGTCGCAGAACTCGATCATCTGGTCCGGGGTGAAGAACTTGCGTTGAAGAAGAAAACTCTCGCGGCCTTTCAGGCCGCAATGCTTTGTCATCTCTACACCCAGGGCATCGGCCTCCGGCCTCAGCCCTGGGCTCTGCTCTCTCGGCCCGTTGGGCCGGACCCTTGGGTAACTGGTGCAGTTATTCTGAGGGGGTCCTAAGTGGCTCCAAAGGGAAGGGGTTGCAACGGCGACCGTTGGAATTGACCAAATCAGGACGGTGGGATTGCGACTGCTGCGCCAGTGGCTGATAGTAAACCTCGAACGCCCTGCATTGAATTGACCAGGTCAGGACGGTGGGATTGCGACCTTTCTACCATTGATACAAACTCAGGAGCGTAATCTCCGTTGGAATTGACCAGGTCAGGCCGTGGGATTGCGAGGGTCCCACGAGGTTGGGTTTGCTCGGGTCATCGTCCCATCGGGGCTTTCGAGGTTTGTGAATTCCCATCCTGGGGCTGATGCCCATGCCATTACCCACATCTTTCTTCCCATGATTCGCGCCGCCGGCGGGTGGGGCGGAGGGGACCGACATCGCCGCATCGGAGACGCCCCGCCGTCCCCGTAGACTGCCGAGAGTCTCGTAACGGGTCTGGGGCGTCTCTACGGACCGGTCTCGCGATGGCAAAGGATGGCGATACCGGGACCTCGCGAAGCCGTGTCTCCCAACCTGTCCGGAATCCCTGTCGCTGGCCGCCTCTCCAAGGTTCCGTAGAGACGACCCAGACCTGAACGATACCCTCTGCGTTATCACGGGGACGGCGGGGCGTCTCCGATGCGGCGATGTCGGTCCCCTCCTCCCCCACCCGCCGGCGGCGCGAATCCCCAGTCGCGAGATGTGTGGAATGGTATGGGCGTTGCCCCAGGCTGAAGGATCTCGGCCCTTCAGGCCTGTAGACGTAACGATGTGGTGCCCAATAGCGTTCTCCCTTACCACACACTCTGAGATTGCTTGGCTTTGGCATCATGCTCCCCTGCAAAATCTGCTCCGTCCCGAAAGCCTTCAGGCCTGTCTATCAGAGACCGACCGAGAGGGATGCCAGTCTGGTATGCTTTCAGCGGACTTTTGGAAGGGGAAGCCCCCATGCGCCCGGCTCTGATGATGTTCGCCCTGCTCTCCGCTCTAGCGACGAGTCTTCTGGCAGCTCCGGAGGGCACGCCGGCCAAGGAAGCTCCGGTCAAGCCGCGGTTGGAGCTGTCCCCGGAGCTCCGGGAGTTCCGCAAGACGGCCGCCCTCTGGGGGCCGGACGTGCTCGATTTCCTCGCCCAGGCCGGGGTGCCGGCGCCGATTCCTTCCTTAGGAGCGAAACCATGAACCAGCGATCCCGCACTCTGTTTCTCGTCTTCTGCCTGTGCCTGGCCGCCTGTTCTTCGGCTCCGCACCCGGCAAACGATGCCGCGTCGCAGGAAGCAGCCTGCAGGTCCTATTCGTTGTCGAACAATCCGGACGTGACGCCTCCTCGCCGGGTTCGCGGCGATCAGCCGGCGCCGCCGCAAGGCGCTCAAGGCGGCTATGTCTGCGTCCGGGTGACCATCACCGAATCGGGCTCGGTGATCGATCCGGTGGTGGTGAAGACCGACAACGACGAGTATGCCCAGGCATTCGTGCGCTCATTGTCAGGGTGGCAGTACACGCCGGCGACCCGGGGCTCGGCGCGGGTGGTGTATCACACCGTGCTGTTTGCGCACTTCCCCAGTGGGGGCTGATGCCGAGCGCTCCCGGAAATCTGCCGGTGGTCGAATTCGAGCGCCAATCCGACTGGGCGGACTGGCTCGAAGAAAACCATGCGAAATCATCCGGAGTCTGGTTGCGGCTGGCGAAGAAGGGCTCGGGTGTCGCGTCCGTGTCCTACGACGAAGCGATCGAGTCGGCCCTCTGTTTCGGCTGGATCGACGGTCAGAAGAAACCCTACGACGAGGCGACGTGGCTGCAGAGGATGACGCCTCGCGGCCCCCGGAGCATCTGGTCGAAAATCAATCGGGACAAGGCCGAGGCGTTGATTGCGAGCGGCCGCATGAGACCCGCGGGTTTGCAGGCCATCGAGCGGGCGAGGCAGGGCGGACGGTGGGATGCGGCCTACGAGTCCCAGAGCACGGCGACCGTGCCTCCCGATTTGCAGGCGGAGCTCGACAAGAGCCGGGCGGCGCGTGAATTTTTCGCCACGCTGAACAGCGTCAACCGCTACGCGATCCTCCACCGGATCAAAACCGCGATGAAGCCCGAGACGCGCGCCAAGCGAATCCAGAAATTCGTCGAGATGTTGAAGAGGAACGAGAAGATCCATCCGTAAAACGGGCGACTACCAGGC
The DNA here is from genome assembly GCA_049284515.1 of Thermoanaerobaculia bacterium. Classification (GTDB taxonomy): domain Bacteria; phylum Acidobacteriota; class Thermoanaerobaculia; order Multivoradales; family UBA5704; genus DATARR01. The sequence continues at coordinate 3,281 of JBAPYB010000253.1, forward strand.
CGCGCCGTTTGGGGCCTTCATCACCCCGGCCGCTTCTCTCAGCCCCCCTCGTCTGTCGCGGGACGAGGGAGAGGTTGGGTTGCGGAGCTCAGGCGAGGCCCATCTCTTCGAGGGAGTGGTCGGTCAGGACCCGCTTGGCGAGTTGGGTCAGGCGCTGGAGCGAGCTGATTTCCTCGACCTGGCGGCGTGCGCCCTCCGGAAGAGGCCCAAACCTCTCGGCAAGCAGCGATAGGAGGATCTCCCGAGCCCCTTCTCCACGGCCCTTGGCTTCCCCTTGGGCTGCAATCTTTTCGGACCATGTCATCGCCACGGTTCGCACCTCCTGGTTCTCTCTGCGGGAGTGAAGTACCTCAAACTCCGCAACCTCCCGCGGATCCAATTGTAGGTAGTTTTCGACGCAGTCCACAAGTCGGAACGGATCCGTCTTTGCCCTCAGCCCGGCGATCCGCCTCAGACAGGTCATATCTGGTTGCGGTAGCGCCAGAGGCGCTCCTCCATACCCTGGCTCGCCCGCGCCTCGATCTCGACGTGGATCATGAGGGGCCGCCCGTTGACGGTGCGGACTCGGGTCAGCAGGTCGAGCTCCCGCCTTCGGCCGCGTGGACCTTCGGCGGAAAAAAGAGGTCTCATCTTGCAAGCCCCCGCCGGGCTTGGGTTTGCGAGGGGGGTTGCGGGCTATTCAAGAGGTGACTGAAAAGATAGATGAACCTTTTCCCGGTGGCTGGGAGGGGATGGCTCGCCGGTCAGCGGCGAGTCCGAGCCGTCCTGCCTGGTCGGCGTCGCCGCTGCGGTGGGCACGCCAAGCCCGGTGGAACAGGACCATGGCGAGCGCAACCGCGATCAGTCCCCAGATCAGGTTCGAGATCGGCCCTCCTCTCCCTGGAACGCTCGCGCGTCAGGTTTCCGGCGGCTGCAGTCGCCGGCCGGCGAGGAGGACGTTCGCAAAAGGCGTTCCCGCTCCCATGGGCTGGAGGTCCACGGCGAGGCCGAGCTCGCCGAGTCCCTGTTGCCACCGGGCGGCGCTGCGATAGTGGAAACGCGGGCGCAGATGGCCGCGCAGGAGGGAGGAGAAGCGCTCCTGGAGACGGACGGCGGTGAAGCGCCAGCCGGCGCCGGCGTCGGCTTCGCGCAGCAGGAGGACGCCGCCGGGGGCGAGGGCCGCGGCGGCTTTGGCGAGCAGCGCCTCCTGCTCGGCGGGAGCGAAATAGTGGAGGACGTCGAGCAGCAGGATGGCGTTGGCGGTGGGCAGCTCGGCGGTGCGCAGGTCGGCGGTTTCGATCTGGGCTTCGGCGCCCAGGGCCTGGCGGGCGGCGGCGGCCGTCTTGGGGCGGCCTTCGATGCCGTGGAAGGTGAGATGCGTGGGCGGCGGCGGCCAGCCCGGAGGGTAGAGATCGCGGCCGAAGAGCTTGCGGGCGGCGAGGAGGAGGGCGAAGAGGATTCCCCGCCCGCAGCCGAGGTCCAGGAGCAGACCCTCGTGGGGCAGGAAGCCCTGGCTGAGCAGGCCGAAATAGAGCGGGTCGTGCCGCAGCTTGCCGCGCACGAACTCCCAATGGAGCATGCCGGTGTCCAGGTAGTGGCGGGCCGCCTCTTCGCGCAGGGCGGCGAGCTCGGGGTTGAGCTGCCGCCGGCTCGTCGCCCAGAGGGTGAAGAGCCCCAGGATCACCGCCACGCCGCCGCCGATCACCAGGGTGCCGACGGTGAGGTCGATTCCCGCCTGTCGCCAGCCGATCTCCCGCAGGCTGTTCAAGTGGAGCCGGAGGTAGCTCTCGCCGCGCAACCGCCGGCCGACTTCGAGCTCGGCCATCATGATGAACGGCCAGAGTCCCGGCAGGCTCACGTGGGAGGCGAGGTAGGCGAGGGCCGGGTTGACCCGCAGCAGCCGGGCGAAGGCGATGCAAAGGAAGAGGTGGAGCCCATAGAGGGGCGTGCAGCCGATGAAGGCGCCCAGGGCGACGGCGATCGCCTGGTCGCGGGGTGAAGTCCCTTCCGTGCGCAGACGATAGAGAAGGTCGCGCAGGCCCTTGGTGAGCTCGTCTTTCTTCCACCTCACCCGGCGGCCTCCGGGACGCTCGCGATCGGCGCGGACCGCAGCTTTCGCGCCGCCAGCTCGTCCAGCACCCGGGGGAGGACCTCCAGGACGACCGGGTTGCCCCCGCACGTGCGGCCGGCGGCGCCGTCGTGGAGGAGGAGGACGTCGCCCGCCGCGAGGCCGGCGAGGAGGCGGCGGGCGATCCGCCGCGGGTCCTTCTCCAGGGCGTCGAAACCGCGGCGGGTCCAGGAGGCGAGGCGCAGGCCGGCGCGGCAGAGGATCCAGTCGAGCCAGGGGTTGCGCAGGCCTGCCGGGGCGCGGAAGAGCCGGGGAGCGCGGCCGGTGGCGCGGGCGATGGACTCCTGGGCGTCCAGCACCTCGCGCCGCATCGCCGGGACCGGATAACAGGCGAAGAGATGGGGATGGGTCTCGGTGTGGTTCTCCACCCGGTGCCCGCGGCGGACGATCTCGGCCGCGATCCCGGGATGGGCCCTCACCCGTTCACCGATACAGAAGAAGGTCGCCCGGGCGCCGTGACGGTCGAGGAGGTCCAGCACGCGCGGCGTGACGTCCGGGTCGGGTCCGTCGTCGAAGGTCAGGGCCACCTCGCGGCGGCGGGCGGCGCTGGCGGGCAGCCGGCTTTGGTTGGCGCCCACCCAGGTGCTGCGCGGCCAGAGACTGGCGGCGGCGAGGACGAGGTGATCGGCGGCGAGGACGCCGGCGATGGCGCGCCAGTGCCGGGGGGCCACGGCGAAAGCCAGGGCGCCCGCGGCGTGGAGGGCGAGAGAGCCGGCCAGCAGGGGAGGCGGGCGGTAGCTGGAACCGTTGCGGAGCTCAGCCACGGGGCTCGATTCCTAGCGCCACGAGAGCGGAGCGGTCGAGCTTCCCCCGGGCATTGCGCGGCAGGGCGTCGACGAGGATGACGCTGCGCGGCACCTTGTGCGACGAGAGGTGGGAGCGGCACCAGGCCACTACGTCCTCGGCGGTGAGGCGGCCGGGCCGGCAGGCGACGACGGCCCGCAGCATCTCGCCGTTGCGGCCGGCGCAGGAGACGCCCAGGACGGCCGCCTCGTCGACCCCGGTGAGCTGGGCGAGCACGCCCTCGACCTCCCGCGGGTCGACCTTCTTCCCCTTGACGTTGACCACGTCGTCCAGCCGGCCGCGCAGGACCAGCTCGCCGTTGCGCCAGAAAGCGACGTCGCCGGCCCGAAAGCGGCCGTTCGCGAGGCGCCCGTCGGGCTCCGGGAGATAGCCGCGGGAGACGGCGGGAGATTCGACGGTGACGATCCCCAAGCTGCCTTCGCAGCAGGTCGCGGCCTTTCCCTCGATCGGCTCCAGCGTGATGCGGACGCCCGCGATGGGCGAGCCGACGGTTCCCCGCTCGGCGGCGCCGCCTTCGCGGTCGTAACAGATGCCGCCGCACTCGCTGGAGCCGTAGAACACGTGGACGGCGAGGCCGAAGCGCTCGCGAAAGCAGGCCGAGGTGGCGGCGGCGAGCGGAGCGCCGGCGGTGATCACCAGGCGCAGGCAGTCCGGGCGGGGAGGCGGATCGGACATCCGCACGAGCGCATCCAGATAGGCGGGGACGGCGGGGTAGAAGGTTGCCCCCAGGCGCGCGGCGGTGACGAACGGGTAGACGCCCGCCTCCTCGGGGATCACCAGGGGAGTGCCGCGGACCAGGGCGGGCACGGCCAGGCTGGAGAGCCCATAGGAGTGGGAGAGGGGGATGGTGGCGAGGAAGCGATCGCCGGGGGCGCCGGGCCGCAGGCCCATGGCGGCGGTGAGGGCGGCGTCGTCCGCCATCAGGGCCGCGGAGGGGGTGGCGATTCCCCGGGGGATGCCGGTCGAGCCGGAGGTGAGCTTGACGAAGCCGGTCTCAGGATCGGCCGGCTCGGCGGCGAAAGGCTCCAGCCGGGTGAGAGTCCAGTCCTGGGGTCCTGCCGGCCAGCCGCCGGGGCAGCGGAGGAGGGCCGGAGCGCCGAGGGAGCCGAGGATGCGCCGGGCCTCGGAATCGGGCGTGCGGGCGTCCAGCAGGAGAACGGCGAGCCCGGCCCGGCGCAGGGCCACGGC
>JBAPYB010000254.1:0-23798 GCA_049284515.1 Thermoanaerobaculia bacterium
GACCGGGCCGGCTCGACTTCAATCTCAAGTTCCAGCCCGACCAGGCGGGCAAGGGTGGCGGCAGCGCTGCCGGCAGCGCTGCGAACCTCGACTACAAGCGGGAGGACTACGCCGTGCTCACCGGCGCCGTCCAGATCCGCTACCAGGACATCGACCTCAAGGCCGACGAGGCGGAGATCGACCTCAAGACCAAGGTGGTCACCGCCAAGGGCAGTGTGATCATCGACCAGGGTCCCCGCCGGCTGACGGGCGACACGGCCGTCTTCAGCCTCGACACCAAGACCGGCCGGCTGGAGAACGCCGCCGGCCAGGTGGCGCCCGACTATTACTTCAAGGGCCGCGAGGTGGAGAAGACCGGCGCCGACACCTACATCGTGCGCGACGGCATCTTCACCTCCTGCACCCAGCCGGTGCCGGACTGGAGCTTCCGCCTCAAGGAGGCGCGCATCCAGGTGGAGGGCTACGCCCACATCAAGCACGCCACGATGCGGGCCAAGAAGCTGCCGGTCTTCTACACCCCCTACATCGTCTGGCCGGCCAAGAAGGAGCGCAGCTCGGGCCTGCTGATCCCCAACATCGGCTACTCGCAGCTGCGCGGCGCCTCCCTGGGGCTGGCCTACTTCCAGACCCTGGGCCGCAGCTATGACACCACCTTCCACACCGATCTCTTCACCAAGAACTACCTGGGGCTGGGCGACGAGCTCCGCTACCGCCCCTCCGCCGGAACGCGGGGAGATCTGTTGACCTACTTCGTCCGCGACTCCACCGTCAACCAGTGGCGCTGGAAGGTGGACCTCAACCAGACCACCGACGACCTGCCCCAGGGCATGCGCGCCGTCATCCACTACCAGGATTACTCGGACTTCAACTTCTTCCGCGACTTCGAGCGCAGCTTCGACCAGAACACCCTGCGGTTCATCGACAGCCGCGGTTTCATCACCGGCAACTGGGGCGCCAACCTCGTCAACCTGCTGCTCAGCAGCCGCGAGACGTTCATCGACGTGAACACGACGGTCACCCAGCGCAAGCTCCCCGAGCTCCAGTACAAGCTGCGCTCGACGCGCCTCTTCAACACGCCGTTCTACCTCCAGGTCGACAGCTCGGCCGATTACTTCGATCTCGACCGGCCGGGCACCTACACCGGCAAGTACGGCCGCTTCGACCTCTTCCCGCAGCTCACCCTGCCGGTGCACTCGGTGCCCTGGCTCAACCTCTCGGTGACGGGCGGCGAGCGGGGCACCTGGTACGGCGACACGCTCAACGACACGCAGACGGGCTTCACCGGCGACAGCCGCACCCGCACCTTCCCGGTGGCCAGCGCCGAGATCGTGGGCCCCTCGTTCTCGAAGATCTTCGACGGCACTCTCGGCGGCTACAAGATCAAGCACATCATCGAGCCGCGCTGGACCTACACCTACCAGGGGGTGGTCCAGGATCCGGAGAACATCCCGCTGTTCGACGAAGTGGACACCTCCGCGGCGACCAACCTGGGCCGCATCGCCCTCGACAACCGCATCCTGGCGAAACCGAACGTCGAGAACGGCAACGCCCGCGAGGTCCTCTTCTTCGAAATCGCCCGCAATTACAGCTTCGACAGCACGGCGCCGCTCCAGTCCTCGATCGACGCGCTGACGACCACTGCCGCCGGTCCCCTGGAGACCCTGCTGCGCTACAACCCCACGGACAAGATCAGCCTCAAGATCCAGGTCAACTACAACACCCTGTTCAAGGGGATCTCCTCCACCTCGCTGACCGGCAACTACGGCTTCGGTGCATCGAACTACGTCGCCGCCACCTGGTTCACCAACTCCCAGACGGAGACCAGCACCTCGCTGTCCAATCAGGTCCGCCTGGGCGGCGGCTACAACATCGCGCCCTGGGGCTTGCGCCTGGAGGGCCAGATCAACTACGACTTCAATGCGCAACTGCTGCAGAGCGAGACGCTGATCGCCAACTACACGTCCCAGTGCTACGGCTTGCGCATCGAGCTGCGGAAGTTCCAGAGCGCGACCGGCGTCCTGGGTGTGCAGGACCGGGAGATCCGCTTCGCCCTGACGCTGAAGAACGTGGGCACGTTCCTCGACCTCACCAGCCGCAGCTCGACGAGCCAACCGTAAGCGCTGATGAAGGGGCTGATTCTCTCCGGCGGCAAGGGGACGCGACTTCGTCCTCTCACCCACACCTCGGCCAAGCAGCTCGTGCCGGTCGCCAACAAGCCGGTGCTCTTCTACGCCATCGAGTCGATCGTGGCGGCGGGCATCGCCGAGATCGGCATCATCGTCGGCGACACCCGGCGGGAGATCGAAGCGGCGGTGGGCGACGGCTCCCGCTTCGGCGCACGGGTGACCTACATTCCACAGGAGGCCCCCCTGGGTCTCGCTCATGCCGTGCTGATCGCCGAACCGTTCCTCGCCGGCTCGCCGTTCGTCATGTACCTGGGCGACAACCTCATCGCCGGCGGCATCGCCAGCCTGGTGGAGGAGTTCCAGGCCCTCGGCTGCAACTCGGAGATCCTGCTCGCCGAGGTGCCCAATCCCGAGCAGTTCGGAGTGGCGGAGCTGACGCCGGAAGGCAAGGTCCGCAGGCTGGTGGAGAAACCGCCGGAGCCGCAGAGCAACCTGGCCCTGGTGGGCGTCTACATGTTCGACTCGTCGATCTTCGAGTCGGTCCAGCGCATCCGGCCCTCGGCCCGCGGCGAGCTCGAGATCACCGACGCCATCCAGGACCTGATCGACCGCGGCCTCGACGTCCACCCTCACATCGTCCGCGGCTGGTGGAAGGACACCGGCAAGCTGGAAGACATGCTGGAGGCCAACCGCATCGTGCTCGAAGGGCTGGAGATGCCGGACGGCGCCAACCGCCGCGAGGCCGGCCGGGGCAGCCGCATCGAGGGGCGGGTGAAGCTCGGCGAGGGCGTGGTGCTCGTCGACTCGCTGGTGCGCGGGCCGGTGGTGATCGGCGACGGCGCGCGGCTGGAGAACGCCTTCGTCGGCCCCTACACCTCGATCGGCGACCGCTGCACGCTGGTCGCCTGCGAGATGGAGAACTCCATCGTGCTGGCCGACAGCGAGATCCGCGACATTCCGCTGCGCATCGACGGCTCGCTGATCGGCCGCAACGTGCGCATCACCAAGACCGACCAGAAGCCCAAGGCCTACCGCTTCATGGTGGGGGACAACTCGGAGGTCGGAATCTCCTAAATGCGCTGCCTGGTCTTCGGCGGAACGGGGATGCTGGGCCAGGCGGTGGTCGCGGAGGCGAGGTCCCGCGGCTGGGCCGCGCTGGGGCTCTCCCATGCGCAGGCTGACGTCACCAACCTTGCGCACACCGCGGACTTTCGCCCGGAGCTGGTGGTCAACTGCGCCGCCTTCACCAAGGTGGACGCCTGCGAGACCGAGCCGGAGAGGGCTTTCGCCGTCAACGGCGAGGCGGTCGCCCACGTCGCCGCCTTCGCCAGACGGGTGGGGGCGCGGCTCGTCCACGTCTCGACCGACTATGTCTTTGCAGGGAGTGCGAGCGAGCCGTATCGGGAGGATTCGCCGACCGGCCCCCTCTCCGTCTATGGCCGCAGCAAGCTCGCGGGCGAGGCGCACGCGCTGGCCTACGAACGGGGCCTGGTGGTGCGCACGAGCTGGCTCTTCGGCCCTGGCGGACCCAACTTCGTGGCGACCCTGGTGGAGCTGATCGAAGCCGGCCGCGTCCCCTTGAGGGTGGTCAGGGACCAGGAGGGATGCCCCACCTACACGCCGTTTCTCGCCCGCGCCCTCCTCGACCTGGCGCAGCGCGAGGTCACCGGCGTCGTTCACTACCGCAACCGGGAGCCCGTCTCCTGGTACGCTTTCGCCGTCGAGATCGCTCGTCTGTGGACCGGCGCAGTGGAGGTGGTGCCCGTCACCACGGCCGAGTTTCCCCGTCCCGCTCCGCGCCCGGCCTACTCGGTGCTGGACGTAACGCGCTTCGAGCGGTATGCCGGCCGGCCGGTGGAGCCCTGGGAGGCGGGGCTGGTCGAGACCCTGCGGCATCTACGGGAATTGAGTCAAGGGAGAAGAGGATGAGAGCACTGATTACGGGGATCACCGGCTTCGCCGGTTCCCATCTGGCGGAATACATTCTGGCGGAGCAGCCGGGCGTGGAGGTCTTCGGCACCTTCCGCTGGCGCAGCCGCATGGACAACGTGGAGCATCTCGACGGCCGCATCAAGCTGGTCGAGGCCGACCTGCGCGACTACACCTCGGTGCACCGGGCGCTGGAGATCTCGCGGCCGGACGTCATCTTCCATCTCGCGGCGCAGAGCTTCGTGCCGGCGAGCTGGAACGCGCCCAGCGACACCGTCGTCACCAACGTCACCGGGCAGACCAACCTGTTCGAGGCCATCCGCGACCTGAAGCTCGATCCGGTGGTACAGATCGCCTGCTCCAGCGAGCAGTACGGCCTCGTCCACCCCGACGAGACGCCGATCAAGGAAACCAATCCGCTGCGGCCGCTGTCGCCGTACGCCGTCTCCAAGGTCGCCCAGGACTACCTTGGCTACCAATACTTCCAGAGCTACGGCCTGAAGGCGGTCCGCACCCGGGGGTTCAACCACACCGGTCCGCGGCGCGGCCAGGTGTTCGTCACCTCGAACTTCTGCAGCCAGGTGGCGGCCATCGAGCTGGGGCTCCAGGAGCCGGTGATCCGGGTGGGCAACATGGAGGCCATCCGCGACTTCACCGACGTGCGCGACATGGTGCGCGCCTATTGGCTCGCCGTCACCAAGGCCACGCCGGGCGAGGTCTACAACATCGCCACCGGCCGCGGCATCCACATCCGCGAGATGCTGGACCTCGTGCTCTCGTTCTCGCGCGTCAAGGTGCGGACCGAGGTCGATCCGGCGCGCCTGCGCCCCTCCGACGTCGAGATCCTCATCGGCGACAGCTCGAAGTTCCGCGCCGACACCGGCTGGGAGCCGCGGATTCCCTTCGAGCAGACGGTGCGCGACCTGCTCGACTACTGGCGCAAAGTGTTGACCGAACGCAAAGCGCGCCTCCAGGGCTAGGACCCGCCATGCACGTCTTCATCACCGGCGTCAATGGCTTTGTGGGCTCGCGGCTCGCCCGTCATCTGCTCGAGAGGGGAGACCGGGTAAGCGGTAGTTACCTCGGCGAGGTGGATTTGCGGGGCGTGGAGCTTTACCAGGCGGACCTGCTGGAAGTGGAAGAATTGAAGCGGGCGATCGAAGCGGCCGACCCCGATGCGATCGTCAATCTCGCGGGGCTCTCCAGCATCGGCAGCTCGTGGAAAGAGGAGAAGATCGCCGATTATTTTCAGGTGAACTACGTGGGCACCGAGAACCTGCTGGCCGCCGCTGCCGGAAGGAAAGTGGTCATCGCTTCGAGCGCCGACGTCTACGGCTCAGTCCCCGCGGAGAAGCAGCCGATCTCCGAGGATCAGCCGGTCTCTCCCCGCAGCCCCTACGCCTTGACCAAGGCATCGTCGGAGCGGCTCGCCTTTGCCTACGGCAACGCCGTGGTGGCGCGCTCCTTCAACCTGATCGGCCCGGGCCAGGCCAAAGAATTCATGTTGCCCGATTTTGCCAGCCAGCTCGCCGCGATCTCCCGCGGTGATCAGCCGGCCGTGCTGGAGGTGGGAAATCTCTCTGCCCGGCGCGACTTCGTCCACGTCGACGATGGCGCCGCCGCCTACCGGCTGCTGGCGGAGAAAGGGGAGTCTGGCGGCGTGTACAACATCGCGAGCGGCCAGGCCTCCTCCATCGATGAGATTCTTCACCGCCTGATGGAGATCTCCGGCATCTCTGCAAAGGTGGAGGTCGTTGAGAAAAAGTTTCGGAAAGTCGACCTCCCCCTTCTCACCGGCGACGCGAGCCGCCTGCGCGCCCTGGGCTGGGAGCCGCAGCGGACTCTGGACGACGCCGTGATGGATTTGTGGAGAGATTTTGGATTTTAGCCCGTCTTTTGCCTTTCCCCAATCCAAAATCCAAAATCGAAAATCCAAAATGGGAGATTCCATCATGAAAGCTCTCCTCACCGGCGGCACTGGCTTCCTCGGCCGCCACGTCGTCTCCGAGCTGGCGCCCCGGCACTCGCTGCGGCTGCTGGTGCGGCGGGGCTCCTCCCGCGAGCGTTTTCCGGCAGGCGTCGAATTCGCCGAGGGGGACGTCACCGACCTTGAGAGCCTGAAGAGGGCCGTCAACGGCTGTGATGCCGTGGTGCACGCGGCGGCCCTGGTGAAGATCCTGGCGCCCCGGGAGCAGTTCGACCGCATCAACGTCGGAGGTCTCGAAAACGTCCTGGCTGCGGCCGAGGCGGCGGGCACCCTCCAGAGGATCGTCTACGTCTCCACCTTCATGGCCCTCGGCCCCACGGAAGGCGGCCCCGGCGGCTTGCTCGACGAGAGCGCGGAGCCGCGTGACCGCGTCTGGATCAACGACTACGAGCGCACCAAGACGATCTCCGACCGCCGCGCCCGCCAGGCCGTGGCCGACGGGGCGCCCCTCGACGTCGTCTACCCCGGCGTCATCTACGGACCGGGCGAGCTGACGGAGGGGAACATCGTGGTGCGCCACATCCTCGACCTCGTTAGGGGCAAGCTCCCCGCCCTGCTGGGGAAACCGGAACGGCGGTGGAACTACGTCTTCGTCGACGACGTGGCCCGCGGCATCGCCCAGGTCCTGGAGAGCCCGGCCCCGCCCGGCCGGCGGTTCGTGCTCGGCGGCGAGAACGTGACGCAGGGCGAGTTCTACGCCACTGTCGGCCGGCTCTTCGGGGCCAAGATCCCCTCGCTGCGCATGCCGGATTTCCTCGCCAAGGCGGCAGGCGCTCTCCAGAAGGGCTGGGCGCAACTGCGCGGCACGACGCCGCAGCTCACCCCCGACCTCGTCGACGTCTACCGCCACGACTGGGCCTACGACTCGAGCCGGGCGGAAACGGAGCTGGGCTACCGCGCGCGCCCTCTGGCCGAGGGCCTCGGCACCACCGCCGCGTGGTTGCGGGAGAGCGGGCAGATTCGGTGAGCGATTTCAACTCCCTCCCGGGGGGCGAGCTGGCGCGCAAGGTCACCCACATGGGAGTGGGGTTGATCGCGTTCTCCCTGCGCTTCCTGGGTCCCCTCTGGGCCGCCATCCTCGCGGCCGGCGCCTTGGGCTTCAACCTCTTTCTCCTCCCCCGCATCGGCGGCCGGCGGCTGTGGCGGCCGGCGGAGCTCGAAGCCGGAGGCGCGCTCGGCATCGTCCTCTATCCGCTCGCCGTGCTGCTGCTGATCCTCGTTTTCTGGCAGCGGCTGGAGGTGGCGGCGGGGGCCTGGGGCATCCTCGCCTTCGGTGACGGCATGGCCTCCGTCGCCGGCATGACGCTCGGCCGCCGGAAGCTGCCCTGGAACCCGCGGAAGAGCTGGATGGGAAGCCTCGCTTACGTGGTCTGCGGCGGCGTGGCTGCGGCCGTCCTCCTGGTGTGGACGGCGCCGGTCCAGGGCCGATCCTACGGCTGGGCCTTTGCGCTCGCCGCCGGCTTCGCGACCGCCGTCCTGGCCGCCGGCCTGGAGTCGCTGCCCCAGGGGCTGGACGACAACCTCGGCGTGCCCCTCGTCTCCGGCCTCTTCCTCCTCGGCCTGGTGTTTACGCAGGGGCACTGGGGCGCCTTCCTGGCCGATCCGGGGCTGCCGCTGCGCCTGCTGCTGGCCGTGGTGGTCAACGCCGCGCTCGCCGGAGCGGCCTACGCGGCGCGCACAGTGGACCTTTCGGGCGTGATCGCCGGCTTCCTCGTGGGCTTCGTCATCTATGCCTTCTACGATTGGCGGGGCTACCTGCTGCTGCTGGCCTTCTTCGTCATCGGCAGCGCAGCCACCAAGCTCGGCTACCGCAGGAAGGCCGCGGCCAGGCTGGCCCAGGAGAAGGGGGGCCGGCGCGGCGCCCGGCACGCCCTGGCCAACGCGGGGGTGGCCACGGCCTGCGCGATGTTTGCCGGAGTCACGGACCATCGCGTCCTCTTCGGCCTCGCCTTCGCCGGCGCTTTCGCCACCGCCGCCGCAGACACCTCGTCGAGCGAGATCGGCCAGCTCATCGGCCGGCGCACCTTCCTCCCCACCACCTTCCAGCCCGTGCCGCGCGGCACCGAGGGGGCGGTCTCCCTGGAGGGGACGCTCGCGGGCGTCCTCGCCTCGCTGGTCATCGCCGTCCTCGGCGCCGCCCTGGGGCTCTACCCCTGGATCGGCGTGCCGGCCGTGGTGGTGGCGGCGTTCGTGGGCACGATGTTCGAAAGCGTGGTGGGGGCGGCGCTCGAAAAGCGGCAGCTCCTCGACAATGAAGCGCTCAACTTCCTCAACACCCTGGTGGGAGCGCTCGTCGCCGCGGCGTTCGCTCCCTGGATCCTGCAATAGATATCCAGAGACCTATGGCCTCCAAGCTCTCTCTCTACAGCCAGCTCGCCCGTCCCTTCACCCTGCTGCCGCCGCTGCTGGGCATCGTCTCGGGCTCCTTCTGCGCTTTCGGCTCGGTGCACAATCCCGATCCGGAGCGGCTGCTCACGACGCCCGTCGTGCTCACGGTGATCCTCGGCTCGCTCTGCGCCAGCTTCATGAACGCGGCGTCCAATGCCATCAACCAGATCTACGACCTGGAGATCGACCGCCTCAACAAGCCGAACCGCCCGCTGGTCACCGGCGCGCTGTCGCTGCGCGAGGCGTGGATCTTCACCTGGATCTTCTACGCCCTGGCGCTGATTCCCACCTGGCTGGTGGTGCCGTTTCCCTACGACACGCTCCAGCAGAAGCTCACGGCGCCGCTCTCGGAGCACGTGACGTTTTTCATCTACCTGGCGGGGCTGCTGTTCACCTTCGTCTACTCGGCGCCGGAGCTGGGGCGGACGAAGATCCGGGGGATGCTCGCCAATATCACCATCGCGATTCCCCGCGGCGTGCTGCTCAAGGTGGCCGGCTGGGCGATGGTGGCGCACGTGACGTTCACGGAGCCCTGGTACATCGGCGGCGTCATCGGCATCTTCCTGATCGGCGCCGCCTCCACCAAGGACTTCGCCGACATGGAAGGCGACCGCGCCGGCGGCTGCCGGACCCTGCCCATCCTCTACGGCCCCAGGAAAGCCGCCTGGATCATGGCCCCCTTCTTCGTCCTCCCCTGGCTCCTCCTGCCCCTGGGAGCCCACACGCCCGACCCGCAGAACCCGCAGCACGCCATCCTCACCGGCAACCCGACGCTGCTGACGATCATGGGAGTCCTCTTCACCCTCTGGGGCGCCTACACCGTCTACCTCCTGGTGCGCGACCCCAAATCCCTCACCGAGACGGAGAATCACCCGTCCTGGAAGCACATGTATTTGATGATGATGGGGGCGCAGGTGGGGCTGGCGCTGGCGTATATGTTCTAGCTGTAGAAAGCCAAGACAAGGACGTAAAGGACATCAGGGACGACAAGGACATCAAGGACCCGGAGGATGCCACCGAGACCGCGGAGATTTCTCACGCTGCGGGCAGGTTCGTTCCGCAAATTTCCAGACGTCATCGATCGCCCGCCACAGCTCAGGGCTTCCGGGCTCGTACCACCTCTCGTCGTCCATCTCCTAGACGCTACGGAACTTCGGACTGGCATCTCTATGTGGCGGTCTTATCGTCGGTTTTTCCGTGCGGAGCACGGATCAGACGGTCGCGGTACTGCTCCTGCATCTCCATATAGTAGGCCACCAAGCGTTCGGGATCTTGGCCAAAGCGCTCCGAGATGCGGTGCCGCACCTCGCGGACTTCATCGATGACGGGGTCAGCTTTCGGTTTCATTGCTTTCTCTATCTACCGCCCGGTGCTCGGGTTCCCTGGGACGGCACGCCGGGTAGTGTAACAGCGGGCTCGTGGCTACGCCTATGACTTCCCGCTCGGGTCGGACTCGCGGAACCTGCAGCACGCTATCCTCACCGGCTGCCCTCGTTGGCGCTGGCGGCTCCTCAGGGTTTTGGTCCAGGACTCAACGATCTCGGGCAGTCGCTCGACCACTTCGTACCCGAAGAGCGCCTCGTTCATGTAGCCCATGTGGAGCATGTCGATGATCCGGCAGAGATAAGAGCGACCGCACTTCCACCAGGTGTAGTGGGAATCGACCATGAGATAGTTCTTTACATCAATTCCTTCATGCTCTTTTAACTCGGCAAGCTCCATTCCATCCAAGAGGGTTTCGTAGATCCCGTCGGCTACTCGACTTCCGAACGTAGTCGTGTAGTAATACTCTTTGACCTCCCAGACCGCAACCGGATTGACGGTGCTCGGAAAGGCGCCATCGATTCGGCGCGATAGCGTCCTCAGTGGAAGGCCATCACGGGTTACTGTAGTCAACTGCCTAGGATTGAAGTCGCAAGGATATAGCCGGGAGTGGGCTTGGATGAGCATGTTTATCAAGCCAGTGAGATAAGCTGGCGCTTTTTTCGCTCCTTTTTGTTTGTTGATAGGCAGAGGGCAGTCTGGGTTCAGCCGTGCTCGAAAATCATGGAAAACCTCGCGTGCTTGATCTGCGTCCATCAGCCGAGGCTCAACGTAGGTGTTGAGGATATTGGCTCTGTAGGCAAAGTAGTCCAGAAGCAGTTTACCCAGCCTTTGCTGGGCACCATCGGCACTTTGAATATGCTGAATACTGAGACCGAGTCGCTCGTAGGCCTTTGCTATCTCATGCAGTGTAGGGACTCTGATGATTCCTGCGCCGCGAACTGTGTAGCCGATCTCCTGACTAATGGTGCGGACATTTGCCCAGAAGGGACGCGGCTGACGGAGAAATCTCCTGTCCGCCTTCACTTCAGATCCTCTTCCAGTTGCTGGACGAAGTCGACAAATCTAAGGCCTAAGACGCCACAGATCGTTCTGACCTCGAGGAAGGCCAAGCGCCTCTCCCCACTTTCATACTTGCTCACGAAGGACTGAGGCTCTCCCAGAGCCTGGGCGAGCTCTATCTGCTTCAGGCCGGCTGCTAGCCGGGCCTCCCGAAGCCTCCTTCTAAGGAGCTCGTCTGATGAGGTATCCTGTGGCTCCATGCTGGGCATTCCGACAAGTGAAGCCTAGCCGACCGTTGACGCCTATCCCAAAATCGGATATTCTGCCGCTATGCCCATCGCGACCCAAGCCCTGCTGTTCGACGCCGCGCCCGAGCTCTATGTCGCCCCTCCTCGCGGTCAACTCTTGAAATGGGTCGGCAACAAGCAGCGCATGGCTGCCTACATCGCAACTCACTTCCCTCCCAGATTCAATGTCTACCATGAGCCTTTCCTGGGTAGCGGAGCGATCCTAGCGGCCGTTGCCCCAGAAAAGGGCTACGCCTCAGACTCTTTCAAGCCCTTGATGGAAATTTGGTTGGCTCTTCGCCACAAGCCGGAAAAACTCAAGAAGTGGTACTCGGATCGTTGGCGTCAGATGGAAGAATGCGAGAAGGTCGAGGTTTACGAAAACGTCAAAGCCTCATTCAACAGGTCCCCCAACGGGGCAGACTTGCTGTTCCTCTGCCGGTCGTGCTACGGGGGCATCGTTCGTTTTCGTAAAGCGGACGGCTATATGTCTACCCCCTGTGGAGTACACGATCCCATTTCCCCAGAGTCTTTTGCCCGGCGGGTAGACGAGTGGCATAGACGTGTCAGGAACACCTCGTTCGAGTACTTGGAATACGAAGAAGCAATGCGGCGAGCTCAGCGTAGCGACCTCGTCTATTGCGATCCTCCCTATAGCCATAGCCAGGCGATTCTCTACGGTGCCCAAGACTTTAGTCTTGCTCAGCTACTTGAAGAAATTGGTGATTGTAAAAAACGAGGAGTCTTCGTAGCGTTGAGTATAGACGGCATGAAAAAATCCGGAGATCGCACCTGTGACCTTCCGATTCCGCGTGGCCTTTTTGAGAGAGAAGTCTTTATCGACTGCGGACGCTCTATGCTGAGGCGCTTTCAGATGGCCGGTGAGTCACTTGAGGGAGAGCACGTCTCTGATCGACTGCTGCTTACATATTAGCCGGGAACAGTGGTCGGCCTTCCCTCAGCTTCTATCCGACGATGTCTCTGTTGTCGTCATTCGAGGGCATTCCTCCAGCCGCCGGGCCACGATCGCCATGTGATGGGCGTTATGGTAGAGGGTAAAGAAGAGCATCTCGCGGACCGTCAGCTTGCCCAGGAGGGGATGGGGCAGGCGGACGCGGTCGAGCTTCCTCTCGGACCATCCCCGCGAAGCGGCGATCCAGTCATTCACCGAGCTCTCGTAGACCGCGACGATCTCCTGGCGCCAAGCCGCGAGGTTGGGCGGCAGGGGTTTGTCGGACGGCGCGAACCGGCCAGCCTGCCCTCCGGCCGCGAGCCGGGCGCGATAGTCCTCCCGCAACTTGTCGAAGCTGCGCGATGGCTCGGGCGCCATCCCGAAGAGCAGGCGTGGCAACAGCTTTGGCAGACGCAGCGCTCGGGCGACCGGAAAATTCGCCTTCGTGAGATGCCGCACGTGCCAAGCCGGCGACCACGACGGACCCTGGCGGGCGAAGAACGCCTCGATCGACATCGAGCCGAGGAACTGCACGATTTCCCCATGGAGCGCCTGCGCGGCGGCGCGGATCTCCCCGCCGGTGCTCGGGTTTCCTGTTTCGAAGGCTGGCACGCCCCTCCTCTCAGCCTGCTTTGTCCTGACTCACGGGCAACAGTATCCCGAACATCCAGAGGCCACGCAGCAACCGCTAGCCATGTCGTAGTGATAGCTGCACGAGCCGTGATTGAGCGACGGGCAGTAGATGGAGGAGCCGTCGTCGCAGACCATGGTGTTCGGGGGAAGTGGATCGGAGCAGCAATACCCTTGGCAACTGCCCGACGCCTGGCAACAGCCGCTCGCCGCGTTCAAGGAATAGACGCACCCCCCGTGGTCGAACGACGCGCATGCGTAGTTACCGTCAGCGCAGCGCATGATCCCAGTGCCGGCCGAAGAGATGCCGGTCCAGACCAGGGTGAGCACCAGAAGAAGGAAGGTAAGGCGGAGCAGAGGGCTCTTCATCAGTTTCCCCTTTCTTTGCCGAGGGCTGAGGCTACCCCTGAAGAATACACGAGCGAGGTAAGTTTGGGCCGTTGCGGGGCGGTAGTGCGACGTAGCTCATGGCAGCATTGAGCTGTCCGGAAACGAGCTTTTGACGCCTCACGGCAAGCTTGCGGCCAGGCGTGCTCCGCAAGCCTGAGCCATGGCAAGCTCGTGCCGAGTCCTGGCAAGTTTGCGGGCTTCCGCGGCAAACTTGGCGCGCCTCGGCCGTGCTTGTCGCGGCTCGTTCCAAACCTGTGACGAGACGCGCAGAGCTTGGGCGCCTTGGGCATTGCTTGAGGCGCCTCGCGGCAAGCCTGCGACATCCCGCCCAAACTTGCGGGGGCTGCGTCCAAGCTCGCGGCGGATCGCTTCAAGCTCGCCTCGGGACGAAGAAGACTCGGGAGGGGATGAGGCAAGCTCGGGGCTCTTGTGCTCAAGCTTGCAGCGTCCCTCGGCAAGCTTGGCAGGCTTCGTCGCAAGCCCGGTCGAGGCGGCGCAAGCTCGGCGCGAGGCGTCCCGAGGTTGAAAGGGACCGCCGCAAGCTTGCCGGGCCCCGATCCGGCTTCTCGCCGCCCCGGATCAGTCTTGTCCGCCCAGGCGCCGAGTCCGATCCCGCGCACCGCACGGCTCGCCCTCGACGTGCCAAAGCCCTTCTGGCCTGCATCTTGCTGTACATCTGGAGCCAGGAGCCGTCTCCGCTTCACGGCGCCGTCGGTTCGGCGCGGCGGTGGGTGGCTCGAGAACCAGCTACGGAGGATTCGCACCATGTCGATCAAATCACGCGTGGCGCTGGGTTTCACCGCTCTCGTCTTCACCCTCCTCGCGGCCATGCCGGCAAGGGCCGAGGGGGTGAAGTGCAGGCTGAATTTCACGCTCAGTGAGTGGGCGGTGGGCGTCAAGGTCGCCCACGGCTCGGGGACGGTCACCTGCGACAACGGACAGATGGCCCAGGTCAGGCTCGAAGGGAGGGGCGTTGGGCTCGCCGCCGGCAAGAACCAGGTCCGGGAAGGCTTGGGGAAATTCACCGGCGTGGCGGACATCAACGAGGTCTTCGGAACGTACGCCAGTGCGGGCGCCTCGGCCGGCGCCGGCAAGTCGGCGGATGCCGCAGCTCTGACCAAGGGCCCCGTATCGCTGGCTCTGAGGTCCAAGGGCACGGGTGTCGAGCTCGGAGTCAGTGTCGACGCCTTCACCATCTCCAAGGCGGACTAACCCTCGCCGCGGTCAGCGGGCCGGCCCCGGGCCGGCCCGCTCATTCCTGACCTGCAAGAGCTCGATGCGATTCCCGAAAGGATCGGCGACGTAGCCCCGGTCGTAGCCCGACAGGGGTTCGTCGCCGCCGTGGACCGGGTGGCCGGCCTCCTCACAGCGTTTCACCAATCCGGCCAGATCTTCCACCAGGAAGGCCGGATGAGCTTTGCGTGCCGGCCTGAAATCGTCCTCCACTCCCAGATGGACCTCCGCGGCGCCGGAGCGGAACCAGGCTCCGCCCCTCCCTGCGAGATTCTCCGGCTTCGGGGCCTCCTCGAAGCCGAGCACGCCGGCATAGAAGGATCGCGCGTCGTCCTCGCGACCGCGCGGCATCGCAAGCTGAACGTGGTGCAGGCCGGTGATCGCCATGGCGCCAGCAGTATACGGCCGAGCTCGGGTCTGCCTTGCCAAGGGCGGCGCGCTTTGACATCTTAGGCGCACCTAAGATTGATGGAGGGCAAGCGTTCAGCTCGGAAAGGAGAGGCATGGAACTGACGTCCACCGCGGCACCCCTATCCCATAGCCACGGCTCTCAGACCTTCCTGGAGCGCCTCAACACCGTCTGGCATGAGCGGGCCCTGCAGATCTTCACCCTCATCGTGCTGGGCCACTGGGCGGAGCACCTGGCGCAGGCGTTTCAGATCTACGTCCTCAAATGGCCGGCGCCGCAGGCGCGCGGCGTGCTGGGTCTGTGGTATCCGTGGCTCATCAAGTCCGAGGTGCTGCACTACAGCTATGCCCTGGTCATGCTGATCGGCATCTGGATGCTGCGCCCCGGGTTCACCGGCACCGCGCGCAAGTGGTGGACGGTGGCGCTCGTCATCCAGTTCTGGCATCACATCGAGCACGCGCTCCTGCAGGGCCAGGCCCTCCTGGGACAGAACCTGTTCAACTCTCCCGTGCCGACGAGCATCGCCCAGCTCTGGATCCCCCGGGTCGAGCTGCACTTGATCTACAACACGATCGTCTTCATCCCGATGGTGATCGCCATGTACTACCACATGTTCCCACCGGTGGGGGAAGCGGCCCACATGAGATGTACCTGTGCTTTCCAGCCGCGTCTTGCCGCGGCCTGATCCGGCTCTCGGCGGCCCCGGTGGTTGGTTAGGGCGATTCCTCGACTGGCGCCATGCGCGCACGGCGATGCAGCTTCCGCTGTTCGTCGTCGCCATGGCCATGGTCGCTCACGGCCTCTTCGGCCCGCAGCTCGCGCCGCGCAATCTCGCCACCCTGCTCACCTGGGTGCACTACCGGGGGGTGCTCGTCCTGGTTCTGCTCGCGGCGGGCAACCTGTTCTGCATGGCGTGCCCCTTCATGCTGCCGCGGACGCTTGCCCGCCGCTTCTTCAAGCCGGTCCGGCGCTGGCCCCGGTGGCTGCGCTCCAAGTGGCTCGCGCTGGGACTTTTCGTGCTCGTCCTCTACGCCTACGAGCTGTTCGACCTGTGGAGCTCGCCCTGGTGGACGGCGTGGCTCATCGTCGCCTACTTTGCCGCCGCCCTCGCCGTCGACTCGGTGTTCAAGGATGCCTCGTTCTGCAAGTGGGTCTGCCCACTCGGCCAGTTCAACTTCGTGGCCTCCACCGTTTCGCCCCTGGAGGTGCGGGTGCGCGACGCCGATGCCTGCGCCACCTGCGAGACGCACGACTGCATCAAGGGGAGGCGCGATCCCGCCGACTCGTCCATCGTGCTCCAGCAGGGCTGCGAGCTCGGCCTCTTCCTGCCGAAAAAAACGGGCAACATGGACTGTACCTTCTGCCTCGACTGCATCCATGCCTGTCCCCACGACAACGTCGTGATCGCGACGCGCGTGCCGGCGAGCGAGCTGTGGGTGGACTCGCGCCGGTCCGGCGTCGGCCTCTTCTCGCGGCGGAAGGACCTGGCGGCGCTGGCGATCGTCTTCGCCTTCGGCGCGCTGGTGAACGCCTTCGGCATGGTGAGCCCGGTGTACGCCGTGGAGGAGTGGCTGGCTCATCGTATGGGGACCGCCCACGAAGCTCCGGTGCTGGGAGCTCTCTTTCTGCTCTTCCTGGTGGTGGAGCCCATCGTGCTCCTCGCCCTGGCCGCATGGTTGACGCGCCGGGGAGCCGGCACGCGGGAACCGCTGGTGACCTTGACCAACCGTTTCGCCTACGCCTTCATCCCCCTGGGCTTCGGCATCTGGCTCGCCCACTACACCTTTCATTTCGTCACCGGTCTCTGGACCTTCGTGCCGGTGACGCAGGAGGCCCTCGCCGCGGCGGGCCTGTCCTGGTTCGGGAAGCCGAGTTGGGGCCTCACCGGCCTCTCGCCGGGGCTCGTCCGCCCGTTGGAGCTGTGCTTCCTCAGCCTGGGGCTGCTCGGCTCGCTGCTGGTCGCCCATCGCATCGCGGAGCGGGACTATCCGGTGCGGACGGCACGGGCGTTCGTGCCCTGGGCGGCTCTCTTCCTCCTGCTGACCGCCGCCGCCCTCTGGCTCCTCTACCAGCCGATGGAGATGCGCGGCACGATGATCCTGGGAGGCTGACATGACGATCCGCCGACTGCCTCTCTTCATCCTCGCCCTCTGCCTTTGCCGGTTGCCGGCTGCGGCCCACCAGGGTCCGCCATTTCCCATCCTGGTGGACCGGCCTGTCGGTCCCTACGTCGTCTCCGTGTGGACGGACCCGGACATCGGCACCGGCACCTTTTACGTAATGCTCGACGCGCAGAAAGGCAAGCGCCTGCCCCCAAAGACCCGGGTGCGGATCGGCGTCCAGCCGGTCTCCGGCCGGCTGCCGGAGATCCTCTATGAGGCAGAGGCCCAGCCCGTCCGCCACGGCGCCCGCTTCTACTCCGGCGTTCACTTCGACCAGGGCGGCATGTGGCACGTCCGCTGCCTCGTGGGCGGTCCCCAGGGCGGCGGCGAGCTCAAGGCGGATGTCGAGGCGACTCCGGACGGCACCCTCGGGCCTATCGGCTCGCTGATCTACCTCGTCCCCTTCCTCGGCGTGGGCGGACTCTGGCTGAAGGCTGTGCTGTACCGGCGGAAGACGGCCCCCGCATTCGCGCGCCCGTCTGTCGTTGAGGATCGAGCTGAGTCAGGGCTCTGAGATCAGCTCGTCTACCGAAGAGGCCCGAGTCGCGCGGAGCAGCCAGCGGTCCAAGCGATCGACGTCGTCGCAGCTCAGGATCGCCTGCCGTTGCTCCGGGCTGACGGCGACGCCTTGGGCCTCCAGGATCTTCAGGATGGATCTGGCCTCTCCCCTGGCCTCTCCCCTGGCCTCCGCCGCGGCTTCCAGGTTCAGGATCGTTCGGTTGCCTTTGGCGATCAGAGCCTCGGCTACGGCGTTATCGGCCTCGGCGGCGTCGAGCAGAGCCGCTACGGGCAGCGGCACCGCCAGGCAGCGATCCTCGATCCGGGTGCCGGCAGCGAGCGGATGCCAGCTCCGGCTTTCGGGGGACCACTCGCTGAGCTGAGCACGCTTGACGAAGGCGGCAAAGATCCGGCGCACCCCGCGCCGGTGCATGGCCAGGGCTTTCTCCGTCACGTCCCGGTCGCTCTGCTCCGAGACGATCTCGAAGGCGATCTCCTCCAGGTAGCGCGTACCGGTCGAGGGATCGATACCGTCCCTGTAAACGCAGGCGTCGCTGGCGAAGTCGGACTTCTGACCTTGCCGGGTCAGCAGGTCTACGGCCCCGCGGTACCCGGGAGCCACGTGCGCCCGCAGCACGTAGTGCAGGTCGCCGTGCTGGGTGGCGTGGGGAGCTTCGGCCGGGAAAGCGACCACCCGGCGGCCGTCGATGATCTCGTCCCGCGTCACCTCCGGAACGACCAGATGGTCGTCGACCCGAAGGAAACCGTGGCCCGGCAGATGCAGAGAGCCGCCCGAAGCGCCCGGAGCCTTGAGATCATAGCCTGAGTGTTTTTCATCCATCTTCGACATCGTAGCCCAAATCCGTAGAATGAAGGCGTGCCACTGCTCGCCCGACGGAACTGATCTCTCTTGGCCGACCCTGCGGATTCATTGCTAGCCCTCCTTCCCTCCCCTCCCGGCAGCGTCCTGATCGCCGGGCCGGAGCCGGGCGTCCTGACCCAAGAGCTCGCGGCGGCCGGCTATACGGTGGTAGATACCTCTGCCGAGGCGGCTCAGGATGCGAGCCTGGATGCGGTCGTGCTCCTTGCGCTCCCGAGCGGCGGCCCGCTGGGAGACGTGCTCGGAGAAGCCCGCCGGCGGCTGCGCGACAAGGGGCGGCTGTTGATCCCGGTTGCAGGAGCCGGCGCCGCTCTTCAGGAGATCGTCATCGCCCTGTCCGAGGCCGGGTTCGTCGTCCTGAAGCCGGAGCGGGGGACCGCCGCGGCGGTCTATCTCGCGCGCAAGGAGAGCTGCACCGTCCGCGAGTTCCGGGACGGCGACGAAGAGCAGATCCTGCCCATGTTCCGCCGCAGCTTCCATGTCGACCGCAGCCTGGCGCGCTGGCGCTGGGAGTACCGGGAGAACCCCTACGGCGCGCTCCGGATCAGCGAGGCTTTCTCCCCGGAAGGCGCCCTGGTGGCGCATTACGCCGGCTACCCGGTGCGCTTTCACCGCGCGGCCGGCGGCGAGCCACGCTCCCTCCCGGCCTTGCAGATCGGCGACACGATGACCGAGCCGTCCTTCCGTCACCTGGGACGCGGCCCGACCAGCCTGCTCGGCCGCACCGTGCGCCATTACTACGCCCGGTACTGCGAGGGTCAGGTCTCCTTCAACTACGGCTTCAACACCGGCAACATCCAGCGCTTCTCCATGAGCTTCGTGGGCGCCCGCCGGCTGGAGTCGCTGCCGTTCCACGTGCTGGATCTCGCCGCCCGGCCGCTCGCCGCGCCGAACCCGATCCTTTCGCGGCTCGCCGGCTACCGGGTCGAGCGGATCGCCCATTTCGACGCGCGCTGGGACGAGCTCTTCCAGCGAGTGAGCGGCACCTACGGCCTGCTCGTCGAGCGCGACGCCCGCTACCTCGAATGGCGCTATGCACGCTGTCCGGACACCGAGTACTTCCTCTACGCCGTCTTCCGCAGAAACCGGCTCGCCGGCTGGAGCGTCTTTCGGGCCAAGGGCGACCGCCTGTTGTGGGGTGACGCGCTGTTCGATCCCCGGGTTCCGGCCGCGGTCCGGCAGCTCCTGTCCCGGGTCCTCGCCGCGCCGGAGCACCGGCAGGCGAAGACGGTCGAGACCTGGGCGTCGAGCCGTCCCGCCTGGTGGCGCGAGCAGGTCCTCAGCCTCGGCTTCGAGAGCCGCCCGGAGCCTGACGACCTGGGATTCGTGTTCGTGCCCTTCGGCGAGGACCCGGAGGAGGAGCTCCGGGCGCGGCTGTATTACACGATGGGGGACAGCGATCTGTTCTGATTACGCCAGGCTTGCCAGCCTACTGCCGCCAGACCCACAAGGGTCAGCACCACCCCCAAGCCGAAGCCGTCGGGGCGGTAACGCAGCTCGACGCGCCCAGGCCCCGGCCCCACGGCCACGCCCAGGAGAATGCCGAGGTAGGGCTTCACGGCCACGGGCTCGCCGTTCAGCGTGGCGCTCCAGCCCGGGTCCCAGGTCTCGGCCACGGCGAGCGTCCCCGGCTTCCGAGGGTTGACGCCGACCGCCCAGAAACCCGGGGCTCTCCCGGTCACTTTCATCTCGCCGCCGCGGGCTCCCTCTTCGAGGCGCACCAGGGGCAGGGGGACCGGCCGCTCGTAGATGCGGGCATCGCTGCCGGCGTAGGCGAGAGCCCAGCCCGATCCCGGCGGCGCCTCCTCCGCCGGTCCGGCCATCACCCAGCGGACGCCCAGGAGGTCGAGCCAGGGACTGCGCCAATTCTCGATCGGCCGGAAGTAGACGGGATCGCCGGCGCCCATCTGGGCGTAGATCCGGTCGTAACGCTGGAGCTTCACGGGGCTGTCCCCGCGGACGTCGTAGAGGCCGTAGACCATGGACGCGTCGGGGAACAGCGCCGTCCCCAGGCCCGCCACGCGCTCCGGCTTTCCCTGAAGGAAGTGGACGGCGCCGGTGACCGGGTAGAGCTTCGCCGCCGGCAGGCCGGGGTTGGTGCGGGCGTGCGCCGACACGAGGTCCACGATCAGGAGACCGGGCAGGCAGAGCCAGACCGTCCAGCGCCGGCTCGCCGGCAGAAGCAGAGAGAGGGCGAGGACGAGGGCGAGACCGCCGACCCCGGCGATCCAGGCGATCTCGGTTCCCAGCAGGCCGCGCTGCCGCCATTCCCCGCCGAACCCGCCGAACCCGCCGAAGCGCCAGGCCGTCACCGCCAGCAGGCCCAGCACCAGGGCGGAGCCCGCCAGGATCCCCCGGCCCTTCCCGGCAAGCCACCGCTCGCAGCCTCCGGCGGCGAGGAGCGCCAGGCCCAGCTCGAGGCCGAACTTCATGTAGTGATGGAGTCCCCGCTGGATCACCGGCGAGGCGTAGAGCACCGTCCGCATGCCGAAAAGCTGATAGGCCGCCACCAGGGCGAAGAGGGTCATCACGGTCACGGCCCGCCAGCGGCGGTCGCCCCGGACGCCCGCCAGGCCGGCGGCGGCGAACGGCAGCGTCAAGGCGCCGGCATAGATCGCCGTGGCGGCGTAATTGAAGGGACCCCACCAGGTGCCGTCCGCCGGATTGCCGAAACCGTCGGGCAGCACCGAGCGCAGGAGGACGGCCGCAATCGTGCCCAGAGGCACCGGCGGACCGGGCGTCATGGCGAGCCACTTGCCGCTGCCCGTGAGCGTCTTGTAGAGAGGAAGGAGGTGGATGGCGGCGATCGCTCCCGCGACGATCCAGCCGGCCAGGAACCGCGCCCAGACGGCTATGAGCGCTAACGTTGCCTCAGAGCGCCCCCGCCCGAGGACCCTCACCCCTGTCCCCTCTCCCGACGCCTCCCATCCCCCTCCCGCGGGAGAGGGGAACCCGGTTGGAGCGGTCTTGCTGTTCTCCCTCTTCTCCCGGTGAGGGGGGTGGGAGGGGGCGGGAGAAGAGGGCCGGGGTGATGAGGGTCTTGGACGGGGGGCGTCACTCCCCCGGGCGAGCAGATACACCGCCGCGAGCAGGGCCGTGAAGACAGGGGTCTCCGGGTGGCCGCCCAGGAGCTGGAGGCCGCCGGCCAGAGCGAGACCGCTCCAGCTCCCCCGGCCGTTGGCGAGGCGCTCGACGGCCAGGAACACCCAGGGCACCAGGGCGTGGCAGTTCCCCATGGGGAAGAGGAGGAAGCTGGTGATCATTCCCGACAAGGGGAAGATCAGGGCGGCGAGGAGCGCGGACGGACGGCTCACCCCCAGCTCCCGGGCCAGCAGCCAGGCGCCGCAGCCGCCGATCGTGAGGCGCAGCCAGGGCAGCAGCACCAGGCCGAGCTGAAGCGGCAAGGCGGCGAAGAGCAGGTGCAGGGGGAAGAGAGGGGCTCCCGAGCCGTTGCTCCAGTAGGGGCTGCCGGAGAACTGGTGCGGGTCCCAGAACGGCAGGCGTCCGGCGCGCAGCTCGTGGCGGAGGAAGAGGAGCCAGGGCTCGACCTGGTAAGTGACGTCCCGCAGATTGGGATTGCCGGACGCCGGGTCGGCGATCCCCTGCCACGGGGCCTGCTGCGCCAGGGTCGCGGCGGGGCTGGGAATGCCGTCCGGCAACCGCAGCGCCGGCCACAGCAGGGCGATTCCAGCCAGGCCGCAGACCGCCCAGGGGATGCCGGTCTCACGCCGCCGCAGAAGGAGGCCGGCCAGTGACAGGAGAGCCAGCACGGGAAGGGCGGGGTTCACCGCCGTCTCTCCCGGGGGTACACTACCCGCCGCCGCGCTGCCGGCCTTCCCATTCCGATCTCATCGCCTCCCATGGTCCCATCCGTCGATCTCGAGCTCTCCCCCTGTCCGCTCTGCGGCAGCGGGGAGCGCCATGAAAACGTCTACGTCTTCCCGCCCTTCGCCGTCGCCCGCTGCCGGCGCTGCGGCCTCTGGTACCTGCACCCGCGGCTGGCGGAGCCCGCGATGCGCGCGCACTACGAGGACGACGCCTACTTCGAGGGCGGCACGGCGGGCTACTCCAGCTACCAGGCCCAGGAGGCGACCCTGCGCCCCACCTTCCAGCGCTTCCTCGCCGAGCTCGACCGGCGGGGCATGACCGGCGGCCGGCTGCTGGAGGTGGGCTGCGCCTACGGCTTCTTCCTCGACGAGGCGCGGAGCCATTTCGCCCACCGCACGGGCACCGACTACTCTCCGGCCGCGCTGGAGAAGGCCCGCGGCCGGGCCGACCGGGTGATCCTCGGCGGCACCGACCAGTTATCTACCGAGGCCGCCGGCGAGCTCTTCGACTGTATCGCCGTCATCCACGTCATCGAGCACATCTACGACCCGCAAGGCTTCCTGCGCACGCTTGGCCGTCACCTGCGGCCCGGCGGCTGGCTGGTCGTCGCGACTCCCGACATGGGAAGCTTCTGGCGCCCGCTGATGCGCTACCGCTGGCCGTTCTTCAAGATCCCCGAGCATGTCACTTTCTTCGACCGCGCAACCCTCGGCGAGCTGCTCCGCCGCAGCGGCTACGAGGCGGTGCAGCGCCTGCCCTACGCCAGCGCCTTCTCCTGTGACCTGATCGGCGAAAAGCTCGGGCGCCGGATGCCGGCCGCTCTCAAGGACCGCCAGCTCTGGCTGCCGGCGACCACCATCGCCGCCGCCGGGCGCAAACCCGGATAGGCCCGGGCGGCGATCACGGCTCGCCCCGGTGCCGGAAACGCATCAGCAGCACGTCGCGGAGCATCGACAGCGACGAGCGGATGGGATCGACGCGCGAATCGGGTGAGTTGACCCACACGACGCCCACCTCGGCGACGCGAGCGCCCCGGCGGCGGGCCAGCCAGATCATCTCCACGTCCCAGGCGAAGCCGTCGAGGGTCAGCGCCGAGAACAGGCGGCGGCCGAAGTCTCCCGCGGCGAGCTTGAAGCCGCACTGCGTGTCGCGGATGCCGCGCACGCCGGCCAGCCGGATGACGAGGTTGAAGACCCGTCCCATCAACTCGCGGTAGAAGGGCTGGTGCTGGCGCACCTGCGAGCTGTCGAGGCCGCGGCTGCCGAGGACCAGGGGCGTGCCGTCGTCCAGCCGGGCCTCCAGCTTCTCCACCTCCTCGATGGGAGTCGAGAAGTCGGCGTCCGAGATCAGCACCCGCTCGCCGCGGCTGGCGAGGACGCCGGTGCGCACAGCCGCGCCCTTGCCGCGGTTGCGCTCGTGCCGGATGACCCGCACGCCTTCGGCCGCGAAGGCGCCGGCCACGGCCGACGTGCCGTCGCGGCTGCCGTCGTCGACGACCAGGAGCTCATAGGGGCGGCCCCGCCCGCGAAGGTATTCCACGGCCCGCCTCAGCCCGGGCTCCAGCCGCCCTTCCTCGTTGTAGGCGGGGACTACGACGGACAGCTCGACGCGGCTCTCGGTCATGGATCCTCGTTCATGGGGCCGGCTCCTGCGTTTGCAAAGCCCGTTCCCGAACCCAGTCGACGGCCTCGTAAAGGAGGGGGGCCACGGCCTCCGGCCGGAACCGCCGAGCGGCCTGGAAGCCCAGCTCCCGCGCCCGCCGCCAGACCGCAGG
>JBAPYB010000255.1:0-5165 GCA_049284515.1 Thermoanaerobaculia bacterium
GGGCAGCGGCGCGGGCGCCGGGGGGGAGGGCTCGGGCTCGCTCACGACGCTCGGCGCCGGACGCGCTCCAGGTCCTCGCGGGTCTTGAGCAGCGCCCCCAGGTGGGGCAGGTTCCCCGGCTCGACCTCCAGCTCCGGCGGCGTCACTCCGGCGCGCTCGAGCACCCGGGCCCAGGTGAGCATCTCGCTCGTCGCCGGCCGCTTCTGCAGACCCTGCACCTGGCGCAGCTCGGTGAACTTGCGGACCACCCTGTCCCGCAGCTCGGCGGCGAGGTGCAGAGGCCCCAGCCGCTCGTCGAGGATGCGGCGCAGCAGGGCGTCGTCGGGGAACTCGATGTGGTGGAAGACGCAGCGGCGCAGGAACGGGTCCGGGAGCTGGCTCTCGCGGTTGCTGGTGATGACCACCACCGGCCGGTGGCGGGCGCGGACCTCGAGCCCGATCTCGGGAATGCGCAGCTCCATGCGGTCGAGGACGTCGAGCAGGTCGTTGGGGAAGTCGCGCGGCGCCTTGTCGATCTCGTCGATCAGCACCAGCCGCCGCGTTTCCGACCGCAGGGCCTGCCCGAGGGCTCCCAGGCGCAGATAGTTGGCGCGGTCGCGGGCCCGCGGGTCCTGCACCTGGGCGTCGTAAAACCGTTGCAGGTTGTCGAACTCGTAGAGCAGATCGCGTCCCTGGTCGTCGCTGCGCACGGTGAAGACCAGGACCTCCCCCAGCTCGAGCTCGGCGGCGATCGAGTCGGCGAGCACGGTCTTGCCGGTGCCCGCTTCGCCGGTGACCAGCAGCGGCTGCTCCACCGCAAGCATGGTGTTGACGGCCGCCGCCAGCTCCGGGCTCGCGAGGTACCGGCCCGCCTCGCCGCGGGCCGGCGCCGGCTGTCCATCGCGGGTGGTGCCGTCGCCCCGATACTGCCGAAACCCTGTCGCGTCGCTCATGTCCTCACGCCTCCTCTGATTTCATCCAGCGCACGATCCGTTCGAGGATCTGTTCGGAGCTCCGGGCCCCCAGCATCGCGTCGTCGACGAACCGCCGGCGCTCCCCCTCGGGGAGGAACTCGCTCCATTCGAGGACGTCCTGCCGGGTGATCTCCGGCAACTCGTCCAGGGTCACGGCCGGGAGCCAGGGGCGGCCCGCCTGGCGCCGGCGCTCGGCCTCGCGGCGGATCCTTGCCACGGCCTGCACCGCCCCCTGCTTCTGGAGGGCCTCCTCCACCCACTGCCCCTCGACTCCGACCCGCCGGGCCAGCCAGGCGAGGCCGCTCTGCACCGGGGCCGCCGTACACCAGGCGATCCCCTGGACGAGCTTGACGGCCCCCGTGTGGTCGCCGGAACGCAGGACCGGAGCGGCCTCGGCGATCAGCTCCGGGAGCCAGGTGGTGTAATAGGCGGTGAAGGCTTCGTCCTCGAAGTCCTTCTCGCAAACCGGCCGGTGCACGAGGTAGAGGTTCTGGTCCGTGGTCTGGGACCGCAAGGTCGCCGCCAGGCGCTCCGGCGGGCAGTGGAGGGCCCGGGCCAGGGCTTCGAAAAAGACGGCTTTGGCGCTCGGAGTGAAGGCGCCCCAACTGACGGTGTGGATCGTCCGCGGCGGATCTTTGGGCAGGCGCCGTTCGATCCGTTCGAGGAAGAGCTCGTGCCCCCGCCCCTGCGGGCCGACGACGAAGATCGTCTCGTGGACGGCCCGTGCGGCCTGCGTCGTGAGCTGCCCCCACTGCGCTACGCGGTCGCAGGTGAGGGGCTCGTCCGAGGCGCAGCGGTCGAGCGCCAGAAGGGAGTAGGCCACCGACTCCGCGGAGGTCCGCGCCGCCAGGGCCGGCCCCTGGCTTGCCAGGGTCTCCCGCCACCGGCGGGCCCGCTCCAGGCGCGGTCCCATCGCCTCGCCGAGAAGGCCGCAGCGCAGCTCCCAGAGCCGCGCCTCGGGCTCCGGATCGTTCTCCGGCCACTCCACGGGCTGCAGCTTGAGCAGGTAGGGGCCGATCCGCTCGACGTCGCGCGGGATGCGCAGCACGGGGATGACGCGGCGCAGGCTGCTGCGGTTCTTGAGGAAGCTCTCCAGCTCCCACTCCGTCCAGTCACGGCCGAGCCAGGCGTCGGTCACCAGGAAGACCGCGTGCTGCGCCTCCTTCAGGCCCCGCACCAGGCTGTCCTGGACCGTCTCCCCGGGAAGGATCTGTTCCTCGTCGAGCCAGACTCGAAAGCTCGAATCCTCGAGGGTCCGCGCCAGCTCCACCGCGAAGGCGTGGTCCTGGCGCGCGTAGCTCAGGAAGACGTCGAAGGGGAAACTCATGCCGAACTCTCACCTACGTACGTGCTTAGGAGCCATGTCTTTCAATCCTACCTTAGAGGGTGTCTGGAATACCCAGACCCCTCCGGCGCAGGTGGTAGAGACGTCCCAGGTCCTGAACGAGATCCTCTCGGATACCCCGGGGACCGCGGGACGTCTCCGCGACGGCGAAACCGGTCTGCATCTCGCCAACGGCGGTCGGGCTCGAATCAACCCCTCGGCGACGCCAACCGATCGGCGACCCTCGGGACGCTCCGGCCGCCTCGGAGACGCCCCGCAGTCCCCGGGGCCACCGGAAGCGTATCGTTCAGGACCTGGGGCGTCTCTACCCAGACCCCTCCGGCGCAGATGATAGAGACGTCCTCAAATACCCAACCCCCGTCGCATGTATCCTTCGCACGGAGGATCCGTCGTCCGTGGAGTGCCGTATCGGCTGCGGGGCCTGCTGCATCGGCCTTTCGATCTCGTCTCCCATTCCCGGCATGCCCGCGGGCAAGCCGGCCGGGGTGCGCTGCGTCCAGCTCACGGACGACAACCGCTGTCTCCTCTTCGGCAGCCCTGAGCGCCCCGCCGTCTGCGTCAACCTGCGGCCGATGAAGGAGATGTGCGGCGAGACCCTGGAGGAGGCCCTGGTCTATCTCGCCTTTCTCGAGCGGGCCACGGCGCCGCAGCGAGGTTGAGGCCTCCGGGTTTGTCCCGTTCCCTTCCTCCCCGGCGTCCTTTAGAATGAGTTGTCTTGTTTGCCCGCACCGGGCCTCTTGCCATTCATCCAGTCACTTGCAGTCACTTGCGTTCGTCCAGGGAGAACCTTTCCCTTGCCGGAATGGACTCACCGCCACGAGGCTTAACGTCGGAACCTCAAAGGAGAACTGCGCATGTCCGAGGATGATCGTGGATTCGGAGGCGAAGAGCGCAACGCAAAGGACGAAGTCAGCCGTCGAACTTTCCTGCGCCTCGGCGCAATCGCGGGAGCCGGCGCCCCTCTGGCCGGGCTCCTGGGTGACAAAATGGCTGCCGCGGCGGACCTGGACGTCGAAACCGAGCCGGCCCACCACGCCTTCTCGGTGGTGGAAGCGAGCATCGCCGACATGCAAGCGGCGATGACCAAGAGGCAGGTCACCTCCCTCGACCTCGTCAACCAGTACCTGGGCCGGATCGCGACGCTCGACCAGGCCGGCCCGCGGGTCAACTCGGTGCTGGAGCTGAACCCGGAGGCGCGCAAGATCGCCAGGGCGCTGGACTTCGAGCGCAAGCACCAGGGTCCCCGCGGACCGCTCCACGGCATCCCCGTGATGCTCAAGGGCAACATCGACACCGGCGACCAGATGGGCACCACCGCCGGCTCCCTCGCCCTCGTCGGACCGCCGGCGCCGCAGGACGCCACGGTGGCGGCACGGCTGCGGGCGGCGGGCGCCGTCATCCTGGGCAAGACCAACCTTTCGGAGTTCGCCAACTTCCGCGGCAACAACTCCAGCAGCGGCTGGAGCGGCCAGGGCGGCCAGACGGGCAATCCCTACGTGGTGGACCGCAACCCCTGCGGCTCGAGCTCGGGCTCCGGAGCTTCCGCCACGGCCAGCTTCGTCGCCGCCGGCCTCGGCACGGAGACCGACGGCTCCATCGTCTGCCCGGGCTCGCTCAACGGCGTCGCCGCCATCAAGCCCACGGTCGGCCTCACCAGCCGCGCCGGCGTCATTCCCATCTCCCACTCCCAGGACACGGTCGGCCCCCACGCCCGCTCCGTGGCGGATGCGGCGGCGATGCTGAGCGCCCTGGTGGGCGTCGATCCGCGCGACCCGCAGACGGCCGCCAGCGCCGGCAAGTTCTCCACCGACTACACCCAATTCCTCGATCCCAACGGCCTGCACGGCGCCCGCATCGGCGTCTGGCGCCACACCACCACGGGCTACAGCCGGGAGACGGACAGGATCTTCGAGGACGCCCTCGCGGCCATGGCCGACGCCGGCGCCATCCTGGTCGATCCGGCCGACATCCCGACGGTCGACGCCCTCAACGCCACGTCGGACGAGATCACCGTCCTCATCTACGAGTTCAAGCGCGACCTCAACGCCTACCTCGCCACCCGCAACGGCCTCCCGGTCAAGACCCTCGCCGACATCATCGCCTTCAACAACGCCCACGCCGCCCAGGAGCTCCAGTTCTTCGGCCAGGAGCTGCTGGAGTTCGCCGAGGAGGAAATCTTCTCGGCCTCGGACTACGCGGCGGCCCTGGCCGAGGGCCCGGTGCTCGCCGGCCCCATGGGCATCGACGCCATCCTGACGGCGCAGAATCTCGACGCTCTGGTAGCGCCCACCGGCTCGCCGGCCTGGCCCACGGACGAGGTCAACGGCGACCATTTCACCGGCGCCAGCTCCGGGATGTCGGCCGTGGCCGGCTACCCGATCGTCAACGTCCTCGGCGGCTACTCCTTCGGCGTGCTGCCGGTGGGCATCAGCTTCTTCGGCACGGCGTACAGCGAGGGCAAGCTGATCAAGCTGGCCCACTCCTTCGAGCAGCACACCAACCTGCGCAAGCCGCCCACCTTCCTGCGCACCCTGCCGCTGCCGGGCCCCTCCGGTGCCAAGTCCGCGGCGAGCTCGCCAGGTGCCACCCGCTTCGAGAACCTGCTCGACCGCCTCACCTCCATCCCCAAGGCGCGGCCGATCCTGCGCTACCTGTGATCTGAAACGCCTGCCGGCGCGAGAGACCCTCGCGCCGGCCCGATTTCTCGGCCTTAGAAGAATCCCTCAGAAGGCGTCTGGAAAATGCGCAACCCGTCGCAACGCCCACCTGCGCCCGGGCATAAATGCCGGGGCTATGAACAGCGCCCCCTGAAGGGGACTTAAAGCCGGATTCATCCGGCGTCCACTCGTAGCCCTGGCATTTATGCC
>JBAPYB010000256.1:0-2984 GCA_049284515.1 Thermoanaerobaculia bacterium
GTCGCAGGGCGGGTCGCGCCCCCTCCCGTCCCTCCAGACCCGCCCCTACACGAAGCAGAGTTAGCGCCTATGCCCTCTCCCGGGGAGGGGGATGGGGTGGTCGGGAGAGGGGCAGGGGTGAGGGTCTTGGGCGGCCATCGCCTCCAGCGCATCGGCCTCTCCGCCACCCAGCGGCCCATCGAAGAAGTCGCCCGCTTCCTGGTGGGCGCCGGCAATGTTGCCTCGGACGGCACGCCCGACTGCGTCATCGTGGACGCCGGGCACGGCCGGCGGATGGACCTCGCCGTCGAGGTGCCAGCCTCTTCGCCGCTCGAAGCGGTGATGGCCAACGAGGTGTGGGACGAGTACTATGACCGGCTGGCCGAGCTGATCCGCGAGCACCGCACGACGCTGGTGTTCGCCAACACCCGGCGGCTGGCCGAGCGCGTCACCCGCCATCTCTCCGACCGCCTGGGGGAGGAGAAGGTGGCCTCCCACCACGGCAGCCTGGCCAAGGAGCACCGGCTGGAGAGCGAGCGGCGGCTCAAGGCCGGCGAGCTGTCGGCCCTGGTGGCCACGGCCTCCCTGGAGCTGGGGATCGACATCGGCTCGGTCGACCTGGTCTGCCAGCTCGGCTCGACGCGCTCGATCGCCACGCTGTTGCAACGGGTGGGGCGGTCCGGCCACCAGCTTGGCGGCCTGCCCAAGGGGCGGCTTTTTCCCCTCACCCGCGACGAGCTCGTGGAGTGCGCGGCCCTTGTGGACGCCGTCCGAAGGGGAGAGCTGGACCGGCTGATCATCCCCGAGCGGCCGCTCGACATCCTGGCCCAGCAGATCGTGGCCGAGGCGGCGGTCGACCCCGCAGACGGCCGGAAAGAGGACGATCTTTTCGCCATGGTCCGCCGGTCCTGGCCGTTCCGCAATCTCGCGCGGAAGGATTTCGACGAGGTGGTGGCGATGCTCTCGACGGGCTTCACCACCCGCCGCGGGCGGCGCGGCGCCTATCTTCACCACGATGCGGTGAACGGCGTGATTCGCGCCCGCAAGGGAGCGCGGCTGACGGCCATCACCTCGGGCGGCGCCATCCCCGACCTCGCGGACTACCAGGTGGTGCTCCAGCCCGTAGGGACCACGATCGGCACCGTCCACGAAGATTTCGCCGTCGAGAGCCTGGCGGGGGACATCTTCCAGCTCGGCAACGCCTCCTGGCGCATTATCAAGGTCGAGCAGGGGCGGGTGCTGGTGGAGGACGCCAAGGGGCAGCCGCCCACCATTCCCTTCTGGCTGGGCGAGGCGCCGGCGCGCACGGCGGAGCTGTCGGTCGCCGTCTCCCGGCTGCGAGAGGAGGTCTCTCAACGGGTGAAGGAAGGCTCGCGGGCAGCAGCCGTCCAGTGGTTGGAGAGCGAGCTGGGGCTGCCGCCCGCCGCGGCGGCGCAGATCGCCGACTATCTGACCGCCTCGCAGTTGGCGCTGGGGACCATGCCCAGCCAGGACACCCTGGTGACCGAGCGCTTCTTCGACGAGGCCGGGGACATGCACCTGGTGGTCCACGCGCCGTTCGGCAGCCGGCTCAACAAGGCCTGGGGCTTGGCCCTGCGCAAGCGCTTCTGCCAGACCTTCAACTTCGAGCTGCAGGCGGCGGCCACGGAGAACGCCATCGTCCTCTCCCTGGGCCCCACCCACAGCTTCCCGCTGGAGGACGCCTTCCACTTCCTCCACTCCAACACCGTGCGCAACGTGCTCACCCAGGCGGTGCTCGACGCGCCCCTCTTCGGCGTGCGCTGGCGCTGGAACGCCGGCCGGGCGCTCGCCATCCCGCGCCACAGGGGTGGCAGGCGGGTGCCGGCGCCGCTGCTGCGCCAGCAGGCCGAAGACCTGATCGCCGTCGTCTTCCCTGACCAGCTCGCCTGCCTGGAGAACATCGTGGGCGAGCGCGAGGTCCCGGATCACCCGCTGGTGGAGCAGACCCTGAACGACTGCCTGGAAGAGGCCATGGACATCGAGGGCCTGGAGGCGCTCCTGCGACGGATCGAGGCCGGCGAGGTGACGCTCGTGGCCCGCGACGTCGTGGAGCCGTCGCCCCTGGCGCACGAGGTGCTCAAGGCCCAGCCCTACGCCTTCCTGGACGATGCACCCCTCGAAGAGAGGCGCACCCAGGCGGTCGCCCTCCGGCGCTGGCTCGATCCCGAGACCGCCTCGGACCTGGGTGCCCTGGACGCCAGCGCCATCATCCGGGTGCGCGAGGAGGCGTGGCCCGAAGCCGAGACGCCGGACGAGCTGCACGATGCCCTGTTGACGCTCGGCTTCGTGACGGTGGAGGAGGGCGTCCGTTCCGGCTGGGCCGGTCTCTTCGACGCCCTGGCCGCCGCTCGCCGGGCCGCGGTCGCCATGCTGCCCGACGGGGGTTCCCAGCTCTGGGTGGCGGCAGAGCGGCTGTCGCAGCTCCTCGCCATTCATCCGGGTCTCCTCCTGGAGCCTGCCATTACGCCGCCCCCCCGCCTGGCCCGTGAATGGACGCGGGAGGAGGCGCTCGTCGAGCTGGTGCGCGGCCGGCTGGAGGGGTTGGGACCCATCGTCGCGGAAGCGCTGGCGGCGAGCTTGGGCCTTCGCCGTAGCGCGGTCGAGGTTGCCCTGGCAGCCCTGGAATCGGAGGGCTTCGCCTTCCGTGGCCGGTTCACCCCCGGTTTCGGTGAAGAGGAGTGGTGCGAGCGCCGGCTGCTCGCCCGCGTTCATCGCTACACGTTGGACCGGCTGCGACGGGAGATCGAGCCGGTCTCCCAGGCCGACTACCTGCGCTTCCTCCTCGCCTGGCAGCGGGTGGACCCCGACGAGCAGGCGGAAGGGCCGGAGAGCCTCAACGCCCTGCTCGAACAGCTCGAAGGCTTCGAAGCCGCGGCGTCCGCCTGGGAGGGGGAGATCCTGCCGGGGCGGATGAAGGAGTACGACCCGTCGTGGCTCGACGCCCTGTGCCTCTCGGGCCGCTGGGTCTGGGGCCGGGCCACGGC
>JBAPYB010000257.1:0-18627 GCA_049284515.1 Thermoanaerobaculia bacterium
GCGCTGGTCGCCGCGACGCCCCGGCCGTTGCGCGGGGCGCTGGTGGCACAGGCCGCCATCATCGTGCTGCTGGTCGGTGTGCTGGCCTGGAGCGAGCTCCACGCCAACGCGCGGTCCGCATCTCCGGCATCCTCGCCGCCGGCCGCCTACCAGACGCTGTCCGACCCGGAGCCGGCGCCCGGCGGGACGGTCGCCCTGCGGGTGATGTTCTCGCCCCGGGCCACGGAGAAGGAGATCCGCGACCTGCTGCTGGCCGTCCATGGCGAGATCACGGCCGGCCCGTCGCCTTTCGGCGTCTACACCCTTGAGATCAAGGCCGCAGAACATCCGATTTCCGTCGTCCTCACCCGCCTGCGCTCAGACTCTGTGGTGACGCTCGCCGAGCCGGCGGCCGGGAGCGCGCCCGCCAAGGGCGCCCGATGACGCGGCTTGGATGGGGCTCCCGGAGCTCCCGGAGGTCAACTGCGCTCCTCCTGCTCCTCGGGCTCGTCGTCCTGCCGGTGCTGGGCTGTGCCGGTGCGACGCCCAGGCCGGTGAGCGGCGACGGCGAGGCCTCCACCTCGCCCGCGGGCGCCGGCCGGAACGATACGAGCCAGCAGGTGATGGTGATCTACACGGCGGCGCCGCCGTCGCTGTGGGTCCGGAACACGGCGGAGCTGTCGCGGACGTACCGGATGCGCGTCGTCGTCGCCTGGACTCTGGCGTCGATCGGCGAGCACTGCGTCGTCTTCGAGGTCCCCCGGGGGCGGTCGCCGCGCGAGATGGTCCAGCGGCTCTCCTCCGACCCGCGAGTCGGGCTGGCGCAGACCGTCGGGACCTTCGAGACTCAAGGCGGCGGCGATCCGTTGTCCAACCTCCAGCATGGCTCGCAGGCCCTCCATGTCCAGCAGGCTCACCGCATGGCCACCGGCAAGGGGGTCAAAGTGGCGGTGATCGACACCGGGGTCGACTTTCAACATCCGGACCTGATCGGGCGCATCGCCAAGGCCAATGATTTCGTCCACCAGCAGAACGCGCCGTTCACCGCCGACATCCACGGCACGGCGGTGGCCGGCGTGATCGCCGCCGCCAACAACGACATCGGCATCGTGGGAGTGGCTCCCGGGGCCGAGATCTACGCCCTCAAAGCCTGCTGGCCCCGGTCTCCCGGATCGCGCGAAGCGGAGTGCAACAGCTACACGCTGGCCCTGGCGGTGGAGTTCGCCATCGACGAGAAGGTCCAGGTGTTGAACCTGAGCCTCGCCGGGCCGGAGGATCCATTGTTGAGCAAGCTGCTGGGCGCCGCCCTGTCGCGCGGCATCGTGGTGGTGGCGGCCGACGGCGGCGCGCCGAGCCACTCGTTTCCCGCCAACGTCAAGGGAGTGCTCGGCGTGGTGGGCAGCGACGATCTGAAAGGGGGCCTCGCCCGCCCGTCCGAACGCTTCACCTCGTCGCTGGCGGCGCCGGCGGTCGATATCATCTCCACGGCTCCCCCCAACTCCTACGACTTCTTTTCCGGCAGCTCGCTCGCCGCCGCCGAGGTCACCGGCATCGTCGCCCTGTTGCTGGAGAAGAATCCCAAGCTGACCCCGGCCCAGATCCGGGACGTCCTGCACAAGTCCTCCCATCCCCTGGCACCGCCACCCGGTCTCCCCGACCCCCCCGTCGCCCAGGCCGACGCCTGCGCCGCCGTGGCCGTGCTTACCGGTGGGGAAGGATGCTCGTAAAGCCCTCACTCTCTCCGGCTCTCCTCTGTGTGTTTGGGGCAACACAGTCAAACCGCAAGCTGTAATGTCCTTCGTAAGGTTGGGCGGCGACAGTGTCTCCCGATTCGAGGAGGTTCAGGTTGCATGGACACGAGATCCTCCGGCTCTCCCTGGGTGCTGATCGTCGACGACTGCGAGGTAATCCGGATCATCGCCCGCCGGGAGGTCCGGATCCTGGGCTATTCGACCCTCGAAGCCACGAGCGGCGCCGAGGCCCTGGAGGTTCTTGCCACCGCGGTCTGCGACGCCGTGCTGATGGACTGCCAGATGCCGGGGCTCGATGGGTACGAGACCACCCGCCGCCTGCGGCTGCAGGAGAACGGCGGCCGTCGCGCGGTGGTGATCGCGCTCACCGGCGACGAAGGAGGAGACGCCGAGCGGTGCCGGCAAGCCGGCATGGACGCCGTGGTGCCCAAAAGCCGGATCGGCAGCGGCGAGCTGGCGGCCGCGCTGTCGAAGGCCGGGCTCCGCAGAGCTGAGAATGAGACGCTGGCGGCGCTCGACCGGTTCGGGCAGCGCAACGGCGATGACCTTCTCGGCGCGGTGGTGGCGAGCTTCCTGGCCCAGGGGCCGCAGTGGCTCGCCGAGATCTGCAAGGCGCTCACCACGGGAAACGTCAGGTCTCTGGCGCTGGCCGCTCACGACCTCGCCGGTGCCGCTTCGGTTTTGGGTGTCGGTTTCCTGGGACAGCAGTGCATCGAGGTCGAGGCGCTCGCCCTGAGCAACGAGATCGACACGATCGGCGAGCGCCTGCCGTCGTTGATGGCCGCCTGGGAGCAGGCCGAAATTGAGCTCCGGGCCTTCCATTCCCTGTTGACGCCCGCGCCGGCACGGATCGTTCCCCCGGCGCCTCCCAGCCCACTCTAACTCGACAGGCTGTCGGCGAGCGTCGTCCAGCCGTCCCGCAGGGCGAAGAGCGTCGCCTCCACCCGGTTGGCGGCGCCCAGCTTGGCGAAGATGTGGGTGAGGTGGGTGCGCACCGTGGCCTCCGAGATGTGAAGGCGTTCCCCGATGGCGAGGTTGGACATCCCTTTGGCCACCAGACGCAGAAGCTCGGCCTCCCGTTCGGTCAACGGTTCCGTCGCTGGGGCCGGCGGACTCATCTGGAGCAGCCGGCGGGTGAGGCCCGGCGGCAGCCAGGGCTCGCCGCGGTTCACCTTGTGGAGAGCGGCGAGGAGCTCGCTGCGCTCCGCGCTCTTCGAGAGATAGCCGAGCGCTCCCGCGCGCACCGCCTCCAGCAGCTTCTCGCTGCCGGCGGCGCTCGTCAGCGCCAGGATCTTGGCTCCAGGCTGTGCCGCGAGAATCGCGCGAATGGCGCCCACCCCGTCGAGGACCGGCATCAGGAGGTCCATCAAGACGACGTCCGGCCGCAGCTCTCCGGCCCGGGCCACGCCTTCGCGTCCGTCGAAGGCCTCGCCGGCGACTTCGATGTCTTCGCACTCCGACAGCAGCGCCTGGAGCCCCTTACGGACGATGAAATGGTCGTCCACGATCAGAACCGAGATCCGTTCCGGCAAGGGGTCCTCTCCGATCGAGCCGAGGCACGATGCATTCATAACTTGCAATCTCTTAAGTATAGCAGAGCTTCTCTAGGGTCGGGACGCCAGGATCATACGAGGATAGTCGTACGCAGAAGTACGAGCTTCATTGGATGACACGGTCCCGTCATCCAGCTACTCTTCACCCACTAGGGGGAGCATCTCTGGAGTCTTTGCTTTGATTGACCTGGGTCGCCGCCGGCGTCCTGAATGAGACGCCGGCGGCTTTTTTGCTTAAATCCCGTCAATCGAAGCCGGTGAGCACCAGCTTGCCGATCGCTCGGCCGGACTCGATCCTGGCGTGGGCGCGCCGCAGGTTCTCGGCGTTCAAGAGGCCGAGGTTCTCGCGCAGCGTCGATCGTAGCGTGCCGTTTTCATAGAGATCCGCCGCCGCGTTCAGGATGTCGTGCTGGGCCTGCATGTCCGGCGTCTGGAAATCCGGGCGCGTGAACATCAGCTCCCAGCAGAAGGCGACGCTCTTGCGCATGAAAAGACTCATGGGCAGCGGCGCGTTGCCCTTCGCTCCCACGATGCAGCCGATCTTTCCCTGCGGCTTGATGACGTCGGCCATGTTTTGAACGTGTTTTTCCGTGCTGTTGAAGCAGAGGACGTAGTCGACCAGCGGCTCGCCGAGCTTCTCGAGCTGCTCGGCGAAGGGTTGCCGGTGGTCGATGACCTCCGCCGCGCCCAGCGCCAGGCACCATTCCACGGACTCGACCCGGGAGGCCGTGGCAAGCACCCTCAAGCCCGCCAACTGCCGGGCGATCTGAATGGCGATCGAGCCCACGCCGCCGGCGCCGCCGATGATCAGCACCGTGGCCGTGGGCCCTGTCCCGGAGGTCCCCGCGCGCGGCACCTCCATCCGGTCGAACAGGAGCTCCCAAGCCGTGAGCGTGGTGAGGGGCATGGCCGCCGCCTCCTCGAACGACAGGTTGCGCGGCTTGCGGCCCGCGATCCTCTCGTCCACCAGGTGATACTCGCTGTCGCATCCCGGCCGCACGTTGCTGCCGGCGTAGAACACCTCGTTGCCGGGGGAGAAGAGGGTGACCTCTTCGCCCACGGCTTCGACCACGCCCGCCGCATCCCAGCCGAGAATGCGGGGTTGGGTCTCCGCTCCGTCCTTGGGAGACCGGACCTTGGTGTCGACCGGATTGACGGATACGGCCTTGACCCGCACCAGCAGGTCCCGGCCCCGGGCCTCCGGCTTTGGAACCTCGACGTCCACGAGGCTCTCCGGATTCTCGATGGGCAGATACTTATAGAGTCCGACGGCGCGCATGAGAGGGAAGTCTACCGCAGGAGCGGAGAGAAGGGCGTGCCGGCGCTCCCCTTGACCGCTTCGCGGCGGACCCGCAAACTAGCTGCCAGCCAAGCCGCCCAAACGTTTGGAGGGAGCCAGCAGGACCATGCCCGCGATACCGCCAGAGGTACAGGAAGCCGCCGACCGGTTGACGGCCCGGCGCGCCCTGGTGGGGGTGGTGAGCTATCCGTTCGTCGTGGTGGTCCTCGGCCGGGCGGCGGGACTGCCGGCCCGGAGCCCCCATCTCTTCGCGTTCCTGTTGCTCGCCATCCTGGCCCTGGTCGGAGTCCGCGTCGTCCTGGTGCAGGGGTTCGACCGCATCCACGGCCCGCGGCCGCGGGTGTGGCGCGCAGCCTTCTATGGCTCGCTGGTCCTCAACGGGCTGCTCCTCGGTGGCCTGTGCTTCGCCGCCAGCGAGAGCTTCGGGTCGCGGCCAGAGTCCTTTTTCGTCTTCACCATCGCGGCGGTGATCGCCAGTATGGCAGTTATCCTCTTCTCTCACGCCCTGCGGGTGATCGTCGTCTTCGTCGCGGTGCTCATGGCGCCCTTGCTCCTAAACCTGGGCGGCGTGATTGGTCCGACGATCTGGCGGCCGGGCCTCTGGGGATGGTCCTGCCTGGTCCTCTTCTTCGGCTATCTCTTCATGCTGGCGCGGCAGCTCCACAGCGAGCGTTGGCAGGCGCTCGCGAGCGAGCATCTACTCACCACCCGCGCCACCGAGCTGGAGCGGGCCCGCAACGAGTTGGACCGCGTCCGCGACGAGCTGGAGAGGCTGGTCGACGAGCGCACGCAAGCGCTCCGCAGGATGAGCGAGGACTATCGCCGGATCTTCGAGAACGCGCACGATCCGATCCTCGTCTTCCGGCCCGCCGACGAGGTGGTGCTCAACGTCAACCGCCGGGCCTGCGAAGTCTACGGCTTCAGCCGCGAAGAGCTCATCGGCATGTCGCTCATCGACATCTCGGAAAACGTGGCCCGCGGGCGCGACCAGGTGGCCGAGACGATCGAGAAGGGGGTTTTTTACAACTTCGAGAGCGTCCAGCTCCGCAAGGACGGCAGCCGGATGTTTCTCGAGATCAATGCCTCGGCGATCGAGTACGAGGGTCAACCGGCCATTCTGAGCATCAATCGCGACGTCACGGAACGCCGCAAGGGCGAGGAGATGCGGCTGGCGAAAGAGGCGGCCGAGCAGGCCGATCAGGCCAAGGGCCGCTTCCTCGCCAACATGAGCCACGAGATTCGCACGCCGATGGCCGGCGTGCTCGGTCTGGTGGACCTGCTGCTCAAGACCGAGCTCACGCCGACGCAGCGCGGCTATGGAGAGCTGATCCAGACCTCGGCGGGCTCGCTGCTGCGGCTGATCGACGACGTCCTCGATTTCTCCAAGATCGAGGCCGGCCGGCTGTCGCTGGAACGGATGCCGTTCAATCTGCACGCGACGCTGCGCGAAACCGTCGAGCTGCTGCGCTTCCGCGCCAGCGCGCGGCGCACCGAGCTCGCCCTGGCGCTCCAGCCCGGCGTGCCGGAGTGGGTCTGGGGCGATCCCGGGCGCCTGCGCCAGGTGCTCACCAACCTGGTGGGCAATGCGGTCAAGTTCACCGAAGGCGGGCGGGTGGACGTCGAGGCGGCGCGGCTGGCGGACGGCCGGCTGCGGTTTCGCGTTGCGGACACGGGCATCGGCATTCCACAGGAAATGCGGGGCCGGCTATTCACCCTCTTTTCTCAAGCCGACAGCTCCACCTCACGGCGTTTCGGCGGCAGCGGGCTCGGCCTTGCCATCAGCCGGCGGATCGTTGAGCAGATGAATGGTGAGATCGGTTATGAGAGCAAGCCGGGCGAGGGTTCCGTGTTCTGGTTCATCCTGCCGTTCGAGCCCACCACGCCTCCGACCTCCGTGCCGGCCCTCCCCTCCGAAAAGGCCGCGACCCGGCCGGACGGCCGGCGCTACCGTATCCTGGTCGCCGAGGACAACGCCATCAATCAGCTCGTCATCACCCATGAGCTCGCCGCGCTGGGCTATGAAGTCATGGCCGTCAACAACGGCATGGAGGCTCTGGAGGCCCTGGAGAAAAACGATTTCGACCTCGTTCTGATGGACTGCCAGATGCCCGAGCTCGACGGCTACGAGGCCAGCCGCCGCATCCGCGCGAGCCCGGGAGAGATCCGCCGGATTCCTATCGTGGCCCTGACCGCTCACGCCCTGAAGGAAGACCTGGAGAGGTGCCTCACCGCGGGCATGAACGACACCATCACCAAGCCGTTCCGTGAAGACGTCCTGCGCCAGAAGCTGGAACGCTGGCTGGGCGTCGAGACAACGACCTAACCGGCCGGCTTGGGCGCGTCCTGCTTGCTGGCGACCAGGGGGCGCAGGTTGCTCAACGTCTTCAGCGCGTTGAACCAGAACGGCGCGCCGAGGCTCAGGAACGCCGCGGTCGCCAGGATGCCCGCAAAATTCCTCCAGCCGTTGAAGCACCAAAATTTGGGGAGCGGACTCGGGATGATCGCCAACCCGGAATCGTCGAGTGTTTTTTTGATGCTATCGAAATGGCTGGTCAGACCGCCCAACACGAGTTTTTGGTATTGGGCGACGAGGACCTCTTTCTGGTTCGCTGGCGCGTTCTGGTTCAGCCAGGTGAGGGCATCGTTGTAGCTGTTGAAGACGGGCGGAGCGGCTAGCGCAGGGTTCTGGCTCTGCAGATTTTTCATCGCGGCGTTGACGATGGAGGGGGGAACTGCCGGGCTCGCGCCCTCCGTGTCCGGGGTGGCGGTGGGAGAGAGGACGACCGTGGCTTCCTGGATCACGGCGTCCCGGCTGGCGACGAGATTGCTGCGCGTCGCCGGGCTGGCCCAAAGCTCCTGCAAAACGTGGAAGGAGTCGATGTGTGCGCCGAAGGCCAGGAGGACGGCGAAGGCGACGGTCCACAGGCGCATCTGGATCGCGAACCTTTGCGATGCACGATCCATGGCCCGGTTGAACCAGACCTCGACCTTCCCGACCGCCTTCTGCGTGGAGGCTTGCAATTGTTTGATCATCGCGTCGGCCTTGTCCGAGGCGCCGGGAGCCACCTGCTGGACGAGCTTTTCGACCATCTCGGCGTTGCGCGCCGTTTCCGGATCGATCTCGCTCAGCATCGTATTGAGAGAGGTTGCGGTGTCGGAATCCGTCGTCTTGTCGGCGGCGATCTTCTTCAGGCCGTGAACCAGGTCCTGCGCGCTGATCGCGGAGGCGATTCGCCATCGACTGGTGATGGATTTGAGGATGGGGACATCCTTGAATCGCGAGAACAGGGAATCGGAAAGAATGGGCTCGGTGAGGACCTTCTTGGCCATGTCCTGGGCCTTGCCCGCCAGCGTCGGATCCATGGTGCTCAGAACCGTCTCCACTCCCCAGAGCAGGTTGGTTCCCCGGTAGCCGAAGAGGGTGGAGATCATCTGATTGAAGATGGTGATCAGGAGGCTCAAGCCAAGCAGGACGACTGAAAATGCAATGATCGTATCCAGGTATTGCAACATTATGACTCCCTCCTCAAGAGTCTCACGGTAACCGCACCGTCTGAACGAACAGCTCGTCGAGAGCACGCTCCGGTGTGTCGCAGAGACCGGCGTGCACGGGCGAAACCTGAATCATCGTGCTGCGCGGCGCGACGAGCCAGTGGAAGCGCTCGCGCAGCGAAAGCCGGGCGATGGGGCCCGCCTCCGGGCTGCCGGCGCAGATCTTGGGAATCGCCTCGAGATGCTGCCGCACCAAGTCTATGTCGATCTCGGGCCAGAGCGTACGCAGCCGGGGCTCGTTCACCTCGACGCGGGCCTGGAGGAAGTCCCGTTCGAGGCAGAAGAGGATGACGCCGGCGTTGACCATCTCGCCGCGCTCGACGCGCGGCACCACGCGGATGACGGCGTAGTCAAACGAGAGGGGCGCGGGCATTCACCGCCTCCTCAACGAACGCCGCGGCGGCACCGAGCCGCTGCGCCAGGAACTCCACGTAGCCGGCGCGCATGCCGGCCTCGTCAGCCGGCATGGGGACGCCGCCGGGCACGGTCACCAGCCAGGCGGAGGGGATCTGCTCGACGATGCGCGCGAACAGGGCCGCGTCCAGCATCGGACGCAACCGGCGGTCCGCCTCTTCAATGTGGCTCGCCCAGGGCAGGAGGACGTGGTCGCGAACGGCGGCAAACCGGCTGCGGGCCATCGTCTCCAGGCTCGGCCAGTTGTGGTGGAAGTAGAGTGAGGCGCCGTGATCGATGAGGTAGAGGGCCTTGTGCCACCACAGGAGATTGGGATTGCGCGGCGTGCGGTCGACGTTGGTGACGAAGGCGTCGAACCACACGATGCGG
The DNA here is from genome assembly GCA_049284515.1 of Thermoanaerobaculia bacterium. Classification (GTDB taxonomy): domain Bacteria; phylum Acidobacteriota; class Thermoanaerobaculia; order Multivoradales; family UBA5704; genus DATARR01. The sequence goes on from JBAPYB010000257.1 coordinate 8,919, forward strand.
GAGGCGAGGTCCGCCTCGGCCCGGTCGGCCGCCGTGTCGAACGTCGCGGACCCCGGCAGGTAGTCGAGCCCGAGGTTCAAGCCCACGCTGGCGCGCAGCAGCTCCCGGATCTCCGGGTCCGCCTCGTTGCGCCCGAGCGCCGCATCCACCTCGACCAGCACGACCTCGGGCACCGGCAGCCCGAGAGCCCGGCCGATCTCCCCCGCAATAAGCTCCGCCACCAGCGCCAGAGGCCCCTGGCCCGCCCCCCGGAACTTGAGCACGTACATCCCCAGATCGCTCGCCTCGACGATCGCCGGCAGCGACCCGCCCTCCCGCAAGGGAGTGACGTACCGCGTCGCGCAGACGGTGCGGAGCGTGGGGATCGTGGAAACGGCGCCGGGCATGGGGGCGATCCTATCGCAGGAGGGCCCGAGCCGGCGCCGAGGCCCGCGCGTCTCAGGGCGGCGTGAAATGCTGGTACCGGAGCTGCGTCGTGAGGAGGGCGATTTCCGCGATGCTATCCGTGATCTCCTCGCCACCCAGGACCCTCTCGTCAGACGTCTTCGACACGAAGAGGAGGCCTCGCAGGCTCTCGCCGAGCTTGATGGGGATAAGGTATTTGGCTGGCCTCTCCATGCGCAGCCGTTCTAGCTCGAACTGAACGAAGAAGGTTGACCATTCGTACGGAAGCTGGTCGAGGTCCAGGGCCGCCCGATGCTTGCGGAAGAACTCGAGAAGCATCTCACTGATTTCGAGCTGGTCTGGCTGCGCTGAGCTGGAACAGCTTACGGAGTTGGCGAAGATCCGTCCCTCCTTCCTCGACATGAAGGTGTACTCGTTGATGCCACAGGCGGACAGGGCATCTCGAATTTGACCGATACCTCGCGGGTCCTGAGTGTTCAGCAACAACTCCAGGGCGGTCGCGATCTTTTCCTCGATCTGATGCAGGCGGAGCAGGATGAGGGGCCTCCTCGACCTCAAGTTGAGCTTGATCAAGGACAGATGCAGCAAGAACCTCTCGATGCGACGGTGTGCGGGAGGCACCAGGAGCACGAAGGCCGACAAACCGAGAATCTTCGATCCGGACTCGGGGATGCCCGTCACATCGGAGAAGAGCTTCACGCCCGCCTCCATCGCATTTTCCGACAGCTTGAGCAGGACCATGATGAGAGAAGCGGTGACCACGAAGCTGGCGTCCCGCAGGGTGAACAGGCGAAGGAAGTTCTTGCGCACCACGAGGGCCAGAAAGACTGCGATCAAGCCACAGATCATCGTGTAGCTCAAAGTCATGATCGTGGTGGAGCGAATAGACAAACTCGCCACCTCCGACGTCGAAAGCAGAGCCAGCGCCTGAGCCGTGAGGAACAGGAATGCTGCGACAAAGTATAGCCGCGTCAACCGCTTTCCAGCCCGCGCGCGCACCCAGCAGGTCGCGCCCAGACTGACTATTACGAAGACGACAGCGGAGGCCACCAAGGCCAGATCCTCGTTCCCGCTGGTAACTTGTAAAACGATCCGCGGTCCCCAGAAACAGAGAAACATGATCAGGGCCACGAGGATGATCTTGCCTCCCAGCACGCTGCTGTATAGGATCCTCCCCAACCACGGTCGCGCCGAAAACGATTTCAGGCAGCGTCGACGGCTCGTTGGCCAGCAGATCCAATTCCATATTGCGGAGCACGAGAGGAAGGTTATAAACGCAATCATGTTCGCAATAACGAGCGCGTCCAAGGCTTGGAACACGGTGAGCAGAAGGTTGGCGCCGGGATTCTTCAGGGCTTTGAGCCAGATATCATGCGCGTGGACCTGAAAGAAAAAGAGTTGGTATCGATAGGCTCCGAGGGTCCCGACCCCGACGAACCACAGGCCGAGCCAGAAGGCGTAACCCCAATCCCCTCCCCGGCGCCAGAGGATCAGCAAGCCGATGGATCCGTAAATAATCAGACCCAAACGGCGAACTCCGGCACTGGAGATCCGGCTCTCGATCTCGCCCCGGGTGAAACTCTGAATCTGATAATTCTGAACCCAGGTTAGCGCCAACTGGTTCCGGGCGCTGAAGATCCTGCTCGACCCCCAGAAGGGGCCATTGCCTTTGACGGTCTTCTCCTCCAGAAAGTAGACTCTCTGGGCCTGAGGATTGAGTTTCACGTCCGACAAGACGAGTGGTGCGGGAGTAGAATCGAGTCGAAAGCGACGAAGAAGTTGGCTGAGGCGTTCATAAGCGTTCGCATCCGTGGGGTAGTCGGCGACCCTTTTTGCGAGACGATCGATCTCCTGAAGGTTCGGCGCGTCCTCCTCCAGGAAGCCATACAAATTCTGAAGATCGCTCCTCCGAAGGAGGCGGCCCGTGTGTTTCCAGAACCAGACTCTCTGCTCCTTCGTCGTGATCGCCGAATCGGAATCAGTTCTCTTCTTGGGCCGGCTTTCGAGCTCTTGCATGTGGTACCAGCAAAATGCCAACTGATCCCGGGCGCTGAAGCTCCTGCTCGACCGCCGAAAGGGGCCGCGGACTTCAGCCTTCTCTTCCAGCAGGTAGACACGCTGTTGATGGGAATCGAGTTCCACATCCGACAAGACTCGTGAGGCCTGGCCAGGAGTTGAAAGCCGGAAGGGGAGGAGAAGTTGTCTGAGGCTTTGATAGGAGTTCGCGTCCCTCGGGTAGTCGGTGACCCTTTTTGCGAGGCGATCGATCTCCTGAAAGTTCGGCGCGTCCTTCTCCAGGAATCCGTACAAAGCGTATTTCTGAAGATCGCTGGGCCGAAGGAGACGGCCCGTGTGTTTCCAGAACCAGACTCTCTGCTCCGTTTCCTCTGTCTTGATCGCCGGATCGGGATCGGTGTCCTTGGGCCACCGCAGTCTGTTACTGATATGAAAGCTGTTAAGGAAAAGAAGCGCCGGGATTACTCCTAGGAAGAGTGCCAGGCATCGGCCCCCGGTAAAACGGAACCACCGGCGAAGCCCGATATTGGTTAAGATCTGCGCATCGAAACTCTTCAGGCGCCCCCATTGTTCCAGCCGAGGTCCGGGCCACCAGTTCCAGACCATGCAGGCAATGCCGGCGGTAGCGTAAAGGAATAGAAACCCTTGTCGTAGAGAATTACGGCGCCCACCAGAAGCAGCGCGAGACGCCTGAGATCCAGGTAACGCCGTCGCGGCTCCGAGGAGGCTCCGAAATCCACCAGGACGCCAAGCAATACGACCGCAATCAACACCTCCAAAGCGTAGCCGGCATGCGGAATCTGGTACCAGTCGGAGCTTGGCGGCTCGAGAAACCTCAGCGTATAGAGCAAGGGCAACAACACCCTCCCCGCGAAGTTGACCTGAAAACGATTGACCAGGATGAGAGCGCTGGCGACAGCCCAGGCTCCCGCAAGGTCATAAAGGAGAGCGGACAATCGAGTATAGCCTGGAGGCAATAGGGCCGAAGTCACGGCTAGGAGGACCAGAACGTCGGCCGCCGCGACCAAGGCTCGGAGACCTGAGAAAGTGGCCCCGCGAGCCATCTCCGCCTCTTGGGGAGAGATTACGTTCCGGAGGAGCTCGAGCAGGTCGTCGTAACCGGGGAGCCCTCTCTGGAGTTGGCTCCACAATTTGTCGACCTCGGCACGATTGTTGGGAGAGAGATCGCAGGTCGCCGAGTTGTGCGGCGCCGAGAGCTCGATCAAGCTCAACCGGTAGGATCCGAGAATCACTTCGTCTCCCACGGTCAAGGATCTCTTCCGCTCGACAGGAGCGCCCGTGAGCTGGAGAGAGCTTGGGGCGGCAAAGTCCTCCAGGACGATTTCGTCGTGAGTAATCGTCAGAATCGCATGTATGTCTTCGATCTGAGGATCATCCGCCAAGCGGATCGTGCATCCCTTGTCAGAGCCAATGGTATATGCGCCAAGCTCAAGCGGATAAGACGCTTGCGAAGCGTCGCTGAAGTGGACGACAAGGCGCAAGCCGGTCGAGATCGCGTGCCATAGAATGCCTGCTATATCTTGCCAATCATTATAGCTCCGCGCCTCTGGCTGTTCCACCTGAGGAAGTCCTCTCGCCAGGATGAGACGGACGCAGATCCGAAGTTCCGGCCTGATGAACGGCTTGAAGGTGCGTCCGCCGTCGCGACTCCAGTAGACGCCGCTGCGGTCAATTTTATGCTCTTCGCGCTGTCAACCCTTCTGCTCTGGAACAAGGACGCCGAGCCGTCGCCCGTCCCCTGACGGACGTCCTTCCGACGGCCCCCGGCAGCGGCTCCTCGTGCGCCGATCGTTTCTTCATTTAACGGCTCCGCGTCGCAACCTTTCCGCCAAAGCGTCCCGGAACTTTTCCAACTGGTCGGACGTGAGAGGCTCGAGCATCGCGGGCAAGGGACGAGTCGGAAATTGGGCGAGAAGCCAGGCCAGCACGCCCGGATCGATTCCCGAGTCTTTACGTGACGCGATTTCGAGATCTCGCTCAGGAGGAAATCCGGCCTGATCGAGGAAAAAGAGATCGACGAGGTCTCGGGGCTCGGAGCGCGAGAGGATACAGGTCAGCTTGTTCGCCCGTAGGTCGGTGAGCGACTCGATGACGATCCCTTCGATCGGCGGTGGGGGAACCGCGATGTCGGCGACTGGCTCGTGAACAACGTCGACCTCAATGCTGTTTCCATCCCGTGCCTCGATTTGCGCCCGTACGAGGTGACCCACGTCGCGCAGCAGAGTGACATCGACTCCCGCATCTGCGGCGGCGCTGGAGAGAAGGCCAACGAGGGCTCGCATATCCTCCGCGTCATGGACGAAGAGATCGATATCTCCGGTCGTCCGATGACCGAGATACGCTCCGGCAAGAGCCGCGCCGCCACCCAGGTGGCAGGGGACCCGCTTCTGACACGCCCGGACGAAGTCGAGGACAAAATCAGGAACGACCCGGCGATCAAAAGTCTTACGCATGACTTGCGCGGATCTGGCTCAGCGGCGGCCACTCCGGGGGTGGAAGCCTCAGCAGCCACGCCCACATGTCTCGCGAGCGCCCCAGATACCGGATCAGGCTTGGCCAGAGCTCGCGGATCTCGTCGGCTTTCACGAAAAGCCAGACGTCCCGGGTATTGGCCTCGCGCAAAAGGGCACCCATCCAGTAGGCACGCTCTTCCGGATCGGCCGAGGCGAGGTGCTCCTTGAGCTGGCCGACCGTGGTGTTCGTCCACCAGAGAAAGTAAGGCCGCGCGTCGTCGTCGAGGAGAGAAGCCGTGGTTGGTGGCAGATTTCTGCTGCTCATCGTGATGATCCTTGCGCCAAGAACATTACCACGAGGTTCGGATTCTATGCGTGGGTGTTGTAAGAGCGCTAGACTGGGAAGATGGAAAGGAACAGGAGCACCTTGCCGGGACTCCGGAAGATGGATCTGCGCTGGGCTGGCGTGGTCGCGATCGTGGCCGCCGCCGCCGCCGCGTACGCCGACCTGGCGCTGCAATACACGCCGCTGGTCGCGCACCTCGGATCAAAGGACTACCTCTATCTTCTCGACGTACCGGCCGGGCGGATGCTCGCCGGCCACTTCGTGGGGGTTTTCGCGGTCCTGCTGGAAATCGCAGGGTTCTGGCAGGTCGCGCAAGGGCTGCGGCCCGCGGGTGCAGGGAAGTCGCGAGCGTTTTTTCTTCTCGGTGCGTTCACCTTCGGCGTCGGCGCGGCCTTTCATGCGATGTTCGCGAGCCTAGGATTGGCACTCCAGGCGGTGCGGGGAGCCGGTGGCTCAGCGGCCCTGATGGGCGAAGTCGCGGCGGCGGTCCGCCCGGCCCATGTCGCTCTGGGTGCAGTGACCGTGTTGGGCATCGCCGCCCTCTCCATCCTTTTTTCAGCCGTGGTCGGTCTGAAAAAGACGATGTATCCGCGTTGGATCGCCGGGTTCAGTCCGCTGACGGTCGCCTTGGTGCTGATGGTCGCCGCCCGCTTCTCGATTCAACTGCGCCTGGTGCTGCTGCCTTGCGGCCTCAATCTGGCGAATCTGGTGCTCTTCGCGCTGTCAACCTTTCTGCTCTGGAACGAGACCGCAGAGCCGCCGCCCGTCCCCTGAGTCAGAAGCAGATTCCGGGTCCGACCCGCTGGACATAGCAACTGCCGTCCGGCAAGTGGCCAAAGAGGAGGCTGCAGTGGCAACTCTGCCCTACATTGCAGACCACCGAGCAGTACAGGCCGGAGGCGCCGCAAGCGGTAATCTCGTAGCTGCAGAGATAGGTCGTGAGGAAAACCGGCGGCGGCGTCAGCGCCAGTGGCGTCTGCAGTGCCGCCGGCGGCGGGTCCGCCGGCGAAACGGCCAAGCTCGTGACCGGTGCCGTCACGGCCGCGCTCGGGCTCTCTGCCGCGCCGGCGACGCCAGTCGCCAGCGCGATCAGGGCCGTGAAGAGAACGAGGGCAAGCAACGAAGTGGGCCGGTTGTTGTTCGACATTTCAGGGTCCTCCTTTTGTAGAGTGTCCAGTATATATGAAGAAGATGATGGATTTGGCCGCCAACGCTGGCACTTCCGCCGAATGTGTGCGAGAGTGTTTATGCCGCTTTGCGGCAAGGAGCTGCCATGGCCCAGACCCATCACATCCGTTCCTCCGACCTGCGTGGAGTCAGCCGGCTCGCCGTCGAGGCCACGGTGGGCCTCACCGACGTGGTGGAAGCCATGCACCTGAACATCGCGCGGTCGACGGCGCTCCTCGGCGCGCCGGCACAGGGTGCCACCAGCGGCGTCACGAGGCTCGTCTACCATGGAATCCGGGGAGTGACCCGGCTCGTGGGCGGCGGGCTCGATGCCGTTCTCGGGGGCATCGTTCCCATGGTTCCCGTCATTCCCCTCGGCGGCGACGGGAGCACGTCCCGCGGACGCGAAGCCTGGCTGGCCGCGCTCAACGGTGTGCTGGGCGACCACCTTGCCGCCTCCCGGAACCCGCTGGCGATTCCCATGGGCCTGCGCCGGGAGGGGCAGCCCCTGGAACCAGGCCGTTCCCTGGCAGGGGCGATCCCGCAGCCCGGCGGCAAGCTGCTCGTGCTGGCGCACGGCCTGTGCATGAACGATCTGCAGTGGAATCGAAAAGGGCACGACCACGGCGCCGCGCTCGCCCGCGATCTCTCGTACACGCCCCTCTACCTGCACTACAACAGCGGCCTCCACATCTCCACGAATGGCCGCGCGTTCGCCGATCTGCTCGAGGCCGTAGTGTCGCAATGGCCTGTGCCGCTGGAGGAGCTATCGATAGTCGGCCACAGCGTGGGCGGGCTGGTGGCCCGCAGTGCCTGCCATTACGGGAAGCTTGCGGGGCACGAATGGCCACGGCACCTGAAGAAGCTCGTCTTCCTGGGTTCGCCGCATCACGGCTCGCCCCTGGAGCGCAGCGGCAACTGGGTGGATTTCCTCCTGGGGACCACCCCCTACTCGGCCCCGCTGGCTCGTCTCGGCAAGATCCGCAGCGCCGGCATCACCGACCTGCGCCACGGCTACCTGCTGGACGAGGACTGGGCAGGACGCGACCGCTTCGAGCGCTCCCGCGATTCCCGGCGACCGGTTCCCCTGCCGGAGGGGGTGGACTGCTACGCGATGGCCGCGGTGAGAGGGGAGACTGGGCATTCATCGCAGACCTCGCAAACCCGCGGTGAGTCGTGGCCCAGCGACGGCTTCGTGCCCTCCGCCAGCGCCTTGGGCCGCCATGAATCACCGGACCTCACCTTGCCTCTTCCGGAGTCGCGGCAATGGATTCTCCACGACGTCCATCACTTCGACCTGCTCAGCGCGCCCGAGGCCTACGAAAAAATCAAGGAGTGGCTGAGCCAGACCTGATATGATTCTCTGAACTGCTTCACGTTGGAACGGCGGGGGACCGCCAGGAGGGTCTGAACGTGAACACTCCTTTCTCTTCTCCTCGTCTGCATTGGTTGTGGTTACTGATCCTGGGGGCGGCGATTCAAACCGCTGGGCACGCACAGGACCAGCCGCCGAAGCCGTTCATCGAGCCGTCGGAAATGCACGAAAAAACCAAGGTCCGGGCGGTGGTGGAGGCCATTCCCAATCAGAACGGCCGCTGGGACACGCTCCCTTCCTCCATGCCCATCAACCCCGTGCACGTCGCCCTCATGCACACCGGCAAGGTGCTGATCGTTTCCGGCTCGGGCAATGATCCCGACAACAAAGACTTCCAGGCAGGCGTTTGGGATCCCAAGACTCATACGATCAGGACCTTCAAGCTCGCCTGGGACATGTTCTGCAATGGCATGGTGGTCTTACCGAGCGGCAGGCCGTTCGTCCTCGGAGGCACCCTCAGTTACGACCCGTTCTTCGGCGAGCCGCGGACCGCCGCGTTCAATCCGGCCGGCGAAAAATTCGTGGACATGCCGAAGATGAGCGGGGGCCGCTGGTATCCGACGGGCACGGTGCTGGGCGATGGCTCGGTCCTGGTCTACTCCGGCCTGGGTACGACCGGAGCCGTCAATACCACGGTCCAAATCTGGAGGGGCAAAGCTTGGAACGCTGCCGGAACCGCCTTCGCCGGTGTGCCGCTGTATCCCCGGGAGCACGTATTGCCAAACGGCAAAGTCTTCGAATCCGGCGCCAACCAGGACTCGCAGCTCTATGATCCGGTCGCTCACACCTTTACCACGGTCGCCACCACCCAATTGAAGAGCAACCGGAACTATGGCACCTCGGTGCTGCTGCCGTTGACTCCGGCCAACGGTTTCAAGCCGAAAGTGATGATCCTGGGCGGTGTCAGCCCGGCGGCGACGAACACCACCGAATTGATCGATTTGTCGGTTCCCTCGCCGCAATGGGTCTCCGGGCCGCCGATGGCGAAAGCGAGAATCCAGTTGAACGCGACTCTTCTACCCAATGGCAAGGTCCTGGTCTCAGGTGGATCGGAGAACGACGAGGACAATGCCACGGCGGTAAAGGAGGCGCAGCTCTACGATCCGGAGAGCAACACGTTCGCTTCCGCCAGCACGATGGAGGTGCCGCGGCTCTACCACTCGAACACCCTGCTCCTGCCGGATGCCACGGTGCTGTCGCTCGGGGGCAATCCGCAACGGAAGGTCTACCAGCCCGAGATCGAGATCTATTCGCCGGCCTACCTGTTCAAGCCCGATGGCAGCGCCGCCAAGCGGCCCGCCCTCACCAGCGTTCCTGCCGGAACCATCCATTATGGCGCGTCGTTCAAGGTGAGCACTCCGGACGCAAAAAGCATCAAGTCGCTGGTGTTGATTCGTGCCGGCGCGGTGACCCATGCCTTCGACATGGACCAGAGGCTGGTGGGCCTGTCGTTCACCGCCGGCCCCGGTGTGCTGACCGCCAAAGCGCCTGCGAACGGCAACCTCGCGCCTCCCGGTTATTATTTGCTCTTCATCTTGAACGCGGACGGTGTGCCCTCGGTCGCCAGGTTCGTGCGCCTTGCCGCGGCGATCGCTCCCAAGCACTGAGGCCGGCCTGGCTTCCCGCCGCTCTCGTCCTTGACGGGCCTTCCCTCACCGTTCTACGATCTCGCTCTCTTTCGACGACGAGGAGCTCGAGGCTGTCCCGGCCGGCTCGCGAAATGGATTGCCGGCGACCGGCATTCCTGGATGACCAGGAGGATCTCGGCATGATTTGCCCAAAGTGCGGCTTTGAGCAGCCCGATGGTGTGGAGTGCATGCGGTGCGGCATCATCATCAGCCGCTACAAGGGGCCGGTCGCCGGCGCGGGGCCGCGCAATACGCCGCCCGCGTTCGCACCACCGCCGCCGTCGTTCATGCCGCCCCC
>JBAPYB010000258.1:0-9859 GCA_049284515.1 Thermoanaerobaculia bacterium
GAAGCTCGCCCTCTATGCGCTGGCGGTGGCGGCGCCCGGCGTATCGCCCGCCGCGCCGAGCCTCGCCGTGCCCCCCTTCCGCATCGACGGCAGCCCGGTGATGAACGGCATCTCGCTCGCCGCCGGCACCGCCCTGGCGATGGCGCTCGCGACGCGGCTGCTCCCCCTGCGCTTCAGCCGCTGGGCGCCCGTGCCGGCCGCGCTCGCCGTCGGTTATGCCCTCTCCCCCATCGCGCTCCAACCCTACCCCGCCGCCCTGGCGGCGAGCATCGTCTTCGCCGGCCTGCTGATCTGGGTCTGCCGGCGCTTCGGCCTCACCGCCCTGCTGGTGGCCTCGGTCGTCTCCCTGCTGCTGCCCGCCCTGCTCTTCTCCGCTCTGCACGCGGCCTGGCTGCCCGGCTCCCTGGCGGCCACGGCGTCGATGGCAGTGGGACTGCTGGCGCTCGGCTTCGCAGGGCTGGCGCGCCCGGAGAGCGTGGAGCTCGGCTTCCTGCCGCCGCCGCCCTTCATGCGCCGCATGCAGCAGGAGCGCCGGCTGCGCCACGAGGTCGACCTGCTGGCGCGGATGCAGGTGGGGCTCCTGCCGAAGGACATGCCGCGCGTCGACGGCTGGCAGATCGCCGCGCGCTCGGTGCTGGCCCACGAGGCCGGGGGCGATCTCTATGATTTTTTGCGGGACGAGGCGGGCCGGCTGTGGATCGCGGCCGGCGACGTGGCCGGCCACGGCTACTCCTGCGCCGTGATGCAGGCGATGGTGAAGGCGGGGCTGGTGAGCCTCATCGAGCCGGGAGAAACGCCGGCCCGGGTCCTCACCCAACTCGACCGCGTGCTGCGCACCGCCGGCTCCGAGCACAGCTTCACCAGCCTCGCGCTGCTGCGCCTCGATCCGGCCACCGGCGAGGCCCTGCTCGGCAACGCCGGCCACCCCTATCCGCTGGTGCTCGCCGCCGGCACCCCCGGAAACATCGCCGAGGTCTCCCTGCCGGGCCTTCCCCTCGGGCAAGGTCCTGCCCGGCACTATGAGGACCGGCCGTTCGTGCTGCCGCCCGCGAGCGTCCTCCTCCTCTGCTCGGACGGTCTGTTCGAGGCCGTGGACCGCCACGGCAACGCCTACGGCTTCGAGCGCGCCCGCGAAGTCCTCCAGGCGATGGGCCACCGCCCGCCGCCGGAGATCGTGGACGCCCTGCTCAACGACTGCCGCCGCCACCTGGGCGCCGAAGAGCCGCCGGACGATGTGACGGTGGTGGTGGTGAAAAGGACATAAAGGACTACAACGACATCAAGGACCTTCTCTTCATCGTCCTTGCTGTCCTTGGTGTCCTTGAGGTCCTTTTCTCTTCTCCTACCTCGCCTTCCGCTCCCGCCGCTGGCCGAAGAGCATCCTCTGCTCCAGCGCCGCCCGCTGGGCGCGGTAGAAGGCCTGGAGGAAGGGGCGGACGGGCACCTGCCAGCGGTCCGGCGGCCAGGCGATCTTGAGCTTGATCTTTTCGCACACGTCCTCGAGGACGCGGGTGTCGAGCGTCCCCTGATCGTCGCGGCGCAGCAGGTCCTCCAGCACCTGGAGCTCGTGAACGCCGTAGATGTCGAGCTGCTCGCGGGTGAACGGGAACTCCTCGGCGGGCGGCGGCGGAGGCGGCGGACCCGTCACCCCGGTAGGCTGCGGCCGCATCGCCGGGCGCACCATGGCACGGTCGGAGAGATCGGAGAGCAGCACCGCCGCCGGCGCCTTCACCACCATCGTGCCCGCCACCAAGTCGCCGCAGCGCAGGCGGTCCTGGTTGAAGAAGGGCATGAGGGCGAAGACGGCCATCCATCCGAGGGCCAGGAGCTGGCCCCAGCCGGGCGATTCGGGCAGCAGCGCCCCGGGCGCCAGCAGGGCGGTCACCGGCAGGTAGAACTCCAGGTTGCGCATCAGGTTGCGGGCGAACACGGCCTCGGCGGTCAGCGGCCCGCCGTCGCGCGAGATCACCCGCACGCCCAGCCTGCGCTTGCCGGGAGTGACGCCGCCGCCGCTGATCTCGAAGTGGACGAAGTAGAAGTTCCACAGCAGGAAGCCCACCAGCAGGGCGAACGACACCCCTACCGAGGCCAGCCCCACCAGGGAGCCGAGGAGCGCCACCAGCCAGACGAGGATGGTGCCGCCCACGATCATCGCCAGGTCGAGGAGGAATGCCGCCACCCGGTCGCCCACCGGGGCCACCACGAAGGGCAGGGACACCCCCTCCGGGGTCGGCACCCGGTGGATGCGCCCTTTAGCGAGCGAGATCGTGCTCACGGCTGCGGCCTACGGTGAAGAAATACCAGGTCCAGAAAACGAGCGTGACGGCGGCGAGGCTCCAGCGCATGCCCACGTTCTGCACGAGCTGGCGGAAGAAACCCTCGATCGAGCCGGCGACGAGGAACATCACCACCGCCCCCATGGCGAGCAGCGCCACCTCGCGCCCCTGGAGGGCCAGGTTGCGCAGCCGCGTATGGCGCCCGGGGAAGACGAGCGCGCCGCCGAGCACCATGCCGGCGGCGCCGCACAGGCAGAGAGCGCCGATCTCGGTGACGCCGTGCGGCAGAATCCACGCCCAGAGCTCCGCTCCCAGGCCGTGGGAGGCGTAGAGCGCGGCCATGGCGCCCAGCTCCAGGCCGGTGTAGAGGAGCAGGAAGACCACCGGCACGCCGGCCACGAAACCGAGGGCGAAGCAGAGCATGCCCACCTTGGCGTTGTGGGTGAAGAGGAAAGCGGCGAAAATCGACAGCTCCCCCCGGCCGCCGCTGTAGAGCACGGCCCGCAGGTCCTGCGTGGACGCCGCGGGTGTGCGCCCCTGGGCCCGCGCCTCGCCCACGAAGCTGTAATAGCGCTCCGGATCGGCCTTCGTCATCCGGTAGCCCGCGACGACGCCGAGCGCCACCAGGGCGAACGACAGCGCCACATAGGCGAAATAGCGCCGCACCACGGCCGGAAAATCGTGGCGGAAAAACTCGATCACCGCCTCCTCCGGCCGCCGCTTGGCGCCGTAGACGCAGATGTAGGCCCGCCCCACCAGGGCCGTCAGATAATCGAGCAGGTTCTTGTCGAGGCTGATGGCCGTCGCCACCGACAGCGAGCTCGCGGCGCCGCGGTAGAGCACCGGCAGCCGGTTGAGCTCCCCCGCGGTCAGGTTGCGCACGCCCTTCGTCTCCACACGCGACACCAGCCCTTCGAGCTCGCGCCACGCCTCCTCCCGCTCGCGGCGGAACTGGGCGGACTTCAGGGTGAAGGCAGGGGCGGACATGGGTTACGGAATTCTCATCGGCATTCTACACGACCGGACAGGGCCTCTCGTCTAAGAACCTGACACGAAATAACCTAGGTCCCCCCGGCGGCTGGGTCGGTTGGTTGATCGATAGAGAGACCGGAGCGAGAGGCAGCACTGTTCGCCAGCACTCTCCCTCCGACAAAACATGACGCAAGTAGCCAGCCCGTCCGGCCCAACGGGCCGGGAGAACGGAGCTCAGGGCATCTGAGGCCGAAGGCCGATGCCCTGGGTAGAGAGATTGACAACGCGGTGCGGCCTGAAAGCACGGGACGCGGGGACCGCGGTTTTGGCTGGGGGCCTTGAACCGCGGCATTGCTATCAGCCGACGAGAAACGATGGCCGGAGTCGGTAGAGACGTCCCAGGTCCTGAACGATATCGATTCGATTACCCTCGGGGACGGCGGGACGTCTCTGAGGCGGAGACGAGGGTCCGAAGGCCTCGAGGCTCGGCGGGGCGGCTGTGGCTATCGTTCCATCGTAGGGACGCGTTGGGGAGCCCGCTCGCCGGCGTGGAAACCGGAGCCGGCCTCTCCGCCGCGGAGACGTCCCGCGGTCCCCGGGGCCTCCGGATCGATATCGTTCAGGACCTGGGACGTCTCTACCGCCTCCGGCGATTCGTTCGTGAGACCAGCAGGAGCAACTGCCGGAAAACAAGGTTGCTCCAAGAATTGCGGCTTTGATACGTTATCATATTTATGGTGGGCAGGTCCTAAGTGGCTCCAAGGAAAGGGATTGCAAAGGCGAGGGTCGGAATTGACCAGGGCAGGGCGGTGGGATTGCGACTTTCTATAGTTGCGAGGCTCGCGGAGGTTCCAGGCCCTAAACCGGTCGGAATTGACCAGGACAGGACGGTGGGATTGCGACTCGGTGAAGTAGTGCTCCTGGGTCCCGTTCGTCGTCTGCCACGGTCGGAATTGACCAGGGCAGGACGGTGGGATTGCGACTCTCGCTCGGTGTGTCAGTGAATCGTCTCGCGGCCCTTCAGGCCGCCAGGATGGGGGTGGCCTTTTTCCCAGGGCGTCGGCCTTCGGCCTCGGCCCTGGGCTGGGGTCTCCCAACCCGTTGGGCCGGTGGGGAGGCCGCGGGCCCGAGCCCGTAGGGCGGCAGACTGCTAGCCCAGGGCGCGAGCCCTGGGTAAACGTCATGCCTTCTTTCAATTTTTTCGCCCTGCCAAGGGCGCCCTTGGCAGGGCGATAATTGGGTGAGATCACGCACCTGGTCCCAGCGCTCGCGCACTGGGCTATGAATCTGCCGCCCTACGGGCTCGCCGTGTGGGGATTCACAGGGCGGATCGCGATCTTCGTTGCGACGGTCTTCTGCCGGCCCTTCGGGGCTTGTGGGGAATCTTGGGGGTGCCTACCTGGGGCTGCCGCCCCAGGCTTCTATGCTGCCGCCCCTTCGGGGCTGAAATCCGGGGGGTGATGGAATCCGCCGCCGTGAACCTGGACGCTTTCAACGTGATTCCGGAACCTTCCGTCGCGGCTTCGTGCTCGTACGGAACGGCTCCGCGCTCTTGCTGAGTGGCTCCGCACCGTTACGGAGTGACTCCGCACCCTTACGGGATGGCTCAGTACCGTTACTGAATGGCTCCGTACCAGTACGGAGTGGCTCGGTACTTGTTCGGAGTGGCTCCGTACCAGTACGGAATGGCTCGGTACTTGTTCGGAGTGGCTCCGTACTAGTACGGAATGGCTCGGTACCTGTTCGGAGTGGCTCCGTACCAGTACGGAATGGCTCGGTACCTGTTCGGAGTGGCTCCGTACCAGTATGGAATGGCTCGGTACTTGTTCGGAGTGGCTCCGTACCAGTATGGAATGGCTCCGTACCAGTATGGAATGGCTCGGTACTTGTTCGGAGTGGCTCCGTACCAGTAGGGAATGGCTCCGTACCCTTACAGAATGGCTCCGTACCAGTACGGAATGGCTCGGTACTTGTTCGGAATGGCTCCGTACCGTTACGGAGTGGCTCCATACCGGTAGGGAATGGCTCCGCACCCGGTTGGAGCCGGGGCGGTGTGGGTTCTGGCGCGGGGGAAAACCGGGGAGGGGGCTGAGGGGAACGGCTACTTCGCGGCCCCGGTCTCCGGCGGGGTCCACTTGCGGGCCGGCGCCTTGACGATCTTGCCGCTCCTCAGACAGCGGGTGCACACCCGGACGTGGCGCACGCCGCCCTCGACCTTGGCCCGCACCCGTTGCAGGTTGGGCTCCCAGGTGCGGGAGGTGACGTTGTGCGCGTGGCTGACATTGCGGCCGAACGTCGTGCCCTTGCCGCAGATCTCGCATTGCTTGGCCATTGATCTTCTCTCCTTGCTCGCCCCCGAAGGGCATGAGAAGATACCAGAAACCCCGAGCGATCTCAAGCGGGCGAGTGGGAGTAGTGGGAGTACGAGCTTCATCATGCGCTTCAATTGGTTGGCGGCCTTCTTGGCCCTGTGCAGCTCGGGGCCGTTGGCGCCGTTAGTGTCTGCGGCCTCCACAGCATCAGCATCCGACGCCGGCCCGGCCCATCTGGTCGCCGACCTGAACCCGGGGTCTGTCGCCTGGACTCCCGACCAGACCTCGATCTTCCGGTCCTTCACCCGCTTGGGAGACCAGGTCCTCTTCCTGGGCTTCCTCAGCAACGACGTCCAGTGCGGCCTCTGGGCCACGGACGGCACGGCGGCGGGCACCGGGCGGCTGGCCGATCTGTGCGCCGAGAGCCTGACCCCCCAGGTCTCCTCCTTTCAGGTTCAGATCCTCGGCGTCTCAGGGCAGCTCGCCTTCCTGCTCGACTCTTCGTCGCGGCTCTGGCGCTCCGACGGCACGGCGGCGGGCACCTTTTCGTTCGGGGTCACGGTCTCGACGGACAACGCACAGCCGGTCCTCGGCCTCAATGGGCTCCTCTTCGTCGTCTGCGATACGCCTGGGACTTGCACTCTGTGGCGCAGCGACGGCACGGCCGCCGGGACAGGGCCGCTGCGGGCGATCACGAATGAACCGGGAGCCCTCACGTCCATCCGGTTCTTCGCCCAGGGCGATCACATGCTGTTCAGCGTGACCGGCGCGCCCGGCGTCCTCTGGACCACGGACGGCACGGCCAGCGGCACGCGCCCACTGGTGAGTTTCCCGGACCGGATCGGCTCCGTCCTGGCGGTGGGGAGCGCGTTGTACGTCTCGACGGCCGGCGGCGGCTCCACCTTGTGGCTCATTCCCGCGGAGGGGGCCCGTCCCTTACGGCTCGGCCGCTTTTCCCTCGACTTCCGGTCGGCGGGCGTGCGCCTGTTTCAGGCCGGCGGCCGGGTGCTGTTCGAAGCCGACGAGGGCGACGGCGTCGTCTTTCTCTGGGAGATCGCTCTCCACAACCGTTTGCGCTTCCTCGCCCGCTTCGGCAATGGGATGGGTCCGATCGCGGAGGTGGGCGGCCAGTTGATCTTCGCTACCGCGGTGTCCGAGAGCGCCGGCAGTTACTCCCTCTGGGTCCTGGGGCCCAAAATGGGCCATCCGCATCCGCTGCGCGACTGTCCGGAGGGTTGCCCCACGATCGATCCGGCCGCGGCGCAACTCGGCGTGCTGGGCGGCCGGGCGGTCTTCGCGGGCCGCGATCAGCGGGGCAGCGAGCTGTGGGAGACCGACGGCACGGGGGCGGGCACGCGGCTGGTGAAGGATCTGTGCCCCGGCGACTGCGACAGCTCGCCCTCCGGCTTCGCTCCAGCCCTGGGGCGGCTGATCTTCACCGCCGGGGACCGCGACCTGTGGGTCACGGACGGCACCGCCGCCGGGACGACGCGGCTCGGGCGGATCATTTCCAGGAGGAATGGGCTCGACGCCGCGGAGCTCAACGGCCGCCTGATCTTCAACGGGTTCGACGACGTCGCCGGCTCCCAGCCCTGGGTGAGCGATCTGACGGTGGCAGGAACCCGGCAGCTCCTCAGCCTCGGCGGCGGTCTCGCGGCCGGATCGTCCGTCCAGAGCCCGGAACGCTCTCCCCGGGCCCTGGCGCCCTGAGAAGTCTTCAAACCCGCTCCAATCCACGTTTTTTCGCTTGCACAGGCCCCGTGACATGGTGTAGAGTTCCTGAACTGGTCAATATAGCCATAGCTGCATAGGCACCTTGACATGGGTGTTTTTTCCTGGTAGCTTCCAGCGAAGCTTTAAGTAACACTCGGTAAGTTGCCTTAAACGTTGGGCTTTGGGGAGTTCAAATCGTGCTCTTCTCCCGTGGCAAGAAGGGTGTTGTGGGGCTCGACATCGGCAGATCTGCAATCAAGCTGGTCGAGCTCCGGGAGCGCAAGGGGGAGTTTCATCTGCAGCGGCTGGGCATCGAGCCGCTGTCGCCGGAAGCCATCGTGGACGGCTCGATCATGGACTCCTCGCTGGTGGTGGACGCCATCCACCGGCTGAACGACCAGACCAAGGTCAAGGGTCCCAACTATGCCACCTCGCTCTCCGGCCACTCCGTCATCATCAAGAAGATCCAGCTCCCGGCGATGACCGAGGAGGAGCTCGCGAGCTCCATCCAGTGGGAGGCCGAGCAGTACATCCCCTTCGACATCAACGACGTGCGGCTCGACTACGTGGTGTTGACCGAGGGCGAGCCCGGGCGGGACAACATGGAGGTGCTGCTGGTCGCGGTCAAGCGCGACAAGGTCAACGACTACGTCTCCGTCATCAGCCAGACGGGCAAGCAGCCGATGCTGGTGGACGTCGACGCCTTCGCGGTGCAGAACGCCTACGAGGTGAACTACGAGATCGACCCGCGCAAGGTGGTGGCGCTGATCAACATGGGGGCCGGGGTGACCAACATCAACATCCTGGCCCGCGGCACCACCGTCTTCTGGCGCGACATCTCCTTCGGCGGCAACCAGTTCACCGAGGCGTTGCAGCGTGAGTTCAATCTCTCCTTCGTGCAGGCCGAGGGGCTCAAGCAGGGCGAGTCGGTGGACCGCTACGCGCCGGGCGACGCGCGGCCGGTGCTCGACGCCGTCTCGGCGGAGATGGCGTCGGAGATCCGCAAGACGTTCGACTTCTTCTCGGCGACCTCGTCGGAAGGGCCGGTCGACGAGCTGATGCTCTCCGGCGGCTGCTCCCTGACGCCGAACCTCCAGCAGGTGCTGCGGGAGCGCTTCCAGGTGCCCACGGAGCTGATGAATCCGCTGCGCCGCATCCAGTTCAAGGAGGGCGACTTCGACGGCGCGTGGCTCCAGTCGATCGCTCCCATGATGGCGGTCGCCGTGGGCTTGAGCATCCGCAAGGTGGGGGATTAGGGCGCATGATCAAGATCAACCTCCTCTCCGAGGGCAAGCGGACCGTCCGCAAGGCCAAGTCCACGGCTGCGGCTCTCAAGGGGCTGGAGGGGAAGGACGTCGGCCAGTGGCTGCTGGTCGTCGGCCTGCTGGTGGGCGTCGGCGCGCTGGCCCTCAACTGGTGGCTCCTGAAGCGGGAGCTGGACCAGAAAACGGAGGAGGTGCAGAGGGCCCAGCACGAGGTCGAGCAGATGGCCGCCGTCATCAAGGAGGTGGAGGACTACAAGGCGAAGAAGTCCGAGCTGGAGCGCAAGATCGGCGTCATCAGCGATCTGAAGGCCAACCAGCGCGGGCCCGTGCGGGTGATGGACTACATCTCCCGGGCCCTGCCGGAGCTGCTCTGGCTGGACCGGATGAAGATGACCGCCGACACCATCGAGATCGAAGGCCGCGCCTTCAACACCAACGCCGTCGCCAACTTCATCGAGAATCTCGACAAGGTGCCGGAGTTCGACGAGCCGATCCTGAAGAGCACGGAGCAGCAGGGAGGCACCCCTCAGGGGGGCGGCATATATAAGTTTGTGATCAACTTCCACTACTCATTCGCTACGCACGCCAAGGACAAGGACAAAGACGACAAGGGCGGCGGGGCCGGCAAAGCGGGCGCCGCCGGTGTCAAGTCCAAGGCGTCACCTCCGGCGACGTCCGGATAGGGAGGGTTGACCCGGTGGCGTTGAAGACGGGACTGGAAGGCAAGCCCTGGTACTTTGGGCTCGGACTCGGGCTGGTCATCGGCGCGCTGCTCTACGGGGCGGGCACGTGGCGCATGCTGGAGCCGGTGCGCGACGACATCGACCATCAGGAGGCTTTGTTGAAGGGCCTGCAGACGAAGATCCAGGAGGGGCGGGCGGCGAAACAGGAGCTGCCGAAGTTCCGCGAGGAGGTCCGCCAGCTCGAGCTGGAGCTCGACAAGCTGCTGCGCATCCTGCCGGCCCGGCGCAATACGCCGGACCTGATGCGGCGCATCCGTTCGCTGGCGGAGCAGGGCGACTTCACCCTCAAGCGCTTCAACCCCGGGACGCTCGCCGAGAAGGAGTTCTACAGCGAGTGGCCGATCAACGTGAACGTCGAGGCCACCTATCACAACCTGGCTCTCTTCTTCGACCGCATCAGCCGCTTCTCGCGCGTCATCAACATCGAGAACCTCGAGGTCGGCGCGATGACCGGCAAGCAGGCGGGCGCCCATACCATCACCGCGACCTTCTCGGCCAAGACGTTCGTCTACAAGGAGCCTTCGGCCGAGCCGACTCCTGCCACCAAGGCGGCGGTGGCCGGTAAGCCGGCGTCGGGC
>JBAPYB010000259.1:0-10197 GCA_049284515.1 Thermoanaerobaculia bacterium
GGGCGGTGGGGCTGGGCCGACGACTGTGGAGGAGCAGGCGGCGCAGCGACCTCGGCGACCCGCATCGGCGGCGCCTCGATGACCTGGGCAGTCGTCGCCGTCGCAGCCACGCTCCCGGCGTTCATCACGGCCTCCTGCTGGAACAACTCGGCCGGCAGCCCGGCCTCGATTGGCATGCCGGGCGCTCCCAGGGGCATGCCGGGCGGGCGCTCGGACATGGGCAGGTTCTGAATGCGCGGTTCCACCTTCTGGATGAGAGTCCGCGGGCGCTGCGGGCGCAGGGGGTTGGGAGCCGGACGGCGGGCGGCCGGAGCGGGCATCGCCGCCGTGGGACGGCGGCGCACGGCCTCGGGCGGCGCGCTCTCGTCCCGCAGGATGACCTCCCGCGGATGCGGCAGCTTCTTGCCCTGCAGGATCGCCGTGATGATGTCGGAGTCGATGTGCGCGTCCTCCCCCTCGACCCGCACGCCGATGGACTTCAGCTTGAAGATGAGATCCTGATTGGAGATCGCCATCATCTTCGCGAGGTCCTGGACTCGAATCTTTCCCATATCGTCTTGAGCTCCTCTTGGTGCCTGCTAAGGGCGCGGCCTGCCGCCGTGGCCTTACAACCCCGCTACTCCTCGCTACTCGTCGCCGCGAGGCTCGGTCTCCGCCTCTTCGCCCTCCACCGCCGCTGCGTCGTCGCCCTGGCTCTGGGTGGCGCTGGCGCGCTGCTGCTCGCTTTCGGCGAAGGCCCGGCTCAACGCCGCCATGAAGTCCTCGTCGCCCATGCCGCCGCCGCCCTTGGCCTCCGGCTCCTGCGTCCGGAACGGGCCGATGTCCATCTCCGCCTGCCGCTTCTCGACCTGCTCCTGGGCCCAGGCCACCGCTCTCTCCGCCTCGTCCTGCGACAGCTCGTCGAGGCCCAAGGCGAGCAGCGTGCCCGGCTCGGTCTCGGCCAGCGCGTCGATGCTGCCGAAGCCGGCCTCCTTGAGGGCGTTGGCCGCGCCCGACGCGATGCCCGGCACCGAGAACACGTCCAACTCGTCGCGCGCCGGCGTGGGGAGCTGGCTCATGGCCGTGTTCAGCATGCGGGCCAGGGCGTCGGCGACCTCGTCCTTGACGTCGCTCTCGCTCTTGATGTCGATGCGCGAGCCGATGAGCTCCGAGGCGAGGCGCACGTTCTGGCCGCGCTTGCCGATGGCGAGCGAGAGCTGCTCGTCCTCGACGATGACGTCGAGGTGGGGCACCTCGCCCTGGTGGGTCACCGAGACGCGGGTGATCTTGGCCGGCGCCAGCGCGCTCTGGGCGAAGGTCACGAGGTCGTCGCTGTACTCGATGATGTCGATCTTCTCCCCCCGCAGCTCGCGGATGATCGACTGCACGCGCGAGCCCTTCATGCCGACGCAGGCGCCCACCGGATCGACGTCGCGCTCGCGGCTGTAGACCGCAACCTTGGCCCGTTCGCCGGGCGCGCGGACGGCGTTCTTGATCACCACCGTGCCGTCGTAGATCTCCGGCACCTCGGTCTCGAAGAGCTTGACCAGCAGGCGGGGATCGGTGCGCGAGAGCACGATCTGCGGCCCCTTGGGCTGCTTGTGCACCTCGACGATGACGGCGCGGATGCGCTCGCCCTGGCTGTAGCGCTCGTGGCGGGCCTGCTCGGAGCGCGGCACCACGGCCTCGGTGCGCCCGAGGTCGATGATGATGTCGCCGCGCTCGAAGCGCTTCACCGTGCCGTTGAGCACCTCGCCCACGCGGTCGATGTATTCGTTGTAGACGTTCTCGCGCTCGGCTTCGCGCACCCGCTGGTAGAGCACCTGCTTGGCGTTCTGCGCGGCGATGCGGCCCAGGCCGTCGGTGGAGATGGGGAGGTGGATCTCGTCGCCCACCTCGGCGTTCGGCTTATGGTCGCGCGCCTCCTCGACCGTCCACTCGGCGAGCGGGTCCTCCACGGTCTCCACCACCAGCTTGACGATGAAGGCGTCGAACTTGCCGCTCTCGCGGTCGAGATGGGCGCGCACCGGCTCCTTGATCCGGTGCTGCTTCTTCGCCGCCGACGCCATGGCGTCCTCGAGGGCGGAGATCCACCGCTCCAGATCGATGTCCTTTTCACGCGCGACCTGGCGCAGGATTTCGTTGAGGTTGATTTCCGCGGTTTGTGCCTGGGCCATTGGGTTCTTTCCTATCTCTCGCTATCGACGACTTGCACGGGCTTGCGCGATGGGACGGGCTGCTACAGCTCGATCTCCAGTCGAGCCAGCTTGACGTTCTTCAAGGGGATCGCCTGGCGCTCGCCGCTCCGGTCGTCTGCGAGGACGACCTCGGTGCCGTCGTTGGCGTCCGCGTTCGCCCCTTCCGGGCGGCGCAGCCCCGCGAGGCGCGCCACCATCGTTCTCTTCCTGCCGGTCTCCGGGTCCTGCACCGTCACCCGCGCCAGCCGGCCGGCGAAGCGGTCGTAGTCCTGCGGCCGGTAGAGCTGGCGGTCGAGACCGGGCGAGGAGACCTCCAGGACGTAGCGGCCGGTCCCGAAGTCCAGCACGTCCAGCAGCGCCGAGGCCTGCTTGGAGACGTGCTGACAGTCCGCCAGCGTGACCCCCTCCGGCTTGTCGAGGATCAATCGCAGGATGCCACCCTTGAGCTCGGCGGCCAGCAACTCGCAGCCGGAAGCCACGGCGACGGATTCGAGCTCCGGGACGATCTCGGCGAAACGCTCGGCGAAACGGCTGGAGGCGGCGGACATTTTCCGATTGCGTTCTCCTCAGGTCTTGATTCTGTGTCTTGCCCAACAAAAAAAGTGGGCTGGTGGCCCACTTCTTACCGACCGTCACCGGTCAGGGCAAGCTGGCCTACCCATTATAAGGAAGGGACGAGCCCGTGGCAAGTTGCTGCGGAGCGAACCCTACGGCCCCTGCCGGTCCGGCAAGGGTCGGAAGCGGTGGCGGCGAGCCGCTCGGTGAGTATAACACCCGGGGAGGGGAGAATTCTTCCGCGGTCCGCCGGATCGGTCGGATCGGTCGGATCAGGTCGGATCAGAAGGTGTCGCTGGTCGACACCAGCCACTGCACGCGCTTGACCGAGCTGCCGCCGTCCAAGGGAAAGGCCACGTCGAGGTGGATCATCGAGCCGCGGGAGGAGCGGCTGGCGCCGAAGCGCAGGCCGACCCCGACGTCCTTGAGCAGCGCCCGCTTCGCCGCCACCTGGCCGTCGCCGTCCTCGAACCAGGCCGAGCCGGCGTCGAAGAAGGCCGCGGCGCCGAGGTGGAAGAGGTGGAAGAGCTCGCGGTCGCTGTAGAAGCGCTGCTCCAGGGTCAGCAGCACCCGCCGGTCCCCCTGGAGATAGCGCAGGGGGTAGCCGCGCAGCCCCGAGTCTCCCCCCAGGAGGAGCTGGCGCTCGGCGTCGAGCTGGTGGGCGACGTCGCCCGACAGGGCGGCATAGAAGATATGGTCGCCGAAGTCGCGGAGGTAGTAACGCAGGCTGCCGCCCGCCAGCAGGTTCTCGGCACCGGAGCCGCCGAACCGGGAGCTCCCCTGAAAGGCCGCGAGCAGGAGTTGCCGGGGACCCGGGTGCCAGCCGAGGGAAGCCGCCGTGTCGACCAGGGTGCGGTCGAGGGAGCCGCCCCAGCTTCGCGAGGAGTAGCCGACGCGCAGGTGGAGCTGGCGGCCGGTGTTGACGTCCTCGGTACGCTGGATGCGATCCATGTCCCGGGCCGTGAAGTAGCCGTCCTCCAGGTAGTCGTAGCGAATCCAGGGGTAGGACAGCGTGCGGTCGGCCGGCAGCACCGTGGGCTCCGGGAACCCCTCGGCCGGCGCGAAGCGGTCGCGCTCGTAGGTGAAGCCGGCCAGGAAGCGGTGGGTATGGCGTCGGATAAGCCCGGGCGACCAGCCGCCGTAGACGCCGAAGAGGTCCTGCTTCTGCTGGAAGCGGTCGAAGACGTGCCCCAGGCTATAGAGGGGATCGACCTGCTGGTCGACCGTGGCCTGGAGCCCCAGGGCCCAGCGCGTGTCGAGCGAGTAGAAGGGCCGTTCGAGGGTCAGGTCCTTGAGCGAGCCGTCGCTGTTGTCGGCGTAGGCGAGGTCGAGCCGGCCGTGGGTTCCGGCGAGGCTGGGGTCGTCGTAGGCCACCTCGTTGGAGGTGCGGTCCACCGAGGTCTGGTGGGTCAGCGAGATCCCCTTGCCGGTGCCGAGGAAATTGACGTCCTGGAGCTGGAAGCGGGTGGTGTTGGCCCCTCCGGAGCGCCGGAAGCCGACGCCGCCCTGGAGGGTCCAGACGTCGCGGGTGACGACGTCCAGGTCCACCAGGCCTTGGGCTACGGGCACGGCCGTCACCCTGGCGTCGTACAGATAGCGGTTGCTGCGCAGGATGCGCTCCGACTCGGCCGCCGCCTCCTGCGAATAGTCGTCGCCTGCCTTCATCAGCACCTGCCGCTCGACGACCTCCGGCCGGGTGACGACATGGAGCCGGTCGGCCAGCCGGAAGAGGCGCCTGTCCTCGCCGGGCTTTTGCGGATCGAAGATGTTCTGCGTGATGACGTGGACCTCCCGGACCTTGGGGGGGCAGTCGTCGCCCTTGGCGTCCGGGGCCTCTTGCGCAGCGGCTTCGCCGGGGGGAGGGGACTGCTGGGGAGAGGCGGCTTGGAGCAGGGTCAAGAGGACCAGGAGGCTGGCAAAGTGCACGGGGTGATGATACGCCGGTTGCGGGCGGCGCGCCTCGCTAGGGTTCCTGGGAGAGCCCCTGGATCCGTGGCGTCAACCGCTTGATCTCTTCCAAGTGGAGAGCGGAGAGCTGCTGCAGGGTCCGCGAGCCCAGGGGGCTGAGCCGCAGGCGCACCACTCGGCGGTCCGCGGAGTCCACGCAGCGCTCGACCAGACCCGCCTTCACCGCCCGGTCCACCAGCCCCACGGCGCTGTGGTGGCGCAAGAGAAGATAGCCCGCGACATCGCCGATGGTGGGACCGTCGTCCCCTGCGCCGCCGTGCCCGCGGATGGCCAGCAGGAGCTGGTGCTGGGCCGGCGTCACCCCCGCCTTCTCGGCCTCTTCCTCGCTCCAGTGCAGGAACCGGCGCAGGTCGACGCGAAACCGCAACAGTCGCCGGTAGTCCGCGTCCTCAAGCTCGACGGGCATGGAGGGGAGTGTAGCGCCTGCACCCGCACGGATGCGAGCCCGTAGGGCGGCATTCCTCTAGCCCCGGGTGGGAACCGGCGGAGCCGGTGTCAACCCGGGGTGGGGAATTCGAAATCCACACCTCCGTGAACCCTGCCAAGGGTGGCGCCCTTGGCAGGGCGGGGGAAGCGATTCGCGGCATGGTCAACCCCGGGTTCACACCGGCTCCGCCGGTTCCCACCCGGGGCTACGGGAACGCCGCCCTACGGGCTGGGCCGGCCCGGCCAAGCCTTCTGCAAAGCCACCGTCGCCTCCCAGTGGGCGCGCACCTCGGCCATCGAATCTCCGCCGAGCTTTTCCAACAGGGCGTCTGCGAGGACGAGGGCGACCATGGCCTCGGCGATGACGCCGGCGGCCGGCAGCGCGGTGACGTCGCTCCGCTCGTACTGCGAGGCGTGGGGCTCCAGGGTGTCGAGGTCGACGCTGGGGAGGCCTTTGCGCAGGGTGGCGATGGGCTTTTTGTAGGCGGTGATCACCACGTCCTCGCCGTTGGTGACGCCCCCTTCGAGGCCGCCGGCGCGGTTGGTGGGGCGGGTCCAGCGGCCGTCGGCGGTGCGCTCGATGGCGTCGTGGGCAACGCTGCCGAAGCCCTGGGAGGCCACGATTCCCGAGCCGATCTCCACCCCCTTGACGGCGTGGATGGAAAGGATCGCCTGCGCCAGCCGGCCGTCCAGCTTTTCGTCCCACTGCACGTGCGAGCCGAGGCCCGCCGGCACGTTGTGGGCGATCACCGTCACGGCGCCGCCCAACGTGTCCCCGTCCTCCTTGGCCTGATCGACGAGGCGGACCATCTCCGGCTCCAGCGAGCGGTCGATGGCGCGCAGGGGGGAGGACTCGTCCATCTGCAAGAGATCGGTCCAGGTGGGGAGGGGATTGCCGGCGCCGACCGGGCCCAGGAAGCGGACGCCGCTCTTGACGTCGACGCCGAATTCGCGCAGCAGCATGCGGGCGAAGGCGCCGGCGGCGACGCGGGCCGTGGTCTCCCGGGCGGAGGCCCGCTCGAGGATGTCCCGCAGGTCGCGCCGGTCGTATTTGATCCCTCCGGCGAGGTCGGTGTGCCCGGGGCGCGGGGACTTGAGCCGCCGCAACTCGGCCAGGCGGGGATCGACCTCCGCCGGGCCCATCACCTTCTCCCAGTTGGCGTAGTCGCGGTTGGCGATCCACAGGGCGACGGGGGAGCCGAGGGTCTCGCCGCCGCGCACGCCGGCGCGGATCTCGGCGGTGTCCTTCTCGATCTGCATCCGCCGGCCCCGGCCGTGGCCGTGCTGGCGGCGGCCGAGGTCGTGGGCCAGCAGGTCGAGGTCCACCCGCAGCCCCGCGGGGAGACCGGTCAAGAGGGCGGTGAGGCCAGGACCGTGGCTCTCCCCGCCGGTGGTGAGCTGAAGCCTGCGCATGGCGGGGAAGGATAGCAGGCGCAAAGCGCCTGGCGGCGCGATATCCTCTCCCGGCTATGAGCTCCCCATCTCCCTGGCGTCCCATCCTTGCCCCTGAAACCGCCGAGCGCGCCTTGCAGGTGGTCGGGGAAATTGCCGCTGACTTGAAATCCAGGATTGCCGCTTCGTCGCTCGGCGTCAGTCCGAGCCTTGCCGGCGGCGAGTCGGGCCTTGCCCTGTTCTTTTCCTATCTCGACCAGGCCCGGCCCGGTGAGGGATACGACGACCTCGCCATGGAGCTGCTGGAGCGGTCCATCCAGGCGACGGCGGAGAATCCGCTCATGCCCAGCCTCTACAGCGGCTTTTCAGGAGTCGCGTGGGTCCTGGAGCACCTGGCGGGGAGGCTCTACGAGGAGGACGACGGCAGCGAGGATGCCGGCGAGGAGGTGACCGCCGCGATGGTCGAGCACGTGGGCCTGACGCCGTGGCAGGGGCACTACGACCTGATTTCCGGCCTCGTGGGCTTCGGAGTCTTCGCCCTCGAGCGGCTGCCGCGCCCGGGTGGAGAAGAGTGCCTGCGCCGGGTGGTGGCCCGGCTGAGCGAGCTCGCCGAGCGCGGTCCTCACGGTGTCACCTGGCTGACGGGGCCGGAGCTGATGCCGCAAGAGGAAGGCGAGAAGCATCCAGCGTGGAGCTACAACCTGGGTGTGGCTCACGGCGTGCCCGGAGTGATCTCGCTGCTGGGGCTGGCGCAGAGGGCGGGCATTGAGAGCCGTTCGCTGTTGGACGGCGCCGTGGAGTGGCTGCTGGCTCAGAGGCTGCCGCCGGGATCGGGTTCGGTCTTCGGCTACAGCGTGGCGGCGGACGCCGTGCCGGGGCCTTCGCGCATCGCCTGGTGCTACGGCGACCTGGGAATCTCCGCGGCGCTGCTGGTGGCCGCGCGCGCCGTGAGCGAGCAGGACTGGGAGGCCAAGGCCTTGGAGCTCGCCCGGCAGACCGCCGAGCGTTCGCTCAAGGATTCTTCGGTGATCGATGCGGGGATCTGCCACGGCGCAGCCGGCGTTGCGCACCTCTTCAACCGTCTCTATCAGGCGACGGACGATCCCGTGCTGGCTGAAGCGGCCCGGCGCTGGATCGACGAGACCCTGGCGCTACGGCGTCTCGACGAAGGAATCGGCGGCTTCCGATCGTGGGCACCGAACGAGGAGAAGGAGCTGGGCTGGCGTGACGAGCCCGGTTTCCTCACCGGCGCGGCCGGAGTCGGGCTCGCCCTGCTGGCGGCGGCGACGGCGGTGGAGCCGGAGTGGGACCGGGTGTTGCAGGTTTCACCGGTGTGAACGTTTGTCCTTGGTCGTCCGTCCGGCTTCACGAAGCCGCCGCCGGCACGGCCTTCTCTTGCTTCTCCGGCCGGTTCCCCTTCCGTGCCCGTGCGGCCCGCGATTCGTGGAGCTGATAGAGGAAGTCGTAGAGCACCAGCTCGTGGGCGCGGGCGGCGGAGCGGATCATGCGATTGACGTGCATGTGGATGAGGCTCGGCGCGAGGTCGGCGAGGGACTGATTGAGCCGGCCGGCAGCGAACCGCTGCCGCAGCTCGGCGCAGAGCGGCGCCAGGCGCTCCGAGCGGCGGCGCAGGACGGCCAGGGCGGGCGCCAGGTCGCTGGCGTCGTCGCCCGCCGGGTCGAGCAGCGGGACGAGGCCCCGCCCTTCCTTGCGGAACTTCTGGTCGAGCTGCACACGCAGGCCCTTGCCGCCGCCGAACTCGCGGCCGAAGCCCTCCTTCATCCCCCGCAGGGTGCGCATCCGCTCTTCCCCTTCGAGGCCGAGGTCGGTGAGCAGCATGTCGCAGCCGCGCAGGGCGAGCCGCCAGCGCACCTCCGCGCCTTCGTCGCCTTCCAGCATTTCGACGATGGCGAGGACGGCGTCGCTGTCGGCTTCGAAGATCGACTCGGCGAGGAGCATCCCCTCGGGCCCGCCGTAGCGCTCCACTTCCCGCTCATAGGTGTCGAGCTGTACTTTCCAAAGCCGGCCGTCGGCGAGACGGGGGCCGAGCTCGGCGTGCAAGCGGGGGAGGAGCCGTCCGCCGAGCTCCTCCGGCCGGCCATGGAAGCGCAAGCGCAGATGCCACTCCGGATCGCCGTAGCGGATGAAGAACCAACCGTCGGCCATGCCCTGGGCGATCGCCTCCCGGGCGACCGGCGCCACCACTTCGCGCAACAGGCCGTCGGCCGTCGAGGTGCCGGTGTAGACCTTGAGGTACAGCCACTCGGAGCCGGGCGGAAAGGTGCGGCTCAAGGGCGGCGGCGGCGCCGGCCGCACCGGCCGCTCTGCCGGCTTCGCCGGCTCGGCCGCTACCTCCCTCGGCTCCCGCGGCTTGCGCACGTAGGCGACCAGGATCTCGTGCAGGAACCGCCCCTCGGGCCCTGTCGCCGGCAGCTCGTCGGGCCCCGGGAAGACCTCCACCAGGCGGGCGCGGTCACGCTCCTCGATGACGTCCAGGAAGGTATCGATCGAGAGGACGTTGTCGAGGTCGACGAGGAGCTCGTTGTCGGCGTCCACCAGGGCGATGAGCCGGGGGAGATCGCGCTTTTCGCGCCACTTCTGCACGGCGGCGTAGCGGGCGGCGCCCTGCGCCTTGGCCAGGGGCTTGATCTCGGTCTCCGTCATCCACCAGGAGGCGCGGGTGAGCACCAGCCGGCCGGCGGTGACGCGGGGGAGGAACGCAGCGCCGTCCAGGGCTCCCCAGCTCCAGCTCATGCCCCCCAGGACGCCCTGGGTCTGGAGCATGCAGAGGAAACGGTAGATGCCGAGACTGCCACGCCAGAAGTTGTGCGCGCTGGTGAGCCGCGGAATGACCTGCCGTCCCAGGCGTGCCGACCGCAGCACGATGCCGTTGCCGGCGACCGATACCCGCAGGTCGGAGACGGGGATCTGGCGCTCGGCCGGAGCGCCCGAGCGGCCGAGGAAGGGGATCTCGTGCTCGCGCAGGACGGGCCGGGCCAGGATGTTGCCGATCCGCCCTTGGGGGAGGTGGACGATCTCGGCGAAGATCGCGTCGGGGTGGCGCGCCTCTTCGGCGCGCAGGTGCTCCTGGACCCGGCGGTCGAGCTCCGGATCGGCGTGACAGAAGCGGCCCAGCAGCCGCGCTCCCGAGGGGCCGCCGCCGTTCTCGAAGAGGAGACGAAATTCACCCCGCTCCAGCGCTTCCGGGGAGGCGGCGGCCACGATGGCCATGGCGTGCAGGGTGTCGGGCAACGGCGATTTGGCCGCAGCCCCCTCGGCCGGCGTCGCCGGCGCCATCTTCTCCAGGTCTTCGGGAGTGAGGTCGATCTCCCGGCTCCCCTGGGCCAGGGCCTCGTGGACCTTGGCGAGGAGCACCGCCATCACCCGCCCCCATTGGACGCTCGGTTCCGCGGGATTGCCGCCGAGGACGAGGCCCCGCAGCAGGGGGGAGGCCTCGGCGCCGGAGTCGGCCGAGCGCTCGAAGCCGATGCCCACCTCCTCGTCCAGGGCTTCGAGCAGCGGCACCTCGCGCCCCTCATAACGCTCGTTGAAGTCCTTGCGGAAGCGGTCCATCCCCTCCATGGGCCGGTCGCTGGCCAGGCGGTAGAGGATGTCGACGGCGCGATCGATCTCCGCCAGGACGTCCGCTCCCAGCACGGCCTTGTCGGCGGGCTTGACC
>JBAPYB010000260.1:0-1545 GCA_049284515.1 Thermoanaerobaculia bacterium
TTGTAGCCTGTCAGGTTGAGGATCCCGACGTCGACGGCGGCAATGACGATCCGCGCATCCTCGCCCGGAGCGAGACCGCCAACTTTCACCGGAATGCGCAGCGGACTGTTCGGACGCAGCAGCCCCGGCAATTGCATATCGAGTGCAAGCGTGCGCGCTTTGCGGTTGATGGAGAACCAGCGCACTCCGATCGCACGGCCCGGCATGCGCTCGGCACGCGTATCGAGCGGACGGCGCAGCGTCGCGACTACATAGGCTCCGCTGCCCCAATCGTTGCCGACGGGCACGCGCAATTTCGCGGTGCCCGCCGGTACGTCCTGGGTGACCGTAGAGATGAGGCGATCGCCGATGACATCGAGCGTGACCTTGCCGGCGGTCCGTGCAGTAACCGCTACGGTCATGCTTTCACTGGGGATATATTCCGGCTTGTCGAGAGCGATCTCCAGCATGTCCGGGGTGTCCGCACTCGCCTCGGTGTACCAACCCGCATCAAAGGCAAGCGACGTGATAGGGCCATTGCGGTCAGTACTCGAGACTTCGAGGCGATAACGGCCCCACTGCACCGGGACGGAGATGCGCGCGGGCTTGCCCACGGCCACATCGACGCGTCCGTCGGCAACGCGCTTCGTCGTCTTGACCGGTTCGAACTCCCAGGTGCCCTCGCGGCGATACCATTGGTATCTGGTCTCCACCTTGAGAAGCTCATAGCGCAGCGCGCTGCTTGCGAGCGGCGCACCCTCGGGAGAGACAACAGTCACGTCGAATGACGCATTCTCGCCGTCACGGAGCGAGCGGCCCGAGAACAGCGGCTTGATGCCGATCATCGGCCCTGCCGAAAGTACCGGCAACGTGAGCTTGCGCTCCACCGCGCGGCCGCCGGGCTCGGCCATGCGCACAATGACCTGCGCTTCGAGCGGGTGCGTTGTCGCGGGCTGCTTCTCGAGCGCAACGGTAAAGCTGGATTTTCCAGTGGCATCCGTCTCCGGCAGTGCTTCGAGCGTCTGACGGGTGGACTCGACCTCCTCATCTGCAAGCCCGAACTGATAACCGGCAAAGCCCGGCCGTTCGCTTGCCGCGGACACAGTCACCTCGCCTTCGAGCTCGAGCTTGGCAGCCGGCGCGCCGTAGAGATATCGCCCCTCGACAGCGACCTCGGCGGGGCTGGTCTTCGAGATTGCCTTTGCCTTGGAGGCGAGATCGAATTCCAGGCGGTCGGGCACATAGTCCTCGACCAGGAATGTGGCCTGCCCTACCGCGGGACGCTTGGGATCCGTGTAGGCGCGCACGCGCCATGTGCCCGTGGCGGCGGACGGCACCAGCGCAACCGCCAGCGCGTGGCCGCCCAGGCCTGCATCCGCAACTGCCAAGCGGCGGTATTCGACCCCGTCGGGCCGCTCGACCACGAGCGTGAGGGGCACATCCAACGCGGCATTTCCCTGTCCGTCGCGCAATAGCGCCGTCACCTGCACCGTCTCACCTGAGCGATCGACTCCGCGCTCGGTGAACACGAAAGCATCCAGTCCGGCCGGCACGGCGCGGCCGGAC
>JBAPYB010000261.1:0-2386 GCA_049284515.1 Thermoanaerobaculia bacterium
GCCGTGGCCCGCGGCTACCTGGGGCGGCCGGCGCTCACCGCCGAGCGCTTCATCCCCGATCCGTTCGCGCCGGCGGACGCGCTCGGCTCGCGCCTCTACCGCACCGGCGACCTGGTGCGCTGGCTCCCCTCGGGCCAGTTGGAGTTCCTCGGCCGCACCGACCGGCAGGTGAAGATCCGCGGCTTCCGGGTGGAGCTGGGGGAGATCGAGGCGGCCCTCTCCGCCCACCCGGCGGTGCGGGAGGTGGCGGTGCTGGCGCGCGAGGACCAGCCGGGCGAGCGGCGGCTGGTCGCCTACGTCGCGCTGCATCCGGAGCAGGAGGCGGCGGCCGGCGACCTGCGCGCGTTCCTCAAGGAGCGGCTGCCGGACCACATGCTGCCCGCGGCGTTCGTCACCCTGGCGGCTCTGCCGCTCAACTCCAGCGGCAAGGTCGACGCCCGCGCCCTGCCCGCCCCGGACGCGTCCCGCCCGGAGCTCGCCTCGGCCTTCGTCGCCCCGGGCACGCCGGCCGAGGAGGGTGTCGCGGCCATCTGGTGCGAGGTGCTGGGTCTCGAAAGAGTGGGGATTCACGACGACTTCTACGAGCTCGGCGGGCACTCTCTGCTCCTGCCGCAGGTGATGCACCGGCTGGCGCGCGACTTCGAGGTCGAGGTCCCCCTGCGCAGCCTGGCGGAGGAGACCACCGTCGCCGGCCTCGCCCTGACGGTCGAGGAGCTGCTGCTCGAGCAGCTCGAAAAGGAGCTTGTCCTCGCCGAGGAGGGCGTTGCAGAGCGTGCGTGAGCCCGTCGTAAGCTCCCCCTGCGATCTCCCCTCACCGTCGGCGCCGTCGGCGAGCCAACAGCTCCTGCGCGAGTGGAACGACACCGCCGTCGATTACGGCCCGGAGGCGCAGCTCTGCCTCCACCAGCTCATCGAGCGCCAGGTGGACCGCACGCCCGATGCCGTGGCCGTGGTCTCTCACGGGCGGTCCCTCACCTATGCCGAGCTGGACGGGCGGGCGAACCGCCTGGCGCATCGCCTTCTCCGGCTGGGCCTGGCCCCGGAGTCGCCGGTGGGGATCTGCGCCGAGCGCTCGCTGGAGCTGATGGTCGGCCTGCTCGCCATCCTCAAGGCCGGCGGCGCCTACGTGCCGCTCGACCCCGAGTACCCCAAAGACCGCCTGGCCTACATGGTCGGCGACGCCCTGGGCGGCCTCGCGGCGCCGCTGCTGCTCACCCAGAGCCGGCTGCTGCCCATGCTGCCCGAGACGGCCGCGCGGATCGTGCTCCTGGACGAGGCGGCGGAAGGGGATGAGGGCATAGGCGCTAACACCGCCACTTCCGAGGATCCCCCGCCCAAGACCCTCACCCCTGCCCCTCTCCCGACCACCCCATCCCCCTCCCCGGGAGAGGGGTCCCGGTTGGAGCGTTTTTGCTTTTCTCCCTCTTCTCCCGGTGAGGGGGGTTGGGAGGGGGCGGGAGAAGAGGGCCGGGGTGATGAGGGTCTTGGCCGGCCGGCGGTGCCGGTCGACCAAGACCAGGTCGCCTATCTCATCTACACCTCGGGCTCCACGGGCCGCCCCAAGGGCGTGATGAATGCGCATCGCGGCATCGTCAACCGGCTGCTGTGGATGCAGGAGACCTACCGGCTGGATGGCTCGGACGTGGTGCTCCAGAAGACGCCGGCGAGCTTCGACGTCTCGGTGTGGGAGCTCTTCTGGCCGCTGCTCACCGGCGCCCGGCTGGTCATGGCCCTGCCCGGCGGCCATCGCGACCCGTCCTACCTGGCGAGCACCATCCTCGCCGAGGGGGTGACGACGATCCACTTCGTGCCCTCCATGCTGAGCCTGTTCCTGGAGGCGCCGGAGGTGGGCCGCTGCACCTCGCTGCGGCGCGTCGTGTGCAGCGGCGAGGCCCTCCCCCACGAGCTGCAGCAGCGCTTCTTCGCCCGCCTCGCCTGCCCGCTGCACAACCTCTACGGCCCCACCGAGGCGGCGGTCGACGTCACCTTCTGGGCCTGCCGGCCCGGCGGGCCGCCGGTGGTCCCCATCGGCTATCCGGTGGCCAACACCCGCATCCTGCTGCTGGGCGCGGACCTCTGCCCGGTTGCAGAGGGCGACGCCGGCGAGCTCCACATCGGCGGCGTCCAGGTCGCCCGCGGCTACTGGCGCCGGCCCGAGCTGACGGCGGAGAGGTTCGTGCCCGACCCGAGCGCCGAGGAGCCCGGAAGCCGCCTCTACAAGACGGGAGACCTCGCCCGCCGCCGGCCGGACGGCGCCATCGAGTACCTGGGCCGCCTCGACGACCAGGTGAAGATCCGCGGCGTGCGCGTCGAGCTGGGGGAGATCGAGGCGGCGCTCGCCGGGCACCCGGACGTGCGAGAGGCGGTCGTGGTGGCCCGCGAGGAC
>JBAPYB010000262.1:0-5144 GCA_049284515.1 Thermoanaerobaculia bacterium
GCGGCCTGCTGACGTTGACGCAGATCAGTGAGACGACCGGCATTTCCTATCCGACGCTCGTGCGGTACGTCCGTCTCTATTCCGATCGCCTGCCCCACGAGGGCAAGGGCCGTGCGCGGCGTTTCTATCAGCAGGCGGTGGACGTCTTCCGCCAGCTCCGCAGCGAGAGCGGCCGCGGTGGTCGCAAGAAGGGGCCGGGCCGTCCGCCGGGCCGCCGGCCGGGCAGGCCCGCCGCGAGCCAGGGCGTGGTGAGCGACATCAGCAACGCGATCGCGCAGCGCATGAAGGCCATCGAAAAGGGCCAGCAGACCCTGGAGAAGAAATTCAAGGGGTTGGTCAAGAGCCTGCAGAAGTTCTTCCGCTGATCGCCCGGGTTTCCAGGAGCGCTGGCGAGACCCCGGCTTGGACGCCGGGGTCTCGTCTTTCACTCCTCTGAAAGATGATCCCACCCTGCGTCGGGAAGCTTGCTGCGCAGGCCCCGGTGCACCATGAACGGGCCGGAACGCCCGCCACGGTTGCGGGGAACGATCGTTCCAATGCTCCTGCCGCCGAGCTCGGGCGGTGGCGCAAGATCCGGCGGCAAGGTAAAGAGCAGCACGTAGTCCTCGCCGCCGCCGAACGCCAGCGCCAGCGGATCGACGTCGCCGAGGGCCTTGCAAAGCTCTGTGAAATGCGCTGCGAACGGCAGCGTTTCCACCACGATCTCCGCCCCAACGTGGCTCTCGCGGCAGAGGCGGTGGAGGTCGCGCGCCACGCCGTCGGAAATGTCGATGGCCGAAATCCCGGTGATCTTTGCCGGTTGCGCGCCCAGCCAGCGACCGAGCGCAAGCTGTGGCGCAGGTTCCAGATGCCGGCGCACGGCCCGCCGGGCGGCGGCCCGCAACGGGGAAGAAAACGCTTCGCAAAACGCCGGGAGGTCGACACGCCCTTTGGCAAGACGGGCGCCGCGCTCGATCAGGATTCGGCCGGCGGCGGATTCGCCCACCGTCCCGCCCAGCCACAGGACGTGGCCCGGCTCGGTGCCGCTGCGGCGCAGCCAGCGGGCGCCCTGATCTTTCGTTCCGATCAGCGTCAGGGTTGCGATCGTGCCACCGGGGTGCCGCGCCAGATCGCCACCGGCGAGGGTCAGGCCAAAGCGCCGGCAGGCGGCGAGGAATGAAACGAAGAACGCTTTGTGATCGAAGCCCGCCGCCGCGGAAAGAGCGAGGAAGGCGTACGCGGGCGTGGCGCCCATGGCCGCCAGGTCCGAAAGGTTCACCGCCAGCAGCCGGCGCGCGAGATGGCCGGCGGCCAAGTCCGGCGGAAAATGAACGCCGGCGATCTGGCTGTCCATGGTCACCACCGACGATTCAAGGGGAGGAAGAATGGCTGCGTCGTCACCGATCCCATCACCGGTCGACGACGTCGCGAGCCGGCCCCGCAGCCAGGAGAGCAGAGAATCCTCGCCGGTGCGGCGCATTCCTCAGCCGCTCAGACGGTGGCCGTCTGCGGCTGCTCGCTGGGCAGGCTCGCCGGCTCTGCGGACGAAGCGTTCACCGCGGCGGCCGGCGTCTCGTCGATCAGAGCGAGCTTCAAAACCTCGTCCATGTGATCGACGAAATGAAAGGTGAGCCCTTCCTTGATCGTCTCCGGAATCTCGGAGAGGTCGCGGCGGTTGAGCCTCGGAACGATCAGCGTGTCGACGCCGGCGAGCTTGGCGGCCAACGCTTTTTCTTTCAATCCGCCGATGGGCAGCACGTCGCCGCGCAGCGTGATCTCGCCGGTCATCGCGGCCCGCCGGTTCACCGGCTTGCCGGTGAGCACGGAAAGGATGGCCGTGCCGATGGTGATGCCGGCCGAGGGCCCGTCCTTGGGGATCGAGCCCGCCGGCACGTGGATGTGGAGGTCGTGCTTGGCGAAGAAATCGTCACCCGCGGCGAGGGGGCCGTGCGTGCCGGCCCAGGAGCGGGCGTAGGAAACGGCCGCCTGCGCCGACTCCTTCATCACCTCGCCGAGCTGGCCGGTGAGCAGGAGCTGCCCTTTTCCAGGCACCGCCACCACCTCGATGAACAGGATGTCGCCGCCCACCGCCGTCCAGGCGAGACCGGTCGCGACACCCACGCGATCGCGATTCAGCAGCTCCTCGGCGAAATGCTTGCGGACGCCGAGGAGCGATTCCACTTTCGGCGAGTCGATCTCCTGCCCCGCGGTTTCGCCGCGCGCCACCTTCACCGCCACCTTGCGGCAGATCGCCCCGAGCTCGCGTTCGAGGTTGCGCAGGCCGGCTTCCTTCGTGTAGCCGGAGATCACCTCGCGGATGGCTGCCTCGGAAAAAGTGATCTGCTCCTCCGTGAGGCCGTTTTCCCGCAGTTGCTTGGGGATCAGGTGGAGGCGCGCGATGCGCACTTTCTCCTCCTGGGTGTAGCCGGTGAGCCGGATGACCTCCATGCGGTCGCGGAAGGCGGGCTGGACGGGCTCCAGCAGGTTCGCCGTGGCGATGAACATCACCCGCGACAGGTCGTAGTTGATGCCAAGGTAGTGATCGACGAAGCTGAAGTTCTGCTCCGGGTCGAGCACCTCCAGCAGGGCCGACGACGGATCGCCCCGGTAGTCGGCGCCGATCTTGTCGATCTCGTCGAGCACGAACACGGGGTTGCTGGTGCCGGCCTGGCGAATACCCTGGACGATGCGGCCGGGCAGGGCGCCCACGTAGGTGCGGCGGTGGCCGCGGATCTCGGCCTCGTCGCGCACGCCGCCGAGCGAGATGCGCACGAACTTGCGCCCCAGCGAGCGGGCGATGGAGCGTCCGAGCGAAGTCTTGCCGACCCCGGGCGGCCCCACGAAGCAGAGGATGGGGCCGCGGGTGTCCGGCTTGAGCTTGCGCACCGCCAGGTATTCGAGGATGCGCTCCTTGATCTTTTCGAGATCGTAGTGGTCCTCGTCCAGCACGGCCTGCGCGTGGTCGAGGTCGAGATCGTCCTCCGAAAGCGTGCCCCAGGGGAGTGCCGTCAGCCAGTCGAGGTAGGTGCGGATGATCTGCGTCTCGGCGCTCTCGGGGTGGCTGCGCTCCAGGCGGCGGATCTGCCGTTCGAGCTCCTCCCGCGCCTCCTCGGGCACCTTTTTCTCGTCCGCCGCGCGGCGGTAACCGGCGACCTCCTCGGCCAGCTCCTCGCCTTCGCCGAGCTCGGTCTGAATGGCCTTGAGCTGCTGGCGCAGGAAGTACTCCCGCTGGCTGCGGTCGATCTCGCCCCGCGCCTGGGAGGAGATCTCCTGCTGCATGGTGAGCACCTGGATCTCCCGCACCAGCAGATCGCTCACCTTGCGCAGGCGCTCGATGGGGTCGATCGTCTCCAGGATGGTCTCGGCCTCCGCCAGCTTGAGCTCGAGATTGCTGGCGCAGAGGTCGGCGAGGCGCCCCGCGTCCTCCAGGTTGGCGGCGATGACCATGACCTCCGCCGAGATCCCCTTGCCGAGGGTGACGGCGCGGTCCATGCTCTCCTTGACGGAGCGCACCAGGGCCTCCACCTCCATCGACGGCGCTGACGGCGTCGACGGCGTCGACGGCGCGGTGGGCTGCGGCTCGTCG
Source organism: Thermoanaerobaculia bacterium (assembly GCA_049284515.1). Classification (GTDB taxonomy): domain Bacteria; phylum Acidobacteriota; class Thermoanaerobaculia; order Multivoradales; family UBA5704; genus DATARR01. Next base: position 3,566 of record JBAPYB010000262.1, read on the forward strand.
ATGCGCTCGATCTTGGCCTGGAGGTAGGGCTCGACCTGGCTGATGTGCTGCACGCGGGCCCGCGACAGGCCCTGGACCAGGATGCGGATGCGGCCGTCGGGCAGCTTGAGCATGCGCATGATCACCGCCGCGGTGCCGATCGAGAACAGGTCGGCCTCGCCCGGGTTGTCGACGGCGGCGTCGCGCTGCGCCACCAGCATGATGACGCGGCTCTCCGACAGCGCCCGGTCGACGGCCAGCACGCTCTTGTCGCGCCCCACCGACAGCGGCAGGATGATGTACGGAAAGACGACCGTGTCCTTCAACGGCAGGACGGGGAGGACGTCGGGGATCTTGATGGCCTCGTCCTGCGGCTCACCCGGCGGTTTGCTCATTGCGCTTGCTCGTCCTCCTCAATGGGCAGCACGCGGGCCGCTTGGCGCTTGTCCGCGATCTTGGGGAATTCGAGGGTGAGCAGGCCGTCGGCCAGCCGCGCCTTCCCCTGGTGGGTGTTCACCGGCGAAAACAGGTGGATCTCGCGGGAGAAGCGCCCATGGCCGCGCTCGAAACAGAGGAACCTCAGCCGCCGGGCCTCCGGCAGGTTGGTGGACTTGGTGCCGGTGATGAGGACGCGCGTCGCCCGCACCTCGACCCGTAGATCGGAGGCCTGGAAACCGGGAACCTCGGCCAGGATGAGGACGGCGGCCGGCGTTTCGACGACGTCGATCGCCGGCTGCCACTCGCCGAGCGGCAGGTCGCCCTCGCCGATCTGCAGGGCTTCCTGGAACAGGCGGTCGAGCTCGGCCTGGAAGCGGGAGATGAAGAACAGGGATTCGAACCGCGCCGCCATCTACGCCTCCTTGCCCGGTTGCAGCAGGGACTTGACCACGTCCATGAAAGCGTCGATGTCCTCGAACCGGCGGTAGACCGAGGCGAAGCGCACGTAGGCGACCTGGTCGAGCTCCCGCAGGCGCTCCATGACGAAGGCGCCGATCTCCTGGGTGGAGATCTCCCGGTCCTCGCGCTCGTTGAGCCGCGCCTCCGCCTGATCGACGATCGACTCCAGCTTCTTGAGCGGGATCGGCCGCTTCTCGCACGCCTTGAGCAGGCCACCGAGGAGCTTCTTGCGGCTGAACTCCTCGCGGGTGCCGTCGTGCTTGACGACCATATAGGGAATGTCCTCGATCTGCTCGTACGAGGTGAAGCGGCGGCCGCAGCTCAGACACTCGCGCCGGCGGCGGATGGTGGCGCCGTCGCGGCTTTCTCGCGAGTCCACCACCCGGTCGTGGTTCTCGGTGCAGAAGGGGCATTTCATGGCGGCCCCCTCACTCCTTGGCGTGGAGGGCGATGTTGAGGCGCAGGAGGAGCTTCTCGAGGCTCGACGCGTCTTTGATCTCCACCTGGAGGTCGCGGACGGCATCCATCACCCGGTGCTGCTCGTCCTCGACCTGGAAGCTGACGATGAAGCGCCTGGCGCGCTGGAAGTCGCTACGCCGCAGCGTCAGCTCGACGGAACGGGAGAGCTCGCCCCGGCCGTTGGTGGGAGCGGCGCCGCCGCCGGGCCCCTGGGAGGGACGCGCAGGCGGCCGGGGCGCCTGGG
>JBAPYB010000263.1:0-3043 GCA_049284515.1 Thermoanaerobaculia bacterium
ACCTCGGCGAAGCGGCGGCGCAGCTTCTCCAGACGCTCCCGCAGGCCGTCCTGGCCGGCCGGCTCCAGGGCCTCTTCGGCCTCGGCGGCGATCTTGCGGTAGTCCTCGTCGCGGGCGGCGCGGACCATCTCGATCAGCCGGGCCTCGGCCTCCCGTTCGAAGCGGTCGACGCGCAGAACCAAGGCCTCGCCGCCGCCGTCCTCGATTTCCTGGGCCAGCCAGTCCAGGGCCTCGGCGTTTTCCGCGCCCTCGGGGAGCAGGTAGAGCGAGCCCGTGGGCGACACCGCCCCGAGCTGCCGCAGCCGCCGCCAGACGGCCACCCGCTTGCTCGACGCCGAAGCCGTGGGGAGGGTGTAGGTGAGCCCGAGCCAGTGCATGGGGATGGTGGTGAGGAAGTCGATGAGAAGAAGTCGATTGGAGCTCAGTCGCCTCGGCACCTTCGCCCGGGCATAAATGCCAGGGCTAGTAACAGCGCCGGATGAATCCGGCTTCAAGCCCCCTTCAGGGGGCGCTGTTACTAGCCCTGGCATTTATGCCCGGGCGGAAGTTCCGAGGCGACAACATTAATACAAATACAACGCGTCGTACACTCCGCCGGACGATCTCGTGGTCACCCCTGGGCAGAGGTGGCCACCCGACAATATTCATACAACGCGTCATACACAATCCACTCCGCGCGGTTGATCTCGTGGTCGTCGCGGAATCCGAGGTGGCGGAAGCCTTCGGCGATGGCCTGGAGGCCGGGTCCCTCGGGCTGGTGCCAGAGGGAGTTGTCGGTGTCGGCGCCGTTGACGATCTTTCCCAACCGCGCCAGGACGGGATCGCCGTCCAGTCCATATTTGTGAAGGATGGCCTCGAAGGAGCACTCGCCGCCGTGGTGTCCGAGCTCGACTCCTTCGATGTCGTAGGGGATCGCTCCCTCGCGGGCGGCGATCTCCGTCACCTGCTCCGCGGGGACGAAGAGGAATTCGGCCTCGGGATCGACGAATTTCTTGATCAACCAGGGGCAGGCCACGCGGTCCACCTTCACGCGCTCGCGGGTGATCCACTTCATGACGGTCTCCTTTCGGGAAGGCTCGGCGCGTCGCCCGGTCCGTCGTCCGGACCCCAGCGGGCGTGCACCAAAAAGCCGGCGGCTCCCACTCCAAATGCCACGTAGAAGGGGAGCCGCCGGTCGAGGATCCAAAGCCAGCCGCCCACCATGGGAGCGGCGAACACGGCGAGGCCGCGAATCAGGTAATAGAGACCCACGGCGCGGCCCCGCGCCCCGGCCGAGGCGAGGTCGACGATCAGCGCCTTGCGCGCCGGCTCGCCCGTCTCGCGCAGGCCGGCGACGACGAAAGCCGCCGTCAGCCAGGCGGTGCCATGGGCGGTCACCAGCGCCAGGGGAAAGAGGGCGAAGAAGGCGAAGGTGAGCAGCACGAACGGCTTGCGGTTCATGCGGTCGGCCACCCGCGCCACCGGGATGTAGACCAGCGTCGCGGCGATCATCTGCACGCTGGTCAAGGCCCCGAACTCGACGGCCGAGCGGCCGAGGGCGTCGAGCACGAAAAAGACGATGAAGACCCGGGGGATGCCTTCGGCCCAGCGCGCCATGACGTCCGCCAGTAGCAGGCGCTTCAGCCCCGGGTCCATCCGCCGCCAGAGGGCGGGCAGGCCGTCCCCGTCCGGCGGCGGCTGCGTTGGCTCCACGTAGGAGCGGCGCAGGACGGCGATCCCCAGCAGGGCGAGGAGGATGGTGGCCACGAGCCCGGCCCGCACGCCGCCCTGGAAGCCGAGCCGGGCGATGAGCCAGCCACCCAGGGGAGGCGCGAGGATCATGGGCACCCGTTTGAGCAGGGCCATGACGCCGAAGCCCGTGGCCCGCCGGCCCGGCGGCAGGTGGTCGCCGAGCACGGCGAAGATCGCCGGCAGCGTCAGGCTGCTCCAGGCCATCACCAGCACCGTGCCCGCCAGGATCCACGGCCAGCTCGGCGCCACGAGGTAGAGGGCGTAGCCGCCGATCGCCAGCAGCGCGAAGGTCACCAGCGACGCCCGCCGGCCGATGCGGTCCGTCAGCCAGCCTCCGGGGTAGGGATAGAGAGCGTCGAGGAGGTCGTGCAGCGTGCCATAGGACGCCACGGCCCAAGCGCCGGCCCCCAGCAGCTCCAGGTACTTGGGAATGAAGCGGGTCCAAGTCTCCTCGCCCATGCCGAGCGCCAGGAACATCGCGAGCATCGCCACGACGTTGCGCTCCAGCCCGAGCGCGGAGCGGGCGCGGGCGAAGGAATTGGAGACGGCATCCATGCAACCAAGATTACAACACGATGGAACCATGATTACAAGACAGATCTGGGGCAGGCGAGGGGAAAATTTTTGATTCCAGGTTTTGGATTTGCGGATAAGCTTATGGGCAGGGGTGGAGGCCGCGCCTGCCGATTTTCGGGGGAGCGGCGTACACTGTCGCCGGTTGGTTCCGGGCTTATCTATACTTCGAGCTCCTGCGGGCGCTCGAAACCTAGACCTGAGATGACGGGTACCCTGAACGACGAAGTGACCCTGGGCGGCGGGGATCTCCATCGGGGCTTGGCGGCATGAGGGTTCACGTCGAAGACATCTCCTTCGCCTACGGCAGGGAGCCGGTCGTCTCCGCAGTCTCCATGGAGCTGCCGGAAGGCGGGATCACGGTGGTGATCGGCCCGTCCGGCTCGGGCAAGTCGACCCTCATCCAGCTCCTTTGCGGCCTGCTCCACCCGTTCCAGGGGAAGATCCTGTTCGACGGCGAGGACGTGACGGGCGTGCCCACGGAGCAGCGGGACGTCGGCGTGGTCTTCCAGTCCTACGCCCTCTTCCCGCATCTGACGGTGCGGGAAAACGTCGCCTTCGGCTTGCAGAGCGGCCGCCGCCGCTTCTCCCTGCGCAGCTCGCGGCGCCGGCCGTCGCGCCGCCACGTGGAGGAGAGGGTGTGGGACACGGCGGCCCTCCTGGGGCTCGAGCGCCTGCTGGACCGCAAGCCCGCCCAGCTCTCGGGCGGCGAGCAGCAGCGGGTGGCCCTGGCCCGGGC
>JBAPYB010000264.1:0-4231 GCA_049284515.1 Thermoanaerobaculia bacterium
GCGCAACTCAGGGCCGGCCGGCATGGAGGCGCTGCTGAAGCTCGCCGGCTCCGAGCCGGCCATGGCGGCGTCTCCCGCCTTCAACGCCGCGCTCGACGCCGTCTGCGCTCAGAAGGATTGCGCCGCCTCCCATCTCTATTGGTACACCGACCTGGACGCCGCCCGTTCCGAGGCCAGGCGTAGCGGCCGGCCCATTCTGTCGCTGCACCTGCTGGGCCGGCTGGACGAGGAGCTGAGCTGCGCCAACAGCCGTTTCTTCCGCATCGTTCTCTACGCCAATGCGAGCGTCTCCCAAAACCTGCGAGAGCATTTCGTGCTGCACTGGCAGTCCGAGCGGCCGGTGCCCAAGGTGACGATCGATTTCGGTGACGGCCGTCGCCTGGTGGGGACGGTCACCGGCAACAGCATCCATTACGTCCTCGACGCGAACGGCCGGCTGGTGGACGCCCTGCCCGGCCTCTATGGGCCGGCGGCGTTCCTGCGGCATCTGGGTGACGCCGGGGACGAGGCGAGAGCGCTCGCTGCGGTCTCCGGCGCGGCCTTCGCGGAGAGATCGAGGGAGTATCACGTCGAGCGCCTCAGCATTCAGTCCCGGGAGCTGAAGGCGGATCTCCGGCAGCTGGACCTGGGGCCGCCTTCGGCCAATGGGGATTGGACGGGCTCCGGTTTCCCCAAGGTCAGGCAGGCCTCGGATCTCACCGTGAGCAAGCGGGTGGTGGAAGTCCCCCTGCTGAAGGCCCTGCTGCCGAATCCGGAGGAGATCAGCGGCGCGCGGCTCGCCGCTCTCGCCGGCCTGCACCGGCCGGACGCCCGCCTCGACGCGGCCAGCCGGCTCCTTCTGCTGGCCAAAGGGGGCGCCTGGGTGAAGGGCGATCCCGGCGCCGTCGATCGTTTCGAGGAGCTGATCGCCGAGGACACGGTGAAGAACGAATACCTGCTGCACAACCAGATCCACTCCTGGTTCGCCAAGCTCGATCGGATTCCGGACCTGAATCGGCTCGACGAGTGGGTCTATTCGGACCTCTTCCTGACCCCGGCCTCCGACCCCTGGCTGGGGCTCGGGCCGACCGAGCTGTTCTCGGTGCTCACTCCGGCGGGGGATTGAGGATTTCCGGGTCGGCGCGGACCAGAAAGGTCTCCTCGCCCACCACTTGGGGATCGAGCGAGAACTCGTAAAGCTCCAGGCCGCCGAACAGGGCCTTCACCCGCGGCCACCCGGCGGCCTGCATATGGCGGGCACCGTCCAGCGCGACGGTGCCGTCGTCGTCGAACAGCACCACATCGCGGTCCGCCGGCGGCGACCACTCCGGACCCGGGTAGGGGATGGCGCCCGCCAGACTGAGATTTCCCGGCCCCGGCCGCACGTCGATCAGGATCGGTCCCTGCCCCTCCTTCAGCCGCCGGAACAGCGCGAAGGGCGACACTTCGACCTGGGGATCGAACTGCACGACGGGGGTGGAGTCCTCCAGATAGCGGGTGGGCATGGGGGGAGGATACCAGCCCGAGGGATCCCCCTGGGACATCTCGTTCGACCCGAGATTCCGAATCGCCCCGCCCCGGGTAGGCGATGATCCGGTCGTGGTTGCCGCCGCGGAGACGTCCCGCGGTCCCCATGGCCTCCGCATCGGAATCGTTCAGGACCTGGGACGTCTCTACCACCTCTGCCGAAAGGTTTCGCACGACCTTACGGCGAAGGGCGTAGAGACGTCCCAGGTCCTGAACGATATCCTTCCAAACCCCACGGGGACTGCGGGACGTCTCCGGGTCGGGCACTCCCTCTCGATCGACGAAATCCTGCGACGGGGAGATACCCCTGGGGACATCTCGTTCGACCCGAGATTCCGAATCGCCAGGTAACCAAACCTCCGCCGGCCCGTGTCTTCTCCCAGCGTGGCAACGAAGGACTACGACGACTTCGTCCTCCGAATCCGCAAGGACCCGGCGGGATACGTCGCCATTCCTACCTGTCCGGCCGAGGTGGGGCCGGGTCCCGGCGAACCTTTTGCGAGCCCCTTTCAGGGCGGCGATCTCGACGAGATCCGAGCCTTCCGGGGATGCGGCTCCCGCGATCTCGATCCGCCGAAAAAGCGGGTGCGATCGACGGTCGAGGACTTGGGCCGGAAGCTCTTCAAGACCGTATTCGCGGGGGAGACCCAAAGGTTCTGGGACGAGTCGCGGGCCCGGGCTCAGCACGAAGGGCGTGGCCTGCGGCTCCGTCTCATCCTCGAATGCCCGGAGCTTTGGGACTGGCCGTGGGAGTATCTTTGGGACCAAGACTTCCTGATTCTCTCCCGCGACATCTCCATCGCTCGCTGTCCCGAGGTCCGGCGGGTGATCCCGGCCCTCTCGATCCAGCGGCCGCTTCGCGTCGTCGTGGTGATTGCACAGCCCCGGGGAGCTGCGGAGCTGGATTCCGAGCGGGAATGGAAGGCGTTGGAGAAGGCTTTGGCGCGCCTCGAAAAGGCCGGGAGCGTCAAGCTTCACCGGGTCGATTCCGCGACTCTTTCGGCTCTCCGCGCCGAGCTTGCCGAGCCGGTTCACGTGCTGCACTTCATCGGCCACGGCGGATTCGATCGCAGCCGGGACGAGGCGTACATGGAATTCGAAACGCGGGAGAGGGAACCTCATCCTGTGAGCGGTATCGAGCTGGCCCGGATTCTCCGGCGCCAGTCGCTCCCTGCGTTGGTGTTCCTGAACGCCTGTGAGGGCGGACGGGCGAGCAAGACCGATGCCTTCGGCGGAGTGGCACAGGCCCTGGTGAGGGAGGGGATGCCCGCCGTCGTGGCGATGCAATTCAAGGTCAGCGATGAATCTGCTCTCACTTTTTCCAAGGAGCTCTATGAGGCGTTGGCGCAGGGGGATTCGATCGACCATGCCGTCTTCGAGGCGCGGCATGCCCTGGTTTCCGAGCGCTCGGTGGACTGGGGAAATCCCGTTCTTTATCTTCGCGGCTCGCAGGGGAAGATCTTCGTCAAAGAGTCTAATAGGCTCTCCATCGCCGCCGGCACCCTTCTGCTGGCGCTGAGCCTCATGACTGGCGGATATTTCTCGCTCTCCGGCCCGAGGGGAACCACGGAACCGACTCCGAGACCGGTGCCTACTCCAGAGACTCCCCAACAGAGTCCTGAACCTCGGGAACCTACTCCAACACCTACGGCGCCCACTCCTGAAGTTCCCCAAGCTCCGCCTCCTCCCACTCGAGGTTGTCCTTCGATCCTGGGGATCGTCTTCAAGAGGATTGAGCCGGGGAGGTTCATCATGGGCGCTCGCGGGGAGGGAAAGGAGGCGAAGCCGCACCCGGTCACGATCACGAAACCTTTCTGCATGAGCGAGAAGGAGATTACTCAGCAGCAGTGGCTGGACGTCATGGACGAGGACCCAAGCCGGTATAGGAAATGGTCGAAGCAACCTGTCGAGTCGGTCTCCTGGATTCGGGTCCAGGATTTCATCCGAAAGCTCCAGAAGAAGGATCTCAAGGCGCATTTCCGGTTGCCGACGGAGGCGCAGTGGGAATATGCGGGACGGGCGGGCTCCACGACCAAATACAGCTTCGGGGATGATCCCAATCGGCTGTACCTCTTTGGGAACTGCAAGAGCGCGGGAGTTGACGATCATTACGATGAAACCGCGCCGGTCGGAAAGTTCCAGCCCAACGCCTGGGGACTCTACGACATGGAAGGCAACGTCTCGGAATGGGTCGCGGACTGGTATGCGCCCTACGACCCGTCGCTGCCGACCGATCCTACAGGCCCGGGGAAGGGGACCCATAGAGTCCGGCGTGGCGGCAGCTTCGCGATCATCGCCAAGAACTGCACGGTGGCCCACCGCAACAAGTCAGCGCCTGACTACAAGAAGGACGACGTTGGATTTCGCATCATCCGCGACGTCGTTCCTTGAAGTCGAGGCGTCCTCTTTGCACCAAAGGTGCAACCTCCTTGAGCCCAGCCCACCGGGCTGGGTCCACGGAACGCGATCGCGGTATCAGCCCTGTAGGGGCGGGATAGAGGGAGGTTCGTGCACGGTTGATTAGCGCGGCCCTTCAGGCCTGATTGAATCAGGGCGGCCGGCAAACCCAGGGCGTTGCCCTGGGCTTTAGGATCTCGGCCCGTTGGGCCTGGCGCAGGCCCATACGGCGAGCCCGGAGGGCGGCAGATTTATAGCCCAGCGCGCGACCGCTGGGAATCCGTGCGATCCAACCCCAAATCCGCCCTGCCAAGGGCGCCCTTGGCAG
>JBAPYB010000265.1:0-7993 GCA_049284515.1 Thermoanaerobaculia bacterium
AGATGGCGCATAGCAGAGCGCTCCGCGAGCGCCAATGCCGCATCGATTGAGGTCTCCTGTTCCAGCCCGAAAATGTCTGCCAGGACTCTAAGCGCCCCCGCTGGTCGAGATGTCGGTCGCTGAGCGCGCATTTCAGTCCTTAGCTCAACCACCACTCCGCGGGCCAGCTTGCGGCAGACCTCACATCCGAACACGTGGTTCGAGATTGCAGCGGTCTCACTCTTCCCGGCGTTACCGCCGAGAACACTCCTTAGAGAGGCCTTCGAGACATGCTGCATTTAAGCTCCTCTCGAAATGAGTACCTCAGTCACGCACTTAAGCCTAGCTCTTTACCCGGGTTCTGTACAGTCTTCGCTGGAATAGGGGACGGGGACTCCGGAGTCCCCGTCTCAAGACTGGCTCAGCCAAGAGGATCGAGACCACCGCCGGTGTCGATCGTAACCGGAGGCGGAGGAGGAGTCGGCTTGCCGAGAGGGTCAAGTCCTCCTCCGGTCTTCAAGTGAAGGCCACCGGAGATGATGAGGTGCGTAAGGTAAACGAGTAGAACGCCGATTCTGAGCATGGCTTCTCCCTCTAGGGGGTTCGCGGTGCCGCGGCTCAATTGCCCCGACACAGGCCCCTATGGTCGAAGTGTGTGCTTCCTTGGCCACTAGGACAACCCATGGAACATCTCTCAACTGCCAGCATCGAAGACTTCCTCGCATGCCTCTTGCCTCGCGACCAAAACCGTCTTGTCGTGAGGCACCTTCTCGCACGGTGTCCAATCTGCCTCAGTGAAGTCCAGTCAGTGCTGTACCCCGCTTACCATCCTCGGCAGTACGGCGAGCACCGGCCAAATTGCCGACCTTCTAGGGAAGCCTAAAGTCCCTGTCAGAAAACGCCTGCAAGTCTTAGTACGTTTCGGGCGCCTGAAACAGACAGGGCGGCTTGGGGGAGTCCGCTATTCCATCCCGGAGTGAAATCACGACAATGCCACCAGAAAGTCAATCAATGCTCGATAACCTGGGCAGGGCTCTCTTTCTCCTTAGGGAGCTAAAGAACCTACCCCGAGACGTCGTTGCCAGTAGGGCGGGCATCAGCAAGAGCCAGTTGGTCAAATACGAGAACGGCAGGGAGATTCCCAGGCTCGCCATCCTTGCAAAGGTTCTAGACGTTCTTGAATGTAGTTTCTTTGAGTTCTTCTACACCTTGCTCGTGGTTGACCAACGTACGAAATCCTTGGGGACTGCTCCGTTGCCGTGGCCTGCGATCATCTCAAAGGGCGCACCTTCCCTCAACTCGGAGACGATTGCGGCCTTTCAACAAGTCCTTGGAGATATATTCGGTTTATTTGAACGCGTATTGATAGAAGCGCTTGGAGGGCCACGCCTTGAAGAGGCTGCCGGGCTTCATCGTGATCCTGTTGACGCGGGCCAGGATAGGGATAGTGAAGAGGAGGCTTGACAAGAAACCGGACTGCCCGCGATACACTCCCCCGCCATGAACAACCGACTCCTCGCGTTCGTCCTCATCCTGCTGACCGTCTCCGGAGCCGCCTACGCCATCGAGGGGAAGTGGACCCCGGAACAGCTCCTCGAGCTCGATTCTGCATGGCTGCGTAGTCAGGGCCTCCAGGTGGCGCCGGAAACCCTGTGGAGCCACGACGGCGGCGGGCTGCTGGAGGCCGCCGTGCGCATCGGCGGCTGCTCGGCCGGCTTCATCTCTGAGCGGGGGCTGCTGATCACCAACCACCATTGCGCCTTCAGCATCCTGCAACAGCATTCGACGCCACAGCGGGACCTCATCACCCAGGGCTTCCTGGCGCACAAGCCGGCCGAGGAGCTTCCCGGCTCCGGGACTCGCGCCACCATCCCCCACCGGGTCACCGACGTCACGGCCGAGGTGGAGGCCGCGGTGCCCGCCGGGGCGGACGATCTCCAGCGGTTCCAGGCCATCGAGCGCAAGAAGAAGGAGCTGGTGGCGGCCTGCGAGCACGAGGCTCTCCGCCGCTGCGAGGTGGCGACTTCCGACGGCGGCGTGCGCTATCTGCTCAACGAAAGCCTCGAATATCCGGACGTGCGGCTCGTCTATGCGCCGCCTGGCGCCGTGGGCGACTATGGCGGCGAGGTGGACAACTGGAGCTGGCCCCGCCATACCGGCGACTTCGCCCTGCTCCGCGTCTACTCCGCGCCGGACGGCCAGCCCGCCGCCCGGGCCGACGCCAACGTCCCCTACCATCCGAAGCACTTCTTCCCGATTGCGGCGGAAGGGATCGAAAACAACAGCTTCGTCATGCTGGCGGGCTACCCCGCCCGGACGTTCCGCTCCTACACCGCGGCCGAGATGGCCGAGCGCGCGCAGCTCTTCTATCCTGGCATGAGCACGTTGTACCGCGCCTGGCTGGACCTCATGGAGGCGGCCTCGGCCCAGAATGAGACGGCGCGCATTGCGCTCGCCAGCCGCATCAAGGGGCTGGCCAACAACGAGAAGAACGCCCGCGGGCAGGTGGCCGGCATCCGCCGCGGCCACATCCTGGAGCACAAGGTCGAAAGCGAGAAGGCGATCGTCGCCTGGGTGGCTCAACACCCGGCCCAGCAGAACGCCGTGGCCGCGCGCGACGAGCTTGCCCGCCTGGTGGCCGAGCGGCGCCACACCTGGGACCGGGATTTCCTCCTCGACCAGATGCGGAAAGGGCCCAAGCCTCTCGACCTCGCCCTGTCGCTGGCGCGCTGGGCGGGCGAGAAGGCGAAACCCGATATCGAACGCGAGCCGGACTACCAGGAGCGCAACCGGGACATTCTCCGCGAGAGGCTGGAGCGGGAGCAGAAGACCCTGCACCTCCCCACCGATGCCGCCCTGCTGACGGACGTCCTGGCCCGGCTCGCCAGTCTGCCGGCAGACACCCGGGTGCCCGCCGTGGACGCCTTCGCCCGCGGCGCGCGGGACCGCGCGGCGTTGCGCCCCCGAGTCGACGAGCTGCTCGCTCACACCAAGGTCACCGACCTCGCCCAGCGCAAGAAGATGTTCGACGAAAGCGCGGAGCAGCTCCGAGCCCGGCACGATCCTCTCCTCGACCTCGCCTTCGGCCTCGATGCCGAGCTGCGGGCTCTCAAGGAGCGCAACGACCGCTTCGACGGCGCGGTCTCGCGGCTGCGCCCGCGCTGGCAGCGGGCGGTGATGGACCATGCCGGCAAGCCGGTGGCCCCGGACGCCAACGGCACCCTGCGCGTGACGTTCGCCCACGTCCAGGGCTACGTCCCGCGGGACGGCATGTGGATGCGCCCCCAGACCACCCTGGCCGGCGTGGCGGAGAAGAACACCGGCGAGGAGCCCTTCGCCGCGCCGCCGGCGCTGCTGGCCGCCGCGCCTCAAGGGCCGAAGAGCCGCTGGGCCGCCTCCAAGCTGAAGGACGTGCCCGTCGACTTCCTTGCCGATGCCGACACTACCGGAGGCAACTCGGGCAGTCCCGTGCTCAACCGTAAAGGCGAGTTGGTGGGGGTCAACTTCGACCGCGTCTGGGAGAACGTCGCCAACGATTTCGGCTACGACCCTGACGTGGCCCGCAACGTCAGCGCCGACATCCGGTATCTGCTGTGGTTGCTGGAGGCCCTGGACGGCGAGGCCGCCCGGCCGTTGCTGAACGAGATGGGCGTGACGGGTAAGAAGCCGTAAGGCTGCTCACCCCAGGGGCGAAGGCCGCGGCGCTTCCGGAACGGCCAGCGCCGCCAGCCGCTGGAAGCCGCGGGTCTCTGCCTCGCGGTGCACTGACGCGAGCAGGACCTCGCCGGCCGGATCTTTCACTTTGCGTTGAATCTGCGCCAGGGCCAGGCGCGCCTCCAGCCCGGGGGCGACAAACCCGGTCCGCTCGGCATCCGCGATCGCCTGCCGCAGGTCGCGCAGCGCCTCGGCGGTGTGGCCGCCGCCGGCGGCGATGCGGGCCAGGGGAGCGGCCATCTCGATTCGGAGCTTCACGTCTTCGCTGGCGCCCAGCCGCGACCGGGCCTCCACCGCCGCCTTCGACGCCTCCGGCTGCAGGCCTTGAGCCAGCAGGGCCTCGCCCAGCAGGGTCAGCGCCAGGGCTTCCGCGCCGTCCATACGGCGTTCCCGGTACCAGGACGAGGCCTCCCGGGCCAACTTCGACGACTCGGCGGGGCGTCCCGCCGCCAGCTCCAGACGGGCCAGATCGAGGCGGATCTCCGTCGCCTGGAGGCTCCCGCCCAGCGCGGAGCTGGTGTCGAGCGCTTCCTGGAGCGACTTCCGGGAGGCTTCCAGATCGCCCGCGGCGAAAGCGGCCAGCCCGAGGTTCCGCAGGGCGGCGGCGGCGAGGGACCGCGCGCCGATCTCCCGCGCGAGGCGGAGCTGCTCCGCGGCGAAATCCCGCGATGCGGCGAGCTCCCCGCGGTCGTAGGCCAGCCGTGCCTGCGAGCCCAGGAGGCGGGCGATGCCGAGCTTGTCGCCAGCCCGGCGTTTCGCCACCAGGGCCTGAGTCGAGCGCTGCCAGGCGGCGTGGAGGTCGCCGAGCCGAGCCGTCGTGTCGGCCTGCAGGACGAGGGTCGAGGCGGAAAGGGCCGCGTCTGGCAGTTGGTGGAAGCTGGCGAGGGCCTGCGCGTAGCGACTCCGGGCCGCCGCCAGATCCCCCTGGAGCGCCATGATGTTCCCCAGGTTGGTGAGCGCCTGAGCCTCCGCCGCCGGGTTGGTCATGGCCTGGCCGAGCCGTAGCTCGGTTTCCAGTTGCTTCCGGGCTTCGGCCAACTCGCCCTGGGCGCACAAGACCTCACTGAGGAGGTTCAGGGCCACGGTCTGCATCAGCCGGTCGCCGATCTCCACATACCATTGACGAGACTTTTCGAGCAGCCGCCGGGCCTCGGCGAGATCGCCTCGCTCCCAGTGCAGCTCGGCGAGGTTGTAGAGCTGGGCCGCGATGCCAAGGCCGCTGCCGGTCCGCTGGGCGATCTCCAGGGCCTCCCGGTCGGCCTTCTCCGCGTTGTCCAGGTCGCCCAGGCTCTTGAGGGCGATGGCGAGGTTGGCCAGGGCCATTCCCACCTGCCACTGGTGGCCCGCCTTCTGCGCCAGCGCCTGGGACTCGCGAAACAGTCCCAAGGCCTCCCGGGTCCGGCCCATTCGTACCAGCGCGATGCCCTGGTAGATCAGAGCCCGCGAAACCAGCACCGTCTGGCCGGACTTCCGGCCCTTGGCGGCCGCGGCCTCGCTGGCGCGGAGCTGGGTGGCGAGGTCCGACAGACGGAGGGCGTTGCGGCTCTCGGCAATGTCGATCCGCGGATCGCGACCCGCCGGCGGTGGAAGCTGGCGCAGTGCCGTAAGGGTCACCGCCGCTTCCGCGCCGTGGCCACCCGCCGTCAGGCTGTCGACGAGTTGCAGGCCATAGTCGATCTCGTCCGGATAGAAGGTCCAGAGAGAGCGGTAGGTCTCAGCGGCCCGGTCAAACTGCTTGCTCGTCTGATAAAGCCGCGCTTCGATGGCCAGCCGCTCTTCGCGCGACAGCGAGGTGGCCAGCTCCGCGGCCTTGCGCGCCTCGGCCTCCGCCCGGGCGTCGTAGCCGAGGCCCGCCCACGCCTGCGACAGGGCCGAGTGGATCACCGCCGAGTCGGTATCGGTCGCCGCGGCCTTTTGCAGCAATACCAGGGCTCCAGGCGGATCGAAGGCCTGCAGCCGCCGCAGCCCCTCGGCATAGAGGCGCGTGGTCTCGGCGCTCTTCGGCTGGAGGGCCCGGGCCTGCCGCGCCTGCTCGGGCGACAGCGCTGCCACGCCCAACGACTCGCGCAGGCGCGCACCCGTCCGCGACACCAGCTCGAACAGCCCCGACTCGGTGCCCGCCTCGGCCACCGAGGACAGGGTGTCGGCCTCGGGCACGCGGACGATCCGGAGATTGAGACGAATCTCGTCCCCCACGGGAAGATAGCTGCCCAGGACGACGCGATCGGCTCCCAGCACGGCGTGCAGGCGCTCGAGGTCGCCACGGCGTAGGCCGCCGTCCTCCTGGAAGGAGAGGGAGCGCTGGGCCTGCGCCACCGTGTCGCCCCGGAGAACCCGCAGCTTCCCTCCCGCCGCCAGCTCGGAAGTGAGCATCGCGGGCAGAGCCGACTGGAGCCAACCGGTCTCGGTCCCGGGGGACCTACTGCGGAGCTCGAGCACCACGACGGATAGGCGGAGCTTCGTGGCCGTGGCCGCTGCAGCCGCCGTCGAGCCCCGGCGATGGTGGATGCGAAGAAATCCCAGGAAGCCCGCGCCGAGAAGGCCCAGGACGAGCAGCGCTGCCCAGAGCCTGCCGTGCGAGCGACGCGAAACGGCGATCTCCTGGGGCGGAGCGGGCACGCCCGCGGCGGGCAAAGAGGGCGGCTCCGTGGCGGCGGGCGGCGGCTCCGTCGCCGGCGTCACTGCCGGCTCTGCCACCGGTGGCGCGACGACGACGAGGGGATACACGCCGGTGGCCGCGCGGTCGATCCGGCGGACCTCGCCCGCGAAGGAGTATCCCCGGCCCGGTACGGTCACGATGTACTGGGATTCGTTGGCCTTCTCGCCGAGGATCTTGCGCAGGGCGAAGACGTTCTGCGTCAGGTT
This sequence comes from Thermoanaerobaculia bacterium, assembly GCA_049284515.1. Taxonomy (GTDB): domain Bacteria; phylum Acidobacteriota; class Thermoanaerobaculia; order Multivoradales; family UBA5704; genus DATARR01. The sequence continues at coordinate 6,559 of JBAPYB010000265.1, forward strand.
GGCTTCACTGACATGGGAGCCGGCCCAGACCGTCTCGATCAGGTCCGACTTCTCCACGGCTTCGCCCGGCTGCGCGAGAAGGGCGATGAGGATCGACAGCGCCTTCGGCGACACCGGCACCGGATCGCCGCAGTGCAGCAGGACACGGCGGACGGGATCGACGAAAAAATCGCCGAACTCGTAGCAGAGTCTGTCTTCGGAACGCAAAGCCATCCGGTTACGTCAGCCCATTCCAGCCCCTGGTCTGGTGATGCGGCAAGAGCAGTGGTATCGGCTCAGTCTACCGCAGACGGGAGCCTGCGCGCTTGTTATTTCCTGCTCATCGTCCGGCCAGCGCGTCGAGCAGGCCGTCCCTGAGCTCGGGGAACTTCCGCCGGTAGTCCTCCCGGCTGCGCTCGATCACCTCGCAGGCCTCGGTCCGGCCGTAGACGTCGGCGATCTCGACGGCCCCGTGCTCGGCCTCGGGCGGCCGCTTGTAGGTGAGGAAGTAGTGCTTGAGACGATCGATGAGGGCCTCCGGGATGTCCTCGATCTCCCGCGCCTGACCGTAGGCCGCATCCCCCTTGAGCACGGCGATGATCTTGTCGTCCGCCTGGCCGCGGTCGATCAGGCGCAGCCCGCCCAGGGGAATGGCCTGCAGCAGGAAGTCGCCGTGCGAGAACGCCTTCTCGGAGAGGATGCAGACGTCCATGGGATCGCCGTCGCCTTCGAGAGCCTCCAGGTCGGTATGGGCCTGCGAGAAGGCCGCGACCCGCTCGCCGCAGAACGTGCGGGGGATGAACCCGTAGAGCGTGGGGCAGACGTTCGAGAACTGCTGCGGGCGGTCCACCTTGAGGATGCCGCTCGCCTTGTCGATCTCGTACTTGACCGTATCGGTGGGAACGAGCTCGACGTAGGCCGTCACCACGTTGGGAGCGTCGGGGCCAATGGCCACGCCGTGCCAGGGATGGGCCTTGAAGAGGAGCCCGAGCAGCTCCCGGGTGCGCTCCCGATTCGTTTCGTCCATCTACCCTCCTCCCGTCGCCGGGAGCGCGGTCGCCGCGCCACCTGGGAACCCCGGAATCCTATTATGATCGGCCCCACCATGCGGTGGCTGGCGGTCTGGCTTCTCCTGACCGGCGTCTACTTCGCCGGCCAGCTCGCAACACCGCTGCTGACCGGCGGCGGCTGGACGTACAGCCGCGAGAGCCTCGCCCACCTCATCACCGTCCCCCTCATCCAGGTAGCGGCGCTGCGCGTCGTCGCCCTGGTTCGGCGCGACCGCCGGCAGCGTCGCGCGCGGTCTCCTCGGCCGCCGGCTCCTGGAAAACCCGCCAGTCGTCCAGACGCAGAGCGGTGAGCTCCCGCCCCCAAGCGCAGCCGGTGTCGAGGGCCGCGATGCCGCCGCCGATCTTCAATCCCAGAGCCGCCCAGTGGCCGAAGATCACGGTGAGCC
>JBAPYB010000266.1:0-14778 GCA_049284515.1 Thermoanaerobaculia bacterium
ATCCAGGGCGGCGAGGCCCGAAGGCGCCGACCCCGCCGAGCCGGCGACCATGAACCCCGCGACCACGATCAGCATCGCCGCCACCGCCAGGGGGAAGTGCCAGGTGCGGGGCGACCTCCCCTCCCAACCCGCATGGGGAAGGGCCGCCATCACCGAGTCGGCGAAGTCGGGCCGCACTGGCAGCGCCGAGCGCTCGAACAGGCGCTGGAAGGCGAGCAACTCCTCCCGCTCCTCCCGGCACTCCTCGCAGCCCGCGAGATGCTCATCGAGACGGGCCCGCTCCCCGGGCGCCAGCCTGCCATCGGCGTCCAGATTCAACCATTCGCGGAACGTGCTGTGATCGGGCCTGTTCATGGCAATCCCTCGCAACCGGTTCAATCGCTGAGAAAGTCTCTGAGCTTCTCCTTGAGCATCTGCCGCCCACGGAAGAGCTTGTTCTTCACCGTCCCCAGGGGCATCTCCTTGAGCCGCGCGATCTCCTCGTAGGGCAGCTCGCCGAAGTGGCGCAACAGGATCAGCTCCCGGTACTCCCAAGGCAGGGTGTCGATCGCTTCCTGGATCGCGCCTCCCCGCTCCCGGTTGCGCAAATCGCCGTACGGCCCGCGCTCCGGAGAAGGGAGGTCCCAGTCCCGCCCCTCACCCTCCTCGTCCTCCTGCCGCAGGGAGACCAGCTTCAACCGCCGCCTGCGGATCTGGTCGATCGCCGCGTTCTGCGCCACCCGAAACAGCCAGGTCGAGAACTTGTACTGCGGATCGTATCGATCCAGCACCTGGTAGACCTTCACCAGGACCTCCTGCGCCAGGTCGTGCGCGTCATCCGCATTACGCAGCAGACGGAACAAATAGTTGACGAGCCGGCCCTGGTAGCGCTCGATCAGGTCGCCGAAGCGGTCCCGATCCCCCCCGAGGACCGCGGCAACCAGATCCTCGTCGGTCGCCTGCTCCGCTCCTCGTGTCATGGATCAGTACGCAAAGAGCTGGCCAAGGTTTCAGAGGGGGCGGCGGCGCGGAGATGGTCCGGCGGTTCCCGGGTCAGCGGCTCTCACGGCCCTGGAGCCATCTCCCCAACAGGAAGAGGACGCCCCCGCCCGCGGCCACGGCCAGCTCCAGCCGGATCTGGTCGTACGTCATGCCCAGCACGAAGGCGCTACCGACGATGACGAGGGCGAGGACCTGTAAGAACCAGCCGAGTCCGGACATGGAGTGTAGGTAGGTCAGCGTTGGGGCTTGGCGATGTCCGCCGGGGCCGCCGGAGCTGCCGGGGTCGCCGAGGACAGGTCCGTGCGCGTGGTGATCAGGCCCTGCTTCCAGCCCACGAGCAGGGCCGCCAGATCTCCCTCGATGCCATGGGGAGCCGTCTCCACGATCCTCCCCACCTCGCGGCCCTCGCGGCGCACGATGAACGTCGGCAGGAAGCGGATGCCGTTCTCCGTCACCGACCCGGCCGGCTCCTTCTTCTGCCGGTCCACCGCGACGTACGTGACCTTGAAGCGGGCGGCGCCGCCGGCGTCGTCCACACTGCGCCAGAAGCGGGAGACCTCCCGCCGGCTGTCGCCGCACCAGGTGCCGAGGAAGATGGTAACCTCGGCGCCCGGCTCCACGGCGGCCAGCACCTCGACCGCCTTGGCGTCGGGATGCGATTCGACCTCGGCCTGCACCCACTCGGGGACCGCGCCCTCGATCTGCTCCCGCGTCGCAGGGCCGACCAGCACGGGCACCTCCGGCTTCGCCGGCTCCTGGACCTGGGTGCCCTGGGCCTGCACGGCGGGCTGCTGGACCGTGGGGTGCGGCGGATCGGCGGCAAGGACAGCGGTCCCGCAGACCGCCATGGCGACGAGGAGCATCCTGGGGAGTACGGATTTCATGGCCGGGAGTTTACCGCAACCGCACGCCAGGCCGAAACCTCAGTTGCAAGATCCCGGGTCTATTTCCGGGCGCGCCCTGTTGGTTGACCGTTTTCACTCCTGTTCTGCGTTCTATGGATGAGGAAGCCGCCCATCTCGGGCGTGATCTCAAAGAGAGGAAGACCAATGGCGACCATCAATGTGACGGTAACGGCTGACGGGGTGAGTGCCGTGGAAAACCCCCAGACCGCCAAACAAACGGAGACCGTAACCTGGGTCTTTACCGGCCCCGGTTCGGATAACCTGCGGGTGGTGTTCAAGAAAGTCGAGCTCTCGAACAGCTCCGGCGTACTGCTCATCAACGAGCAAGGCCCTTTCTCCAGAACGCTCTCGATGATCGGAGCAAGAATCAGTGGCACCATCGCCAAGGAGGCGCCGAACGGCCGCTATCTCTATGACATCCACGATGGCGACAACAAATCTCTGAATTGGTTGACCAAACTTCCCCCAGACCATAACTTCGGCGGCCTCGACATTCCGAAGCCACCGCCATAGAGCCTCTTGGGCTCAGCAAGCTGCCTTGCGTCGTGTCTCCCTGACCGTCAGGATTGGCGGCGGCGCTCGGCAGCCTGACGGACGGCTTGGGCGTTGAGGAGGGCCTGGAAGTCCGGGTCTTTTTTCAGGGAGTTGAACTCGGGGATCATGAACCACTCCCGCCGCACACCCTTAAGGGCCAACTCGGTGTAGTAAAGGGTCTTGTACCGCTCTCCCAGCAGCGCATAGATCTGGGCAGCCTGATTGAGTACCTGGACATCGTCTGGCCTCTTCCTTAGCACCTCGTCGGCCAGGCGGACCGCATCGTCCCTTCGGCCCAGGCGCACGAGGCACTGAGCATGCAGCATGCGGTTGTGGTCATCGCTGAGGTTGGGATCGGCTGCAAGCTCCTCGGCCAGGGCGCTATAAAGTCGTTGCGCTTCTGGCAACTTCCCTTGAGCTTGGAGCGCGGTCGCGAGATTGAAGCGGGTGAGCGTGTGCTTGGGGTCCAGGGCCAGGGCCTGGCGGTCGGCGCTCTCGGCCGCAGCGTAGTTTCCGAGCAGAAATCGGATGAAGCCGAGATTTGAGAAATACGTCCGCGCCGGCTGGAGACGGATCAGCTTTTCATAGATCGTCGCGGCGCGCTCCAGGTCTCCGGAGGCCGCCTCCAGAAACGCCAGATCGTGCAGTACGTATTGATTGCCCGGCTGTTCCTCGAGCAGCTCCTCGAGACGGTGGCGGGCGCTGTCGCTTTCACCGAGACGAACCTCGAGGGTCGCCAGCTCCAGGATCGGACGCCAGAGAGGACGCCGCCGGACGAGCTCCTGCCGCACGCGGCGGGCTTCCTTCAGCTCCTCTCGAGCCTCCAGCAGATCGGCCTTGGCTTCAGGTACGCGGGCGTCTCCCGGAACCAAGCCTGAAAGCCGCCCCAGCGTCACCTGCGCCGCCGTGAACCGTTTCCCGGCCATCTCGGCGTGAAAGCGGGAGAACAGAATCCGCGGGTCGTTGGGCGCGACGGCTCCGGCCCGGGAGCAGTAGCCGAGGGCACGATCGACTTGCTCCAGCTCGCGAGCGATTTCCGCCGCCAGCCGATAGGCTCCGAGGAGATCGGGCGAAGTCCGGAGCAGAGCGTCCAACCGGTCGAGCTCCTTGGGGCCAAGGCGTTCGCCACCATCGACCCGGCGCTCGAGCTGGATGTAGGCGGAGTAGTCCTGCGGTCTCACCTTGCCGCCTTTCGACTCCGGCCGGGGCCGATGATCCGGATAGAGCTGTTGCAGGTTCACCTGCACTCCTTCCGCCAGCCGCTGGCCGTTCTCAATGCCGGCCTGGACCTCGAAAGGCCCGACCGTCCCCAGGACCACGTCTCCGGGTTCCCGGAGCCGGCGCAACGTCACCCGGCAATCATCTCTTTGGCAATCGAGGAGGGGGAAGACCACCTCGTTTGCTTCGGCGCGGCGCGATTTCTCGGCCGCGGAGCCGCTCGCTTCGTCGTGCTCGGGTGGATCTATGGGTTGTAAGCCTTGGAGGGAGACGAGGGTGGCGATGGTGGCTTCCACCACGTCGGAAGCGACGGAGGCGAGCTCCGGGCTTTTCCCCGCCGGGGTCATGGCCGGGCGCAGTACAGCCACCCTCAGCGCGGGCGGGACCGAAGAGCGCCAGAGAAATCCCTTGAGGAGAAACGCAAGAAGCACGATGGTGGCCACACCTCCGGCGATGAGACCCACCCGGAGCGCCTTCCGGTGCCCGCCACGGGGCACCGGCAGCGAATCCGATTCGAGGCCCGCCAACAGCTCGGCGGCGTTCGCGTGGCGCTCGGCGGGGGCCTTGGCCAGTGCCTTCGCCACCGTCCGGGCCAGGGCCGCGGAGACCTCAGGCCGGATGCGGTCGAGCGGCGCGGGCTTGCAGCTCTGGATGGCGGAGAGGACCGCCCGCTCGTCGTCCCCTGGGAACGGCCGGCGCCCGGCGAGCATCTCGTAGAGCAGCGCGCCCAGCGACCAGACGTCCGTGCGGCCGTCCACCGGCTCGCCGCGGGCCTGCTCGGGTGACATGTAGGCAGGCGTCCCCAGGGAGCTGCCGGCGCGGGTCAGCGTCGCGTCTCCCCTCATCTTGGCGATGCCGAAGTCCAGGACCTTCACCCTTCCGTGGCGGGTCAGCATCACGTTGGCCGGCTTGATGTCACGATGCACGATGCCGGCTTCGTGGGCCCGCGCCAGGGCCCGGGCCACCTCGATGGCCACCTGCCGGGCTTCGGATTCCGGCAGCGGCCCTTTCGCCAGCCTCTCCTTGAGGGTCTCGCCCTCGTAGTAGGCCATGACGATGTAGAGCTGGCCGTCGCACTCGCCGACGTCGTGGACGGTGCAGATGTTGGGATCGTCGAGGGCCGAGGCGGCGCGCGCCTCGCGCAGGAAGCGCTCCTTGGCGCCGCGGTCCCGGCTGAGCTCCGGCGGCAGCAGCTTCACTGCCACCCGGCGCCGGAGGCGGGTGTCCTCCGCCTCATAGACCACGCCCATGCCGCCGGAGCCGATCTCGCGGACCAGCCGATAGGGCCCGAGCTCGCGGTCCGCGAGAGGCGCCGCTTCGCCGGCGGTGTCCGCCAGCAACTCGGCGGCGGCCCGGTGGGCCGGTGTGGCGAGGAAGCCTCCCGCCTCTTCGTCCGCGGTCAGCAGGGCTTCCATCTGCGCGCGGAGCTCCGGGTTCCCGGCGCAGGCTTCGTCGAGGAACGCGCGGCGCTCCCCGGCCGGACGCTCGAACACCTCGTCGAGCAGGGCCTCGATCCGCCGCCAACGCTCGGGGTCCGCCGGCAGCTCGGGCTTCATCCCTCGTCCCGGCCGTGCAGGGTATGGAAGAGGATGGCGCGGGCCTTGAGCCAATCGCGCCTCACCGTCCGCTCGGAGATCCCCAGCGTCTGGGCGGTCTCCTCCTCCGTCAGCCCGGCGAAGAACCGCAGCTCCACCAGCCGGCTCAGCCGCTCGTTCCGCGCGGCCAGCGAGGTCAGAGCCTCATCCAGATCGAGAATCTCGACCGCCTGGCGGGACGCGTCCATCCCGCCCCGGTCCGGCCCCAGCTCGTCGAGAGAGATCCGCAGGCCCTCGCCGCCACGCTTCTTGGCCGCCCGGCGGCGCGCGGCGTCCACCAGGATGTGGCGCATGGCCATCCCAGCCACCGACAGGAAGTGGGCGCGGTCCTGCCAGGAGGCGCCAGCCTGGTCAACCAGCCTGAGGTAGACCTCGTGCACCAGGACGGTGGTGTCGAGCGTCTGCCCCGGACGAAAGCGGCGGAGCTGCCGGCGGGCCACGGCGCGCAGCTCGTCATAGACCAGCGTCATCAGCCGGTCCATGGCGTTCCCGTCCCCCTGGCGGACGGCTGCCAGAAGCTGCGTCACCTCTCCCGGGGTAGGACCCTGCGCGCTCTGCGACACCTTTCTCCGCCTTCCTGAAAGTCCTGGATTACAGCAGGTTACCTCGCGCCCGGCGGGATTTCAACCCGCCGCGCTCCGGCGGGTGTCCGCTTTCTCCGCCGCCTCGCGTTCATCCAGGTGAAGGAGAGGACCCGGACCCTGAAAGGAGGCAGAGGCAGCCGGCCGCTCAAGCGTCGAGCGTTCGGCGGCGTGCGGCGGGGGCTCTGTCTCGAATCCCGATTCTAACAACAATCTTGGAGGTGCCATCATGACTGACAGCTATACCGCAGGCGAATTTCTCAAAAGACTGGCTGAGGGGGCATTACGGACCCTACTGATTTGTGAAGGCTTTGCGAAGAGCGTAGAGGGTAGCTACGAGGCATTCCTCTTTTCGCTAGGAACGTCCTGCGAAGAGTGGACGAAGATTCCCGTTGAGATGGTCGAAAAGGTAGAGTTTCTAGGGGAACGCTCGTGCCGCGATCACTCGCACCCCTTAATCCGAATCCACTTCAAGGAGTCGCCAGCGAACGAGCCGTTTGCAGCAGTCTTCTCCTCCCTACTGCGCGCGTTGAACCTCGGACCAATCAATCCGCAGATCGCTCCGTTTATCGGTGAGTGGATGGCACGTCTTAGCTCTGAGGCGGCCTTTTTTGGCGGCGAGAGCAGCGGCGAATTTAACCGGGCCGACATTCTCGAGAGGAGGATGTGCATCGAGTTGAGACGAAGATGCCGCCGCGGGGAGATGAAGGCGTGTCGACTACTCGCTGAAGAGTGTTAGGCGGAAGCTGGCAGCCTGCAACGGAGGAGAAGATATGGCACTCTACTTTCAGAACACCTTCTCAGACACCGTTTGGATTGCGTTTTCCGGAGCCGTGCAACTATCATTCTCTTACGCAAGAACAAAGGAGGCAAGAATCCTATGACTCTAGGGTATGCCATTGCGGCGCTGTTCGCCGGTTGGTGCGGCAACGAGACGCACGAAATTCGCCTGACACTGCGGAGGTTATTCCCCGAACCCGTGCCCCGTCCCAACTGGCGCAGAGACTGGCTTATCAGCAAAGTCTTGGGCGCGGTCGGCGGCGTGGTCACTGCCTACGTCTACTGGAGCGTCTTCGGACCTAGTCCCGAACCCTGGCAGGATCATCCCCTGCTTGGGGCTGCGATCTTCAGCTTTGTGGGATTCCTCGGTGGTCGCTTTGTTTCAGAGCTGGTCAGTGTCGCACGAGGTGGTGGAAGCACGAACGTCAGCGGATCGTAGAGTAGGTCGCAGGAGTAGAGTCGCGTAGCCGCCGGGTTGGTCCAGGATTTTGGCTGGTTAAGGATTTGGGCCGCACGAGACGAAGCATCGGCGGCGAACCCGGCTGCTGCACCGGACGGCTGAGCCGCCGGTGAACAGCACGCCGTAATAAGTGCCAGAGGCTTTCCGAGAAACCCGTCGCTTCCCCGCTTTCATGGCTATGCTTTCCCGGAATTCTGAGCTCCCAAGCCTCGATCGTAGCGCATTTCTGACACACCTCTCCCAATGCAAAGCTGGCGGGCGCGCCATTTCGCTCAGCTCACGAGAATGGCCTCGGCGGTCAGAACTGCTGTCAAAGATCACGTCCCGGATTGCCTATCCGGCGACGAAGGGCAGGGCCGGCGGAAAGCTGCCGGCGGGGAAGGGAGCGCCTCGATCCCCTCGGCGCAGCTTCTCCGCGGCATCGAGAAAGGCTCCCACGAACCAGGAATAGACTTCGTAGAACGCCTTGCGCGCCGCCTGGGTCGCAGCATGCACCAGAGGTGCCGGCGAGCGGGCGAGCTTCTCGGGACGGTAGAGAGGATTCTGAGCCAGGATCGCTTCGACTCCCAGGACCTCGGTCCCCGTCTTTTCTCTCGCAACGGCCGCTTCGGTTTCGATATCCTTTTTCAGAGAGGCGACGCGCCGGCGGTATTCCTCGGCGGGGAGATGAGCCCAGCAGGGAATCGGGGAGAGGATCACCGTCTCGGCCGTCGCATACCGGGATTCGTCGTACTTCTCTCCACGACACCGGGCCGCATGCTCCTGACTGCGGTCGAACCAGTGGCCGGTCAAAGGAGCTCCCCCGAGCAGGGCCTGGATGGACTGCACGCCGGGCCACTCCTCGAGCCGCTCGACAAGCTGCTCCTTGACGGACTGCGCCAGGACGTACTTGAAGATCGTCGCTTGGGCGATCTCCTCGTCGGTGACGGCGGTCATCTTGTAGCGGCACTCGAAGACCGTTCCCCGCCAGCCGGTGAGGCGATTGGTCTCCAGGGCCAATTTGGATTTGAAGTTCCGCATGAAGTCGGCCGACTGTTGGGCGTCGTCGACCGTCAGCAGCAGGTGGAAGTGCGACGAAAGGGCTGAGACTGAGTTGATTTTGACGTCACAGTCCCGCTGGGCCTTACCGAGGGCGCCCAGGAAGAGGTCGTTGAATTGGGGACCGGGGCGAAACAGGTATCGCCCCTGGATGGTCCGGCAGGTGATGTGGACGAGGGTCTGGGGTTTGGGCAAGTAGCGAAGTCTTCTGGCCATGCACTATAAAGACGGAAAAACCGCGTCTCATCTTACAAGGATCTGTAAGTCACGATTTTGCAATGAGTTATGGCAGCTCCCAAGCGGCATGTGGCGCGACTTCGTGCGCGGGAGGCGAAACGGCCGTGCACAGCACCTCGGCTGGCGCAGCACCTAGAGCCGACTGTCTCTGGCGGTGGCCGGTCAAAGGAGTACCACTCCGCGACAACGTCTCCGGAGCCGCAATGCCGATGCTGTTTGCCATGCCGAGCCGGGGCACGGGGCGGCCCGTTACCGTCGCTTCACCGCCAGGGTGATCTGGCCCCCATGGAACCCCGCATGAAGGGTCCTGCTCTGCAAGACGGCGAGGCGATTGCGGAGTGGCTCTTTGGCAAAGTCTTCCGCGGAGACCGCTTCATGCCTCTTCAGCCACTCTTCAGGCGGCAGCGCGACAAAAGCAGCCATCAGTTGCTGGTTGACCTCGGACCACGCACGCCGTAATTCGCCCGCTGACACGCGGTCAGGAGATGTCCTGTCAGGGTTGACGAGGAAATCGTCGTCCAGCTCCGGATGCAATCTGTCGCCAAAGCCGAGCAGAGGGAACAGGCGATCGTGCACGGCCGTCAGATGGCCCAGGAGATAAAACACCCGGTTTCTCCCCGGCGCAACTTCTGTCTGGAGATCCTCATCGTTCAGAGAAGAGAACATCTGATCGAGACGGTCAATCGCAAGCTTCCATGAGTTGATCGTGGTCTTGGCAAAAAGCTCTTCGTTGGTCATCTGAGCCTGCTTTCATGGTTGTGGCGCCCTCAAGCGGCACCGGTCGGCCTACATCCGAGGTTATACCCCTATTTCGGCGCGAGATGGAAGTTCGAGGCGTGGAAGTGCATGATGCGCCACCTCCCGCCTCCGCGGCGGAATACGAACGTGCGCCGCAGCACTGAGTCCGGGCTGCGCACGTTGAACGTCACGATTGCGATATCGCCATTCCGATCAATCGTAAGATCCTCCGGGACGATGTTCGTCCGGGCGGTCGTCTTCTTCGTCGTCTCGCAATACCGGCGGAAGATTTCCACCACCGCGGCCTTGCCGTTCACTCTCTCACCTTGTGCCAGCGGCACGAACGCCGTAATGTCGTCCGCAAAGTACACGGCCATGCGATCGGCGTCGAGCGCGTTGAGCGCTTCCATGAAGCCGTCCATCGCGGCGCGGACCGGCGTGGCGTCCCCCGTTGGCCGCGTGGAGGCGCAAGCGAGAGGAAGCAGGGCGACGAGCAGGATACCCAGGGATTTCATGGCCACCTCTTAATAGAAGGACAGGCTCAGTAAGGAAGCGGAGCGACTCACAGGTCGCCATGATATCCTCGCCGACAAGTCACCTGCACCGACATGGAACAACTCGCACCCATCGAAGCGTGCCAGGAAAGTATCGCGTCCTTCTCCGGGAAGCGGTTGGGCCTGATCGTGCGAGCCGTGCCACACAAGAGGTTGGCGCTAGTAGACTGGATTGGATTTTCTGGAGATTCCAGGAGGGAGGAGCCCCGTGACGATACGCAGACTGTCCGTCTTCACCTTGCTGCTCGCCATGCCCTGGCCCGCGGCCGCCTGGGGTCCTACGGGGCACCGGGCGGTCGGGCGGATCGCAGAGCGGCATCTGACTCCGGAGGCGCAGCAGGGGGTGGCGGCGCTGATCGGTCCGCAAAGCCTGGCGCAGGTCAGCACCTGGCCCGATGACATCCGCTCGGATCCGAGCTGGAAGCAGGCCACCCCCTGGCACTTCCTCAGCATCGACGACAACGAGACGTTGGAGACCACCGCTCGCGCTGCCGAAGGCGACCTCCTGTCCGCCATCCAGCGCTTCGAAAAAGCTCTGCGCGACCCGCAGGCCGAACGCCAGGCCAAGGCCGAGGCGCTCAAGTTCCTCGTCCACTTCATCGGCGACCTTCACCAGCCTCTGCACGTGGGCCGCCGGGCCGACAAGGGCGGCAACGACATCGTCGTGCTGTGGTTCAGCCAGCCGTCCAATCTCCATTCGGTGTGGGACGGCGGCATGATCGACAACACGAAGCTCAGCTTCTCCGAGCTCGCCGAGTTCGTCGACCATCCCACTCCGGAGGAAGTCGCGGCCTGGCAGAGCGCCCCGGTGACGGACTGGATCAAGGAGTCCTTCGACGCCCGCCAGCAGGTCTACGACATCGGCAAGCGCGATCTGGGCTACGACTACGCCTTCCGCCAGATGCCGCTGGTGGAGCGCCGTCTGGCGCAGGCGGGAGTGCGGCTGGCCGGGCTGCTGAATTCGATCTTCAAGTAGCCCCTACCTCGGCCGCGCTCTTCTCCCTCTTCTCCCGGTGAGGGGGGTGGGAGGGGTCGGGAGAGAAGGCCTCGCGCTCCCGGTGGGCCGCGATCTGCTCCCCCAAGCTCGCGACCACCGCCGCGAGGGAGACGTCCGCCGTCATTCGGCTTCCCCTTTCATGGCATCTGCCGCAAATCCCGGCTCAACTGCTGCATAGTAGAGGAATTCTGCCGCCAATTCCAGCCGGTGGGCCGGCCGGGACCCGAAATCCAGAAGGCGGAGCGGCTCGTGAGCCGCAAATCCCTTCTGTGGAGAGGCCCGACCCGGCTCGGCTGAGACCGCGACCTGGAATTTTTGCGCCAAATCCACCTCATTTGCAGCCAATGAGGGCTCATTTGCGGCTCCTCAGCATGCTTTTGCGACAGCATTCAGGGGTCAGGAGCTTCAGACCTCCGAGCCGGCTTCATCTCTTGAGGAATTTGCGGCTCGGCCCTCAGGTCTTGCGGCCCGACCCGCGGGTCTTGCAGCTCAGACCTCGAGATCTGCGGCAGACTTCCTGAGATTTGCGGCCGATTTCGGCCGCTTTGCGGCACGCGGCTCAGATCCGTTCGAGCTGGTGCCGGGTCAGCTCGCTGTCTTCGAGGTTGCCGGTGTTGACGGTGGAGGCGGGCTCGAAGAGGAGCAGGTGGACTTCTTCCTCGGCCACGGGACGGTGCTCGACGCCGCGGGGCACGATGAGGAACTCCCCTTCCTCGACCCAGACGTTGCGGTCCCGGAGCTCCATCCGGAAACGTCCCTTGACGACGAGGAAGAGCTCGTCCTCGTCGTCGTGGTGATGCCAGGGGAAATCGCCCTTCGCCTTCACCAGCTTCACCTGCTGGCCGTTGAGCTCGCCCGCGATCCGGGGGTTGAAGTAGTCGGTGAAGGCGGCAAATTTCTGCTGCAGGTTGACCTTGTCCATCCCTTCCTCGCTTTCCGGCAAAGACAGGAGGCCCGGATGTTTTCAGTTCCCGGGCGGCGGAGTTTTTTCGGGCTCGAACCCCGTCGGGCCGGTCAGCCCAGGATGCGACCTGACGGGCTCGTGGTATTGGAAACCTTTCGGAACCTCGAACCGGCCGGGTTTTGCCGCGGCGGTGCGCAGATCGCGGATCGTGTACACGGTGACCGATTTCTGGGGATCGCTGCCCTGTGGCTCCGAGGAGACCGTCACCTCCTGCTTCACCGGCAGTCCCCGGAGCTTGGCGAGCGCACCGCTCAACCGGGAATCGATCTCGGGAATCCCCGAACGGACGGCCGGGCGGAATCTCACCGGCACGATCACCTCCCGGTCCTGCGCCATCCAATACTTTGCATTGAGGCTCACCTTGCCCGTCACCGTCTCGGTTTTCGAGAGCTGCATCTTGATGTCGTACTTGAGCCGGATCTCGACCTCGTGGGTCTTCAGGCCGGAGATCGGTTCGGGCTCATCCTGCTCCAAGACGGTGAATTGGACGTTCGACACCGACCGCGACATCGGCCGGACGGGAAACAGGGAGAACAGAATCGACGTGGGCCCCGAGCCGTGCTTCAGGTTGTAGTAGAGCTTGCGCGCGGGGTCGATCGCGGCCTCGTTCTCTCCTCCGTCCGTGGAGACCACGACGGGGTAGAGTGGAAGCTCGCCATCCACGGGACCGAGCTCCATCCGGTAGCTGGTTCCCGCGGCAAAGACTTTGACCGTCCGGGCTGCCTCTTCGAGGCCACCCCGAAGGTCGATACTGACGGTGTACTGGTCGTCGGCGAGAGCCGGCGCGCTCAGGAGCAGGAAGCCGAGGACTGCGAGATGGCGCATGTTTTATCCTGTCACGATCTGCCGCACGATTTGCCGCACGATTTGCCGCAATAATGCGATGTTGTCCCGGTGGCCGGTGAGCCGCGCGGTGACCTTGCCGCGGATGGGATAGCCGAGGAGGTAGAGGTCGCCGATGATGTCGAGGATCTTGTGGCGGACGAACTCGTCGGGGAAGCGCAGCTCGGTGTTGATCACTTCGTCTTCCCCAACGAGGATGAAGTTGTCGAGCCGGCCGCCGGAGCCGAGGCCGAGCTCGTTGAGCATCTTGAGGTCCTTCATGAAACCGAAAGTGCGGGCCGGGGCGATCTCCCGCTTGTAGTCCTCGGCCGAGGTGAGGGTGAAATCGTACGACTGCTCCCCCACCGGCGGCGGATAGCGCAGTAGGTAGGAGACGGAGAAACATACCGCAGGCTCGATGGCCAGCACCTTCTCGCCCGAGCCCACCTCGTAGCGCCGGTCGATGACCACTTCGAATTGCGGCTCGTCCTGCTCGGCGACGCCGATCTCGTCGAGGATCTTGCAGAACTCCAGCGCCGAGCCGTCGAGCACCGGGATCTCGCCGTGCACCTTGATGAGCAGGTTGCCCACGCCGTAGGCATGGAGCGCCGAGAGGAGGTGCTCGACGGTGCGGATGCTCTCGCCTTCGCCGGCGAGAGTGGTGGCATAGTCGGTCTCGGCCACGGCACGGACGTGGGCGGGGATCTCGACGCCCGTGGGCAGAGTGACGAAGTGGATGCCGCTGTTCTCGGGCAGCGGCTGGAGGACCATGCCCGTGCGCTGGCCCGAGTGCAGCCCTAAGCCGTAGATCACGGTCGAGTGGCGGATGGTGCGCTGCCGGCGGCCGGTCGCGGCGAGGAGCGGCAGGGCGGGAGCGGCGGCGAGCTGGCGCTCCACGTCGGAGCGGCTGCCGCGGTTCAGGGGCTTGGTGATCCAGGAATCGGACAGCGCCTCGGCCGCCCCCGCCTTCAGGGTGCGCTTCCAGGCCAGGGCCCCGGCCGCGGCGTCCACGGCCCGCTTGTAGGAGAGGGGCTTCTCCAGGTAGTCGAAGGCCCCCATCTTGATCGCCTTGACGGCCGTGGACGTGGTGCCGTGGCCCGACATCATGACCACGGCCGCGGTCGGGTCCGCCTCGCGCAGGGCCTGGAGCGTCTCGAGACCGTCGCGGTCCGCCAGCCAGATGTCGAGGAACACCAGGTCCGGGCGCTTCTCCCCGTAGAGGGACAGAGCCTCCTCGCCGCTCGTCGTCGTGAGGGTCGAATACCCCTCGTCGGAGAGGATTCCCCCCAGGGTGGAGAGGATCCCCGGCTCGTCGTCCACGATCAGGATCAGCTCAGGCATGGTGGCGCAATCTCCCGGGGAGAAGCATAACAGGGCGGCAGGGCGGGCAGCCCGGCGCTTTACTCCCGGCGCTCTCCCCCTCCCAAGACCCTCACCCCTGTCCCCCATAGGCGCTAACTTTGGTCTCAAAGCTTCGAGTAGGGGCGGGTCTGGGCGGCAGGTTGGGGGCTCGACCCGCCCTGATTTCGACGATTTCGCCGTCGCAGGGCGGGTCGCGCCCCCTCCCGACCCTCCAGACCCGCCCCTACACGAAGCAAAGTCAGCGCCTATGCCCTGTCCCCTCTCCCACCCCCTCCCGCCGGCTGGGAGAAGAGGGCCGGGGTGATGAGGGCCTCCGCGGCGCGGCCACCGCGCCGGCTCTTGTCGGCTTTTGGAGCGCTGGGACCGGTCTCCGGCACCTTACTTTCAGGCGACGACTGAACGTCATCTCTTTTCCTGAAAGGAGCTCCCCATGAAGTGCCGACGGACTCTCCTGCTGCTCGCCGTATTCCTGCTGCTCGCCTCTCTCGCCGGAGCCGCCGCCGCGGCCACCGAGCCCACCGCGCCCGCCGTTTCCACGCCAGCCGCCTCGCCGTTCTGCGCCGCGAGCCTCACGCCCATGAAGCAGCCTGCCGCCGACGGCGTCGTCCCGTCCCCGGTGCCCGCGGCCTTCAGCCAGTACTGCGGCGTCTGCAGCGACAGCTACTGCCAGGGAGCCCTGGCGAACTCGACCTGCTTCTTCCTCACCCGCTTCGGCTACCAGCAGGGCCGCTGCGCCCTCTGGCTCGGCGACCGCTGCCCCGAAGACAACAAGTGGGACTGCCTCTGCACGAACCAGCCGCTGCCGTGAAGTAGCCTCCCGGCGAGGGGCGGAGCGTCCAATCAATTGCATCAACCCAGGACGCTCCCACCCTCGCCGCCGCAGAAATCTCTTCGACGGAGGCGGTAGAGACGACCCACGTCCTGAACGATATCGCCGCGTATACCAGGGGGACCGCGGGTCGTCTCCGAGGGGGCAAGGCCGCCTCGAACCGGCAATGCCTTCGCGGGGGCA
>JBAPYB010000267.1:0-24390 GCA_049284515.1 Thermoanaerobaculia bacterium
GGCTGGAGCGGGGCGGGGAGGAACGGGAGCGGGAGCGGGGCCCGCCGGCGCCGCATGAATGAGCAGCTCCTCCACCGAGATCGGGTTGAACCCTTCCTCGAAGGAAACCTCGTCGCCGCTGTAGAACTTGAAGTCCCCTTCGCTCCAGCGCAGAAGCTGCTCGAGCAGCTTCCAGGTCTGGAAGCGCAGGGCCTGAAGGAGCTGCGCCCGCTCCAGGTAGCGCCGCTCCACCAGCACGTCGATCAGCCGGCCGCCCGCGGACTGGTGCTCGGCGGCCGCCCGGTGGAGGTCGGAGGCGCTGATCATCCCCTCCTTGACCAGCACCTGGGCCAGCCCCTCCTCCAGCGTCTGGCTGAGGGCGTCCGCCGCGACGATGCGGCCGTTCAGGAAGGAGATGGCGACGATGTCCTGCTGGCCCTGGACGGTCAGGATGCCGGTCTTCTTCTGCTGGGAGATCAACTGCAGGATCTCCGGGAGCTTGAAGAGGTCCAGGGTACCTTCAACCGCCATGAGCGCAGGTCTCCAGGCTCTCAGACCGCATCGCGCAGCTCCCGCCGGAGCCGCAACCCGAGATACAGCGCGAGACCCGTGATCGCAAGGGTCCCGGACGCCAGGTTTTTCGGATCATACCGCCAAGGGATGTGAACTCCGAGGGTGCCGAGCGAGGGCAGCATCAACAGGCCGGTGATGAAGAGGATGGCGAGGAACGACCGGCCCCCTTCGCCGATCTCGGCGGAAGCCAGGCCGGGCACGAAGACGCGGGCCCAGCGGTCGAACGCCCCCTCCATCACCACGTCGCCCGGGCGCTCGTCGTAGCCGAACGGCCGCCGCACCAGGTGCAGGGTCACGGCCAGCAGGATGAGGCTCAAGGGCACGAACAGCGAGAGGCTGCGGCGCAGCAGGGTCGAGCCGCCGCCGCGGTCCGCGCCGCCGTGCCAGTTGGCCCGCAGCTCGCGCCGGATCTCCGGAATCCGGGCGAGCCCGCCCGGCACCGTCACCACCCGCTGGGTCTGGTTCATCCAGGCGTTCACCCCGGCGACGTCGATCTCCTGCGCCTTGGCGAGCGCCGCCCTCTGCTCGTCGAACATGTAAGCCCCCGAGTACGCCTGGCTGAGATCGTACTGGGCGGCGGCGCTGCGGGGGTCCACGGCCGCCGCCTTCTGGAAGCTCTGAATGGCGCCGTTGAAGTCCCCCTTGAGGTACGAGTAGGCCCCGAGGTTGATCAGCGCCGCCGTATTGTCCGGCTCCTTCTCCAGCACCTGGCGATAGAGGGTGCGGGCGAGCTCCCACTGGTTGAGCGAGCGGTGGACGTCGGCCAGCAGGTGTTTGACCGCGATGCTCGACGGCAACACGGAGCGCAGCACCCCGAGGTCGGAGAACAGGCTGCCGTACAGCCGGTGCTCCTGGAGGCTCTGCATCGCCTGGGCGGGCGGCGACAGCTCCACTCCCACGTACCGCCGTTGCAGGTCGACGATCAGAGGGGAAGCTCCCAGCAGCAGCCAGAGGACGATGAGCACGGCGCGCTCGCTGGCCGAGCCGTAGCCCCAGAGCAGGAGCGACCAGTAGACGGCCAGCCAGAGCGGACCGAAGGGAAGGGCCAGGGGCCAGAGCAGGGCGAGAGCGGCCAACGCCAGGGCGGCCGGCCGCGGCAGCCGGCGGGCGAAGAGCCCTCCCACGTCGCTGAAGAGGGCGTTGCCCCGGGCGAGCATCTGCACCACCACGAACAGACCGCCGCTGACGAGCAGCAGGACGAGCACCCAGACGACGAGGTTCTGGAGCCATAGGAAGAGCTCCAGCCGGAGGGAGAAGAGCCGGGGGTAGGCGCTGAGCCAGTCGCCCGCGGCAGCGAGCCGGTTGCCCTGCTGCCAGTCCACCTCGGCCCTGGCGAAGGCCGTCTCCGGACGGCCCGGATCGAAGCGCTCGGCGGCGTCGAGAGACCAGCGGGCGCGGCCGAAATCCTTCTGCCGCGCCGCCTCCACTCCCCGCACCAGGGCGCCCGCCGAGAGGTCCGGCAGGCGGGTCATCCCGAGCTGGTGCGCCGTCTCCATCAAGTCGTTCAGCGCCTTGCCGGCCTGCTGCGGATCCTTCTGACCGAGCCACTGAAGCCACTGCTCCTCGAGCTGCTTGAGGGTCTGCCGGACCTGGGTGGTCATCTCGACCCCGGTCACCTGCGACGAGGAGACCGCAGCGGCGCCCGCCCCCGCCGGAGCGAAAACGGCGCCAAGGGCGATCATCGCGCCGATCACGGCCCGCGCGGCCGGTGGACGGCTATCCCCGGGTCTTTTGAACATAACGGACCCGCAAACGGTACAACAGGTCCTCGAGAAAGGCGGACTCCTGCGCCGTCAGGTTCTTGGCGGTCTTCTGCCGCAGGATGTCCAACAGGTCGATGTGGAAGCGCGCCATGTCGGGGTTCTCGGCCGACCCTCCGTCCGGCAGCGGGGCATCCCCCAGGTAGATGGGCACCGGCTCGGCCAGCATGGCCACCAGGTCGAAGAAGCTGGCTCCCTCCAGCTCGGCGGGCAGCGGCGACGTGTCCCACCCCGCGGGGCCGGCCTGCGGCGGCGGCTCCCACTGCGGCGCCGGCTCAGGTCCTCGGGCCTCGGCGACAGGGGGAGTTGGCGGAGGGGGAGCTTGAGCGGCGGCCGGGGGCTCGGCCGCCGGCTCGGCGGTCGATTTTTCGTCGAGGAAACTGTACTCTTCCCGCAGCTTGCCGTCGGGCAGGAACATCCGCTTGTCGGTGACCTTGATTTCCTTCTTTTCGTTCGACACTTCGAGCCGTGACTCCTTTCGATGCCTGATGCCTGAGACGCCCGACCTCCAGAAGCTCGTCGACCTCGTCGCCCGCCTGCGCGCCCCCGGCGGCTGCCCCTGGGACCGCGAGCAGAGCCTGCCCGACGTCCGGGCCTACCTCCTGGAAGAGGCGCACGAGCTCGCCGGGGCCATCGACGCCGGCGACTGGGGGGAGCTCGCCGAAGAGCTGGGCGATCTCCTCTTCCAAGCCGCGTTCATCGGCCGTCTCGCCGAAGAAACCGGTGCTTTCAGCCTCTCACAGGTCATCGACGGCGTCTACCGGAAGATGGTGGAGAGGCACCCCCACGTCTTCGGCACCGAGGTGCTGGCCGACGCCGAGGCCGTGCGCCAGGCCTGGGAACGGCGCAAGCTGGCGCGGGAGCCGAAGCGGGAATCGCTCTTCTCCGGCGTCCCCACCTCGCTTCCCGCCCTGTTGGCAGCGTACCGCCTGACGCAGAAAGCCTCCGGAGTGGGCTTCGACTGGCCCGACGCCGCCGCCGTGCTGGCCAAGGTCGACGAGGAGCTGGCCGAGGTCCGGGAGGCCCTGGTCCAAGGCGACAAGGCCGCGGTGCGCGAGGAGGTGGGAGACCTCCTCTTCACCGTCGCCAACCTCGCCCGCAAGCTCGACGTCGACCCCGAAGCCGCCCTCGCCGGCACCAACCGCAAGTTCCGCCAGCGTTTCGCCAGGATCGAAGAGGCCCTCGCCGCCCGCGGCAAGACCGCGGCGGAAGCGACGCTGGAAGAGATGGATGAGCTGTGGGAGGCGGCGAAGGGGGAAGGATGAGGAACCGGAACTGTGATTCCATGACGTAGCGGCTGAAGCCGAAACGTTGTCAGTCCTCCGGAAGAGGCGAGTCGAAATCGTCCGGGACCACGAACGCCCCGGCGCAGAGGCCGAACGGTCGCGGACCGGGCTGGGTAGCGGGGACCAGCCGCAGCTCAGCGACCGGGCGGCCGCCGCGGGCCACGACAACGTGTTCCCCGGCCTCGACCCGGTCCAACAAGGAGTCCGGATCCTGTTGGAGCTCCTGTAGGCTTACGATACTCATGTCGGCATTCTAGCAGACCGAGAGCGGGGTCGTTCCGGCGCCACGCTCCTGCCGCTACGATAGGGGCCGAGCCAGTCCGCCAATCGAGCTCCGAAACCCAGCAGTCAACTCCACCCCAGCCACCACGCCGGCAGGTAGCCTGTGGCGCAAGGTGCGAGTCGGCGCGAGAAGGGGATAGGATGCGCGCGTTCCCGGCGTTCCCCTGCCCCGGAGGATTCCGATGCGTCGATTCGTCTCTGCCGTCCTTCTGTTGGTTGCCGCGCTGGCAGCCCCCCTCGCCGCCCAGACTCGCGTTCCCGCCGAGCTCAAGCCCCGTCTCGATCAGCCCATGGACGCTGATGCCACGGCGAAGATCCGCAAGTACACGACGGCGCCGGAGTTCAACTCGCCACTCACGGACTACTTGCCGGCCTCCCCCACGGTGCCGAGCCCGAGCGCGGTCCTCGGCGACGTCGCCGGCGCGCCGGGAATCCTTCCCTACACGGCAGACGTCAACCGCTACTTCCGGATGCTCGCGGCGGCAAGCCCTCGGGTGCGGGTGATTTCCATTGGGACGAGCGAAGAGGGGCGGGAGCGGATCGCCGTGGCGGTCAGCTCGGAGGCGAACCTCGAGCATCAGAAGGAGAACGACGCGCGGCTCGCCCAACTGGCAGACCCGCGGCTCCTCAAGCTCGACGACGCTCGCGCCGAGGACCTGATCACGGCGAGCGTGCCCGTCTACTACATCACCGGCACGATCCATTCGCCCGAGACCGGCGCGCCCACCGCCCTGATGGAGCTCGCCTACCGGCTGGCGGTCGACGAGAGCCCGTACATCCGCGCCATCCGCGAGCACGTGATCACGCTCATCACGCCGGTCGTCGAGGTCGACGGCCGCGACCGCATGGTGGACGTGTACCGCTGGCACCTCGCCCACCCCAAGGCCATTCCCCCCCGCCTGGTGTACTGGGGGCATTACGTGGCGCACGACAACAACCGCGATGCCATGGGAATGACGCTCTCCCTCTCCCGCCAGGTGCTCGACACCTACCTCGGCTGGCACGCCCAGGTGTTGCACGACCTCCACGAATCGGTACCGTTCCTCTACGACAACACGGTGGGCGACGGCCCCTACAACGCCTGGGTCGATCCGATCCTCACCAACGAGTGGCAGCTTTTCGGCTGGATGAACGTGTCGCAGATGACCAAGTTCGGCATGCCGGGAGTGTTCACCCATGGGGATTTCGACACCTGGAGCCCGGGCTACTTGATGTTCATGGCGGCCATGCACAACGGCGTTTCGCGGCTTTACGAGACCTTCGGCAACGGCGGCGCCGATACGGAAACGCGCGAGATCCCGCTGAGCGAAACCTTCCGCACCTGGTTCCGCCAGGACCCTCCCTACCGCTCCGTCTCCTGGTCGCAACGCAACAACAACAATTACGAGGAGACCGGCCTCCTCGTCTCGCTGGCTTTCGTGGCGGAGAACCGCGAGCTGCTGCTGCGGAACTTCTGGGAGAAGAGCAAGCGCTCGATCGCCAAGCCGGAGAAGGAGGGACCGGCGGCGTACGTCCTCCCCGCCGGCGACCGGCGGCCGGGCGCCCAGGCCGAGCTGCTCCGCGTCCTGGAGCTTCAGCACGTCGAAATCTCGCGCGCCGACAAGCCGTTCACGGTGACGGTGCCGAGCCCCGCAAAGTCTGACAAAAACGCTGACAAGAACGATAAAAAGGACAAGCCGAAAGACGCGGCCACCACGCCCCGCACCTTCCCGGCAGGCAGCTACGTCGTGCGCATGGACCAGCCCTACAGCCGCATCGCCGACGCCCTGCTCGACCGCCAGTACTGGAGCCCGGACGATCCGCAGAAGCGGCCGTACGATGACACGGGCTGGAGCTTCCCCGCGCTGTTCGACACCGAGGCCGTTCGCGTCGCCGACCGCCAGGTGTTGGCGGCGGCGATGAGCCGGGCCGAGGCGCCCGGCCACCAGCACGGGGGCGTCGCGGGCGGCGGCCCCGTGTTCGTCGTCGCCCAACAGGGCGACGACGCGATGTTCAGCCTGCGCTATGGGCTCGGGGACGCTACGGTCGAGGCCGCGGCCGAGCCGTTCAAGGCCGGGGGACACGACTATCCGCGCGGCACCTGGCTGGTGCACGGGATCTCGAAGGACGCGCTCGAACGCGCCGCCGCCGCGGCCGGCGCCACCGTGGAGGCCCTCGGTGCCGCACCGAAAGTCGCGACGCGGCCCGTCGGAAAGCCGCGCATCGCGCTGCTGCACACCTGGCTCAGCACCCAGACCGAAGGCTGGTGGCGCCAGCGCCTCGATCTGCTGAAGATCCCCTACTCCTACATCAGCACTCAGGACGTCGCGGCCGATTCAGGTCTCGCGGCGCGCTACGACGTCATCCTCTTCCCGCCCGTGGGATTCAGAGATCCTCAGCTCATCATCTCCGGCCTGCCGATGTGGGGCGAGCCGATGCCCTGGAAGACGACGCCGGAGACCCCGAACCTCGGGAAGATCGCCGCCACGGACGATCAGCGCCCCGGCCTGGGCTTCGCCGGGCTCGACCACCTGCGCCAGTTCGTGGAGCAGGGGGGGCTGCTGGTCGCCGTCGAGGACACGGCGCGCTTGCTGATCGAAACCGGGATGGCTCCCGGCGTGCGCGTCACGGACCCCAAGAACCTCAAGGTCGTCGGCACGGTGCTCGACGCGCGTTTTCCTGATCCAAACTCGCCGGGCGTCGAAGGCCTGGGCGACCGCCTCTCGGTCTACAGCGCCGACGGCATGAGCTTCGAGCTGAGCAACTCGGCGATGGGCGGCTGGTCGCGCGAGGAAGGTGACCGTCCGACCGGCCGCGGCGGCCCCAAGGACACGGACACTCCGGAAGGGCGTGCCGCACAGCCGCCGGCGCCCGAGCGGGCGAAGGTCGAGCGCTGGGAAGCGCGGCCCCTGGAGGTCGAGGAGCTGCGCCACAACCCCGCGGTGATCCCCGAGGCGCTTCGCCCGCGCACGTTGGTGCGTTTCGGCGACGCCGACGAGTTGCTGGTGTCGGGCTTGCTCGAACACGGGGATCAACTGGCCCGCCGCGCCGCGGTGGTGGAGGTTCCGGCCGGCAAGGGCAAGCTGCTGCTCTTCGCCATCAACCCGATCTATCGCGGCTCGACGATCGGCAGCCATCCGCTGGTGTGGAACGCGATTTTGCAGCAGCGGGCGGAGAGGAAACCGTGATCGCGGCCGACGTGCGGCAGAGCCGTCTTTACAGCGAGGACCTGGCGCCCGTGCCCGCTTCCGGGCGGAAGTGGGGAATGGGGAGCTTTGCCGCGCTGTGGATTTCCCTCGCGGCGTGCATCCCGACCTACATGCTCGCGTCGTCCTTGATCGGCGGCGGCATGAACTGGTGGCAGGCCGTCCTCACCATCTTCCTCGGTAACCTGATCGTGCTCGTGCCGATGGTCTTGAACGCCCATGCGGGCACGAAGTACGGCATCCCGTTCCCGGTCTACTGCCGCGCTTCGTTCGGCACCCGCGGCGCCAACGTGCCGGCTCTCCTCCGCGCCCTCGTCGCCTGCGGCTGGTTCGGCATCCAGGCCTGGATCGGCGGCAACGCGATCTACAAGATTGCCGGCGTCTTCGTGCCGTCTCTCACTACGGGCGCGCCGCTCCCGGTGCTCGGGATCACGGGGATGCAGCTCGTCTGCTTCCTTCTCTTCTGGGGCGCCAACATGTGGGTCATCTACCGCGGCATCGAGACCATCCGCTTCCTGCTCAACATCAAGGCGCCGCTCCTCATCGCGCTTGGGTTGGCGCTTCTCGCCTGGGCCTATCGCCAAGCGGGCGGGTTCGGCCCCATCCTCTCCCAGCCGTCGCGCTTCGGCCCCGGCCAGCCTCAGGCCGGCCAGTTCTTCTCCTTTTTCTTCCCGGCGCTCACCGGCATGATCGGCTTCTGGGCGACGCTCTCGCTCAACATTCCGGATTTCTCCCGCTACGCCAAAACCCAGCGCGACCAGGCGCTCGGCCAGGCGCTGGGACTGCCTCTCACGATGGCGCTCTATTCTTTCATCGGGGTGGCGGTGACGTCGGCCACGACCATCATCTACGGTCAGACGATCTGGGATCCGGTCGACGTCCTGACGCGCTTCAAGAGCCCCGCCGTGCTGGTGACGGCCATGCTGGCGCTCTGCGTCGCCACGCTGGCGACCAACATCGCCGCGAACGTGGTGAGCCCCGCCAACGACTTCGCGCATCTGGCGCCGAAGAGGATCTCCTTCCGCGTTGGCGGTGCCATCACGGGGATCCTGGGCGTGCTCATCATGCCGTGGAAGCTCGTGGCCGATCCCAACGGCTACATCTTTCTCTGGCTCATCGCCTACAGCGCCCTTTTAGGGCCGATCGGCGGCATCCTCATCGCGGATTATTTCGTCTATCGCCGGTGCCGGCTCGATCTCGAAGCTCTCTACGACGAGCAGGGCGAATATCGCTACACGCGCGGGGTGAGCGGCGTCGCGATCGTCGCCCTGGTCGCCGGCGTGCTGCCGAGCCTCCCGGGATTCCTGGAAGAGGTGAAGCTCCTCCCGCCCGGCTACGTCCCGAGGCCCCTCACCGAGCTTTACCACTACGCCTGGTTCGTCGGTTTTGCCGTGGCCTTCGTGACCTATCTGGCGGGACGGCGGCTGTCGCCTCAGGTGCCTCGGCCAGCCAGGAGTAGAACTTTCTCGTAGGAGCGTCCCAAGAGGAAATCGCGGGAGCCGAGGCGAGCGTCTCCGAGCGCCCGGACCAGCCAGATTACTGGTGGCTGGCCAGCGATCCTCAACTCGGACGGGAAGACGTACGTTTGGTCGGCCGCGGCCACGGTGGGCTGGAGCCGTTGATCCTCCGCCACGGCCGTCCTGTATGGCACTGGAGAAGCAAAGGCGATCGGCTCGGTTGGACCACCTCCGACGTCAGCTCACGAGCGTCGCAGCGCCAGAGAATATTGTCAGAGCTTCCACATCCGATTGCCGGGAGGAGCGTAGACGATGAACACATGATCGAACTCAAAATCACCCATGTTCTTCCTACGCAAGGTCTTTCATTTCGCGGTCGATCGCCGCAACAGCATCCTGTCTGGATTTGCGGCCCGCGGATCGAGCGAACTGAGAATCGAACTCGCGGAGTTTTGCCAGCACCGTCGGTGCATGCCAGGTGAAGATGGTCTGCTTGTAGCCCACGCCGCCCTCGGGAGTAATCGACTCGGCGCAAAAGAAATCTCCCACGATCAGCAGGTTGTCGGACTTATCATGGTCCTGGACCACGACGTTGACGTCTGGATAAGCTTGCTCGTCAAGAAGAAATTGTTTGAGCGTCTCCAGGCGAATCCGCCGCGCCTTCGGTCCATTCTCCTTCAGCGGGATGGATGGGCTGATCACCAGATCGCAACGGTACTTCGCCGCAAGTTTACCCAGCGCGAGCCGTTCTTGATGCTGCTGCTCGTGCAGATACCGGCTTCTATGGACCTTACCATCCCGTTCGCGCCAGATGGGATCGTCAGGCGGCAGGTCAGGGAGCGCGAAAGACGTCATGGCTCCGCGATGCCGAATCCTTCCTCCGCCGTTTCGTTGAGCTTCCCGGGCGTATCGTGCGATCACTTGCGAGCGGCGTTCTGGGAGGTCGATGCACTCGAAGATCCCGGGCCTTGATTCAGCCGCCTCCTCCACGCGGCGGTGGATGACCGCTTCGGTCAAGCCGTTTTTGAGTTCGGCGACGCGGTGGACGCGAAGGGCGTGAAGTTGCTCGATCAGCGCAACAGGCTCGACATCGCCCACCACAATGGGAAGAACCGGAACACTTGCCCCCATCGCAAAGCCTGTCTCCTGATGCAGCCATGGCCGCACGATGGAGTCAGGGGTCAGGAGAGGAAGAAAGAGATGGCTCCGCGCGATCTGGACCTTGATCTCCTCGGAGAACGGCCTCCCAGGCTCGAGCATATGATCCCACCAGACGTGCAGCCCCAACTTCTGGAGGGCCTGCTTGACACGCATGGCAAGCGTCCGCTCTGTCGACCAGTAGCTGAGGAAGACTCTGTAGGGGTACATACGCAGATTCGGTTCTCCGAGGGCAGCAGTCTCATCGCCGCCGACCCTTCCCTACGTTCCGAATGCTCTTAATAACCTACGCCCCGCGCGCATTCCCGTCAACCTGGCACGCGTGCTTCTTCTTGGCTGCCATGTGGCCTGCGGACTCGGCAGGAGTCTTGAGCTTCAGTGACCGAACCTTGTCCAAGACTTGCGCGGCGGTGAGCCGGTCTTCCTCTGCCACGGCCTTCTCCAAGATCCGCAGGAGCTCCCCTTGTAGAGACCGACGGGACTTCCTGGCCCGCTCTTCGAGCCGCGCGGCAACCTCTCTTCTGGGACGTTCTCAACTCTCAGGGTCACAGCCATCGATTCCTCCGGGAAGGATCCACTTTATTCTACGTCAGATCCTTACTATCCACGCCTCCTCCATCCTCCGGACAACCCGCCGCGCGGCGAGGCTCCTCAGGATCCGACGGTGGAGCCGAGAGGCTGCGGAGGCTCGCCTCATAGCGCTCCAGGACCCCAGGCGGCGGCAAGGCCACGCCGGGCACGTGGTCCCGCGCCCATTCCATCAAGGCGCGCAGCACGGGGAAGAGGTCCCGGCCTTTGTCGGTGAGCTGATACTCATAGCGCGCCGGCCGGAGCTGGTACGGGACCTTCGTCACAACGCCGCTCTCCTCCAAACGGCGCAGCCGGTCGCTGAGGATGTTGGTCGGAATGCCTTCCGGCGAGGTGAGGAACTCGCCGAAGCGTCGCTTGCCGGCGAAGAGCAGGTCGCGGATCACCAGCAGCGTCCACCGGTCCCCCAGCAGGTCCAGGGCGTTGGCGATCGGGCAAGACGAGCGCGGCACCAAGCGGGGAGAAGAGGCGGGCAATGCCATGGAGAGAGGGTATCACCTCCAGGCTTGCAAATTGAAAGTGTCTCGGCTAGAGTCTATTAACTTGCAGAATGCAAGCCGCTTTCTCACGAGGAGGAGAAACCCCATGCCGAACCCCACGCAGGCCCTCGCCAACGAGCTGGAACGGGAGGCTGTCTCCACCCGCCGCCTTCTGGAGCGCGTCCCGGCCGACCGGTTGGACTGGCAGCCACACCCGAAGGCCATGACCTTGGGCCAGCTTGCCTTCCACCTAGCCAATATTCCGGGCAACATCTCCCGGCTGGCCAGTCTCGACGGCTTCGACGCCTCGACGGCGAACTTCAATCCCGCACCCCCCCAGGCGCGGACGCCCTACTACCAGCCCTGGAGAGCTCGCTGGCCGACGCGCGGGCTTTCCTCGGCGGCCTCGACGAGGAGGCCTCGACCGCTCCCTGGCGTCTGAGTGCCGGCGAGCGGGAGGTGTTCACCATTCCACGGCTGGAGGTCGTGCGCACCCTCATGCTCAACCACTTGGTACCACCATCGCGGCCAGCTCTGCGTTTACCTGCGCTTCCTCGACGTTCCGGTGCCGGCGGTCTACGGGCGGAGCGCCGACGAGAACCCTTTCGCGGAAGCCGCCTGAGCCGTTACTCCAGGGCCTCGCCGGGCTCAGCCGAGGCGGGGCCCTGGCTTTCATTCGTCTCGCGCGGCTGGCTCCCAGAGCGTGAGACCGTACACCTGCCGCCTCCTCTCCATCCGAGCGACGACCGGCCGGCAACGCGGTGAGGATCACCGGGGCGATGCAACCTCTTGGGCCGAATGGTGTAGCATCTTGACTGGGCACGAAGCGATGCCCTGGGGGTACGGAATGCGAACGAATGTTGTCCTGAACGATGAGCTGGTGGCGGAAGCCTTCGCCTTGACTGGCGTTCAGTCCAAGAAAGAGCTCATCAACCTGGCGTTACGCGAGCTCATTCGGGTTCGGCGGAAGAAGGATCTGAGCGAGCTGGCAGGACGGATTTCTCTGCGAGACGATTTCGACCACAAGGCCATGCGGGCAACCCGTCGTGATCCTGGTTGACACCTCAGTCTGGATTGATGTCTTCCGTGACGGGAGCCAAGGCAAGCGCAAGGCCCTCTTGGCGGCGGTGGCGGGAGAAGAAGTGGTTCTCACCCGTTTCAGCCAACTTGAGCTACTTCAAGGCTGCCGGAATGAGCAGGAATGGAACCTGTCGTACCTCGATAGTCAAGATTATGTCGAGGCTTCCACCACTACCTGGGAAGACGCTGCCAGGATCTACTTTGATTTGCGGCGCGACGGTTTTACCGTTCGTAGTCCGATCGATTGCTGTATCGCGCAGTTGGCGCTGACAAACGACCTGATGCTTTTCCATCGTGACCGAGACTTCAAAGTCATCGAGAAAGCTCGGCCGGCCCTCCGACACCTTTGGCTCAAGTGGCCGTAATGCCAACAAGCTCTTTCTCTTGGCTGCAACTCACGGACTTCCATTATGGTCTGACAGTCGCCTTCGGGAAGGCACTGCCGCTGGGCATCCGGACGTGCAGAGTCGAGGGCGCTCCGGGCAAGGTCTTCAAGATTCGGTGTAAGTGACGTTGATACCATGAACCTCATGAAGAGCAGGATCAAGCTGCTGTCGCTGTCGGTGGCGTCGACGGTGGTCCTTCTGTCGATCGGGGCGGGTCTCGTGGTGCTCGGGATCTTCAATGAGTACCTGAGCTGGGACATCTTCAGCCCGCCGGTGAAAAAGGTTCTGTGGGGAGTCTTCTCCGCCAGCGTGGCGCTCGGGGCCTTCGGGGCGGCGATCAGTGCCGTGCTGGGCATTCAGGAAGTGGCCAAGGCGCTGCGGCGACTGGGAGCGAGCACCGGCACCGAGCCCGAGGCGCCGCGGCGACACTACCTGGCCTGGATGGCGGTGCTGCTCGCGATCACGGCCTTGACGGTGATCTCTGTGGATCAGGTCAACCGCCACGTGCAGCGGCAGCGCATCGCCGTTTTCAAGCGCTTGGTCCACGCTCAGATGGTGCAGCTCGGGCCAATCCTGGCGCGTGAGGTCAATAAAATCCCGGCGCCTTGCACGACCTGTGTTTCGCCGGGCCTGACGGAGCTGATGCAGACCTTGCATGACCTTCCTTTCTGCCAGTCTGTGATCTTGGTGATGGCCGATCCGCAGGAAAGCGCCGCTCTCTGGCGCGACGACGCCAATGTGTCGCCGGACGCGGGCCCCAGGTTCGAGAGGTTCTTCATCGCCACCGACGTCGACCGCGCGATGAAGCTGGCGTTGAACGGCGACACGGCCTGGGTCGATCAGATGAACGCCGGCCCGGCCTTCAACTGGATTCAGGTCATCCGCGATCCCCAGGGCAAGCCGCGCGCGACGCTGAGGATCCTCGGCAACCCCAACCAGAGCTATCGCGACGGCGAAGCTGTCGAACGCGTAACCTTCTGATCTGTCCGCGGCCCTGGACTGCGCCGCAGCACTTCCGGCCGGCCTCACAACTCTCTCGACAGGCCTCGCCGCCACACCGATCTGAGGCACCGCCACTCTGGTCTGAGGAGCTGCCATCCCGGCCTGAGTCACCGCCGTTCCGGGTGGCGTCGCTGCCACTTTGGGTTGCGTCGCTGCCATCGCGGGGTGAGTCACCGCTGCCCCGGGAGGAGTCACGGCGATCCCGGTCTGAGTCTTCGCGATCCCGGTCTGAGTCACTACCATCGGGCGAGGCATCACTGCTCAAGGGATAGGCATCACAGCTCAAGGGCGAGGCGTCACAGCTCAAGGGCGAGGCATCACTGCTCCAGAGATAGGCATCATTGCTCAAGGGCCAGGCATCACAGCTCCAGGGCCAGGCATCACAGCTCCAGGGCCAGGCATCACTGCTCAAGGGATAGGCATCACAGCTCAAGGGCGAGGCGTCACTGCTCCAGAGATAGGCATCATTGCTCAAGGGATAGGCATCACTGCTCCACCGGACGGCGTGATTCCTCTGGCGGGTGCTGTGATTCAGACCGGGAGTGTAGCGACTCACGAACCAGCGGTTGCGTCTCACGAAGCGGGTTCGTGTGTCGCCATCGCGACCGTAGCGTGTGCTCACTCGGGCACGACCGCCACGGCCGCGATCGCGATCAGGGCTCGTCCTTCGGTCACGGCGGTGACGACGACGGCTGCCGTCGCTGGGCCGTGCCGGCTCATGACGGCGCGCCGGGCGCGGCTCAGCGAACGCTGCTCAGCAGGACCGGAGTCTCGCGGTAGAGCTCCGGGTAGACCTTTTTCAGGGCCTCGATCTTGGGCAGGTCGTTGCGCACGATGTAGGGTTGGGTCGGGTTGTGGATCAGGTAATCCTGATGGTAGCCCTCGGCCGGGTAGAAGCCTTTCATCGGCTCGATCTTGGTGGCGATGGATCTTCCGAAGACCTTGGCCTGATTGAGTTGCGCCACGTAGGCCTTGGCGACGCGCTCCTGGGTTGGGGTCGTGAAGAAGATCTCCGAGCGGTAGCTGGGGCCGGAGTCGGGACCCTGGCGGTTGAGCTCCGTAGGATCGTGGGCGACGGAGAAGTAGAGCCGCAGGAGCTGCCCGTAAGAGATTTTCTTAGGGTCGAAGGTGATCTCCACCGACTCGGCGTGGCCCGTCGTCTCGGTGCCCACCATCTCGTAGTGCGCGGACGCCTTGGTGCCTCCCGAGTAGCCGGCGACGACTTTCGTCACCCCTTGCACGTGCTCGAACATGCCTTGCAGGCCCCAGAAGCAGCCGCCGGCGAGCACCGCGGTCTGAAGCCCGGTCGCCTCGGCGGCGGGCGTATCGAGCGCCGGAGCGGGAATCACCTTGTTGATCGCGTCGGCCCCTACCTGGCAGGCCAATCCGCAAGCCGCGAGCGTCAGGGCCGCGACGGTGGTCTTGATCTTGGTGTTCATTCGTTGGTCTCCTCTGAAGAGCGGGGGCAGGAGCGCGAGTGCGCCTGTCCTCGCTTTCATCATACGCGTCTGCGAGGGGGCGCGGATTTCGGGTGAGACCTTGCGGCCCGCCGCCTCCCGCCCCGCGGGGTGGGCCGTGCCAACCCGCCGGGACGGCGAGAAGTGCGGGACCCCGGCGCTACGATTATGATGGTAAGGTGGAGAAGGGAACCGAGGGCCTGCTGCCATGGCCAAAAATCCAGTGAATCTGACTCCCGAGGTGCAACGCTTCAAGGCGGAATTCCTCGCCGAGCGGTCGCGCCAGAGGGCGGCGATGTTCGAAAGCGCGGGCTTCCCGGCCCCGATGCCGCTCGAATCTCCGCTGCCGCTCCCACAGGCTCCGCCGGTATTGCTCCCGAGTTTGACCGACGAGGACATGCTGGCCGGGCAGATCCTCGCGCGGGTGAACGGCGGGCTCCCGACGACCGTGGATGAGCGGCTGTACATCCGTCGCAAGCTGTTCGCCGTCCCGGCCGCGGACCAGTACGTCCCCGCGCCGATCCGGGCTCTGCCGTCCAAGGACAAGCTCCTGCTCGACGCCCGGCTGATGACGATCGATCGCGCGGCGCGCTCCAGCCCTTGACGGGCCGTGAGGCCTTGCCCGAGAGGAGAAAAGTCATGCCCCAGCAGGAAGCAGTCTCCAGCGTCGTGGACGTGATCTTCAAGCGGCACTCCGTGCGCGACTATAAGCCACAAAAACTCGACCGGGCTACCGTGAGCACCCTGCTGGCAAGCGCCGTGCGGGCCCCCACGGCCATCCACGAGGAGCCGTGGGCGTTCGTCATCGTCCAGGACACGAGCCGGCTGAAGCGACTCTCGGATCGCGCCAAGGAGCTGCTGGCGGCGGAGGCCCACCACTACACCGACCGCGGGGGGCATACGCTCGATTTCTTTGCCGCTCCAGACTTCAATTTGTTCTACAATGCCAGCACGCTGATCGTCATCTGCGGCAAGACGGCGGGACCGTTCGTCGCCGCGGATTGCTGGCTGGCGGCGGAGAACCTGATGCTCACTGCGACCTCGATGGGGCTGGGCACCTGTGTCATCGGCTCCGCGCTCCTTGCGCTCAACACCCCGGAGTGGAAGGCCGAGCTCGGCATCCCGGCTGACTTTTCGGCCATCGCCCCGATCATCGCCGGCCTGCCGAGTGGGGAGGGGTCGCCCACCGCCAGGAAGGAACCCTGGATTCTCGCCTGGAAATAAAATAGGTGCCTGATGAAAACGTCGATCGCTTTCCGCCTGAATGGCCGTCCCGCGTCCCTCGACACCGACGACAGCCGCAAGCTCCTCTGGGTGCTACGCACCGACCTGGGGCTCACCGGCGCCAAGTACGGCTGCGGCGCCGGGATCTGCGGTGCCTGCACCGTCCTCGTCGACGGCGAGACCGTCCGCTCGTGCATCACTCCGGTGAGCGCCGTGCGCGACAAAGAGGTCACGACGATCGAGGGGCTGGCGCACGACGGGACCCTCCATCCTGTTCAGCAGGCCTTCCTGGAGCACGGCGGGTTCCAGTGCGGCTACTGCACGCCGGGGATGATTCTCACCGCCGCCGCCTTCCTGAGCGAGACCCCGGGGGCCAGCCGGGAGGCGATCGCCTCCCGGCTGGAGCACAACCTCTGCCGGTGCGGCGCACACACGCGGATCCTCGACGCCGTCGAAGCCGTCGCCCACGTGCAAGGAGATCAATCGAAAGGAGGCAAGCCATGAGCCCCGTGCTGAGCCCGGTACCGAGCCCAATAACGGAAGCTTCGCGCGGCCTCGACCGCCGCCAGTTCTTCAAGATGGTGGGCGGCGGCATCGCCGTCCTGGTCATTGCGGGACCGGCCGAGCTCTTTTCCCAGGAGCGGCGGCGGATGTACCCCGAGGATCTGAACGCCTACCTCCTGATCGGCGAGAACGGCCGGGTCACCGTCTTCTCCGGCAAGATCGAAATGGGGCAGGGAGTCCTCACCTCGCAGGCACAGATGGCGGCCGAGGAGCTCGGCGTGGCGCTCGAATCGATCGACATGGTGCTCGGCGACACCGACCTCTGCCCGTGGGACATGGGGACGTTCGGCTCGCTGACCACCCGCATGTTCGGGCCGGTGCTGCGCGCCGCCGCTGCGGAGGCGCGCGTCGTCCTGCTCAACCTGGCGGCGGCAAAGCTTGGGGTCGCAAAGGCTGATCTCACGGTCGAAAACGGCGTCGTGTCGGTGAAGGGCAACCCGAGCCGCAAGGTGACGTACGCCGAGCTCGCGAAGGGCAAGAAGATCGCCCGCCTGGTCGACGAGAAGGCGGTGCTCCGGTCGGTCACCCAGTTCCAGGTGATGGGAAAATCGCCGCGCCGGTTCGACGGACGGGAGAAGGTGACCGGCGCCGCCAAGTACGCCGGCGACGTGCGGCCCCCGGGCCTCCTCTACGCCCACGTCCTCCGCCCGCCGGCGCACGGCGCGACCCTGGTGAAGGCCGACACCGCTGTTGCGGAAAGCCGGCCCGGGGTGAAAGTCGTGAAGCTCGGTGATCCCGACGGTCTCGTGGCGGTCCTCGCCGCCGATCCCGAGACCGCCGCGGCGGCGCTCGCGGAGGTGAAACCCGAGTGGAAGACACCACCCCTGGACTTGGATCCTGAAAACATTTTCGATCACATCGAGAAGGCGGCGACCCACGCGGAGGAGAAGGACCACCGCGGCGACGTCGCCGCCGCGCGGGCCGCGGCCGGCCACGTTTTCGAATCGACCTATCGCAAGGGCTACGTCGCGCACGCGCCGATGGAGCCGCACACCGCCGTCGCCGAGCCGAAGGACGGCCGGGTGACCGTGTGGGCCTCGACCCAGACCCCCTTCCCGCTGCGCGACCAGATCGCCCAGGCGTTGAAAGTCGAAACGCAGAAGGTGCGCGTGATCACGCCCTATCTCGGCGGCGGCTTCGGCGGCAAGAGCGCCGGCAGGCAGGCGATCGAAGCGGCGCGGCTCGCGGTCGCGACGGGCCAGCCGGTGCAGGTCGCCTGGAGCCGATCGGAAGAGTTTTTCTATGACACGTTCGATCCCGCGTCGGTGGTGAAGGTCACCTCGGCCGTCAACGCCAACGGCAAGATCGCCCTCTGGGACTACGCCGTCTACGCCGCGGGCGATCGCGGCGCGGCCCTTTTCTATGACATTCCCAACGCCCGCGTGCAGGCCTTCGGCGACATCAACTACGGCCAGCACAGCGGGACGGGGGTCCATCCCTTCGCGACCGGACCCTGGCGCGCCCCCGGCGCCCGCATGAACGTCTTCGCCGTCGAGTCGCAGATCGATCTCATGGCCGTCGCGGCCGGCATCGATCCTCTCGAATTTCGTCTGAAAAACACCTCCGACGCGCGCATGCGGCGGGTGCTCCAGGCCGCGGCCGACGCCTTCGGCTGGAAGCCTGCCAAAACGCCCGCGGGAGGAGGAAAAGGGCGAGGGCTCGCCTGCGGCATCGACGCCGGGACCTACGTGGCCCTGATCGCAGAGATCGCGGTCGACGCGGCCACCGGCGCGGTCAAGGTCGAGCGAGTGGTGGCGGCGCAGGACATGGGGATCATCGTCAATCCCGATGGCGCCCGCATGCAGATGGAGGGTTGCATCACCATGGGTCTCGGCTACGTGCTCTCCGAAGAAGTGCGCTTCCACGGCGGCGAGATTCTCGACCACGCCTTCGACACTTATCACCTTCCACGTTTTTCGGCTCTGCCGAAGATCGAGACCGTGCTGGTGAAAAACGACGCGGTCGAGCCGCAGGGAGCCGGCGAGCCGGCGATCGTGCCGCTGGGAGCGGCGGTGGCGAACGCCCTCTTCGATGCCACAGGGAAGCGGCTCTATCGGTTGCCGCTGACGGCGGAGCGGGTGAAGGCGGCGAAAGTGGCGGTTGCCTGAGGGAAAGGGCTTCGCCAGCTCCTTCTCCTCTGACGGCGGCACCTCACCTCTGTCAGGGTGGCAGTCTGACAAGCTGTAGATGGTTCTGGTTGGTCTTCTTTGTTCACTACCCTAAAAGGCAGGTCGGCCCCTCCCTACGGCCGGGTTGGGAAACCACCCGAGCACACGTTGTTCATCTATCCACCCCCACTAAACTGTGGGAGTTTAGAGTTGGCACGGCCGAATACAGACCCGTACCAGCCGCCAGACCCCACGGGCTGGAGGACAACCTCCCTGGAGTTTTCATCATGCGCGGACCCAAGTCACTTCAGCACAGCCTTGGCTTCTGTGGCGCCCTACTCCTCGCGTCCAACTGCCTGGCGTCTTCTTTAACGGTCAGTTTTTTGAATTCCAACCCGTTGGTGAGTATCGCTCTATCCAGATCGGGCCTGCCGGCGAATCCCAGTATGCTCTTTTTCAGCGGTCGGTGCGCCAACTCCGGGCGGGCAAGGTTGAGGCGCCGGCATTACAGAAGCTCACTGCCCTCGTGGAGAGCACGGAGTTTGCAGCGCTGGAGCCGCGATACTGGTAACGAAAAATAGCGCAAATACTTCCCGAGGTGGATCATGAGAGCAACAAGAGCAGGTTCCATCGTCTTTGTGGTGATTCTTTCCCTGGCGATACTTCCAGGGGTAGCGTACGGAGGAAATGGCTCGGTCGTCCCCGGCGCTCCGCATCGTCTGAATCTCTACCTTTGGTACAACTACGACGAGTCTGACCTTCAAGTCATGAGGAATGCATTCCAGGAGGCTTCCAAGCTCCTCTACAACGCGACCAATGGACAGGTCCAAATCGGCATCGTCCGAGTCTCCAAGAAATCCTCGTTCAGCAACCGCGCCGACTTCTGGATTCTCCCCAAGGCAGGCGCAGCGTACTCGGATGTCGGGGCAATGGGGAGATCCGGCTTCCACGTCACGCTCTATCGTGAGCGACATCGGTGGACCAACAACGACGGACCGGACAGCAACGAACGCGGCCAGTTCGGCATCGTCCACGAATCCGGCCACTACGTGTTCACCTTATATAATGAATACCGAGGCGGCGACAACGTCAATCCGCGCTGTCTCTAGGACCCAGACAGCGCTATCGGATGCATCATGCACGGCGGCACGACTGTCAACAACATGCGGACCGAGTTCTGCAGCAAGCAGGGCCTCGGCCTGAGCACCGACCATTACCCGAACAACGAGCAGGAGGATACCTGGGGACAGTCGTGCTGGGAACGCATGGCAGTCTACGCGCTGTCAAGGTACGGCATCACGCTGACGCAACCTTCAATTGGAAACCCGCCGAACACCGCCATGCCCGCAGGACATCAAGACATCGGCTGGATCGTCGTCGGTGACACGCTCCGAACCTCGTTGAGCCTCGACAGGTCGTACAGCATGATCGGCAGCAAACTGGATCTCACGAAGACCGCAGCCGATTTGTTCGTCGATCTGGTGCACGAGGGAGAGGAAGAATTCCTGGGTGTGACCTCCTTCTCGAACACGGCGGTCGTGAACCACCCGATGACTGAGGTGACGGATACAGCGGTGAAGTCCGTCGCCAGGGCCGCGATCTCGCTGATCGATGTCGAGAACATGACCGCTCTTGGCGACGGGTTGCGGGCGTCTCTTAACCAAATAACCGGTAACGGAACGGTTCCGGTAGACGATTCCAACATCGAGGCCATTATTCTGCTCTCCCGACGGCGTCTGGAACTCCGGGGAGAATCCCGACAACGTGGTGCATGACATCAAGAACCGGGGAGCGCGCGTCTTTACGATCGGCCTGGGAGACCCCGCCGATCCCGTTTACCCTCTGGACGCGGTGTCGCTTCAGAAGATCGCGGACGACACAGGAGGGCTCTACCGGCACGCAGAGAACGAAGCCGGATTGCCGGCGATCTATGCAGAGTACTCTGCAGAGGTCCGCGGCGATGCGGTCAGCTCCGAGGCTACGGAGACTCTTCCTGAACAGGGCCCAGCGGAGGTGCCTGCCTACATTGACAGCTTCACCAAAGAAGCGACGTTCGTCCTGCACTGGCCGGTTGGGCCCGGCTTCTTCGACCTCAAGCTGCGCAGACCCGATGGCGGCATCATCGATGCCGGCACGCCCGCCAGCGATCCCAAGGTCACTTATCTGGAGCATCCCTTTTATAAATTCTATCGTGTGAGCGAGCCTACGGTGGGGACCTGGACCCTGATCGTTAGAGCTTCGCAAACACCGCCGGTAGAGGTCGGGGAGAATCGCGGCGAAAGCGTAAAGGCGATAGCGGCCTCTGTGGCCCGGCCGCAGTTCACTACGCAAGTCCTCGCCTCGGCTCCCGGGGTCGACTTCGTGTCGGATCTCCAGGGCTTCGTCTTCCGCTATCCGCACTCTCCCGTCCTCCGGGCGTCGGTCTACGCCAATGTCCCGGTGGCCGGCGCCGAGGTGACGGCGATAGTGACCGCTCCTCAGGCCCTTGCGAAGAACGTCAAGCTGTACGACGACGGGCAAGTCTCTCATGGTGACATGCAGGCCAACGATGGGGTCTACTCGAACCGCTTCCTCGATTTCCCCGTGAACGGAGGGTACGAAGTCCGGCTCCTGGTTGAGAACAAGAAGGGTGTGGAAGCCGTTCCCGACGAGGTGACGCCCCCCGGATGGGTGCCGAAGCCGATCGCCCCCTTCACGCGAGTCACCAAAGCACAATTCATGATCGAGGGAGTGCCCGATGACTTGGTGAGGCCCGAGATCACGCAAGTGACACCCGGCAGAGGCAGGTATGGCAGCGTCGTCGAGGTGACGATTCGTGGCGCACACTTCGTGGATGGCGCCAACGTCCTGTTCAGCAACCCCGTTCTTGCCGTCGAGACGATCCGGCGGGTCAGTGACGAAGAGCTGGCAGTGCGTCTCAGGGTCGGTAAACCTGTGGCGGATCCCTTCTCCGACATTACTGTCGTCAACCCGGGTGGATTGGATGTGGTGGCAACACGTGCCTTCCAGGCCGTGGGGGTCCTGTACCCCTTCGGCTTGAGCCTGCACGCTGGCGTTGCTCAGCCTTCCGGGTCCTTCGGCCACTCCCACGATCCTGGGCTCAGCCTCGTGGGTGATCTCGAATACCGCTTTGGCAATGCTTATGTCCTTGAGCTGCTCGCCGGCTACCACGAGTTCGCAGGTGTCAACACCACGGACACCTCTTGGCGGAGTCTCGTCCTTGGTCTGAAGCGCTACCTGCCGGTTCCGAAGTGGCTGTTCGTGGAGGCGGGCCTCGGGGCCTACTTTCCGGAGAGCGGCTCGACGGAACTCGGCTGGATGATTGGCGGCGGCGCCCACTGGGCTCTGACGGCATCGCTGTCGTTCGAGGTCTCGTACATCGAGCACACCATCAAGACTTCCGGCACCGATACTACGTTCTCGACACTCTGGGGAGGCGTCCGGCACAGGTTCTGAGCTCGATAAGCAATTCTCATCCGCTCTCCTCTCGAAAGAGCAGCCGGACCTACCCCGGTCCCAGCCGTTGCCGGGCTTCCGCCAGCAGGTTGCAGAAGAGGTCCCCCTGCTCGAGCGCGTCGTCCAGTGCCACGTGGCTGTGCCGCACCGGGCCGAACCAGCGGCGGGGCATGATCTTCTTTGTGGTGGCGCGGTAGTCGGTGCCGAGGACGGCCATGGCGAAGGTCTTGATGTCGACGGCCGAGAAGGAGAAGGGGCTGCGGCCGGCGAAACGGATCAGGTACCAGTAGACGAACAGGAAGTCGAAGCCTGCCGGGTAGCCGACGAAGACCGGCGTACCCGGCAGGGTCTCCAGCCACGCGACGTAATCGGCCATCGCCTCTCCGGGCGGCCGGAGGTCCTGCCGGCAGGCGTGCCACGCTTCGGGGCGCCGAGCCCACCAGGCCATCGTCTCGGGGTGGGACGAAGCGCCGGCCAGCGTTTCCAGATTGGCGGTGAACGTGCCGACCAGGGTCTTGTCGGCGCGATAGGCCGCGGAGCCGAAGCTGAGCATCGAATAGGGACCGGGGATGGGGCCGTCGGTTTCGACGTCGGTGCTGACGTAAATCTCCATCAGACGATTTCCTCCAGCTTCGGAATCAGCGGCTCATCGGTCCCCACGATCCCGCGGACGATATCAGTCACCGCTGTCCCTCAGGCTGTAGACTGGAGGCCCTGATCCGAAAGGAGAGATCCACGATGCGATTCCCGCACCCTGCGCTTCGGCTCGCCCCCGTCCTCGCTGCCCTGGCCCTCTTGATCCTGGCAGTCTCCCCGGCGCGGGCCGAGGACGCGCCGCTCCCGGTCAAGAAGGCGGTAGGCTCGATCGAGCTCACGGACCCGGTTGGGGACATCGAGCCGATTCACAGCTCCGGCGACAAAGACTACCCCGGCTACGACGTGGTGAAAATGGCCCTCGTCAGCGACGGCAAGACGCTGGCGATCAGCGCGACCCTGCACGACGCGCCTGGGCCGTTCGCCTCCGATGTGCTCGAGCTCTTCTTCGACACCGACAAGAAGGCGAACACCGGCGCCCAGATGGTCTTCCCCAAGATCGGCGGCTTCGAGTACAAGGCCCAGCTCGACGCCTGCATCGACTTCAGCGACAAGAGCTCGGCCTGCATCGGCGGCTCCACCAAGGGGAAGCCCACAGCGCACTACGCCGCGATCGACCTCAGCCACTTCACCGGCAAGGGCCCTTATGACAAGGAGGACGTCGTCGACGCCCTCGGCTTCCCCGGCCGCAAGGCCTCGGCCAAAACGCCGATAGGCCCCGACCACGTGGTCCGCGGCACGATCGACTACGCCGACCTCAAGGTGAAATCCGGCCAGACGATCCGCATCCTGGTGCGCGAGGCGTCGTCGAAGACGGACCTCTCGGGGTACTTCCCGGAGATTCTGTTGACGTTGAAGTAGGCGGCCTGGGCGGCGTGGCCAACGTTACGCTTTCGACCAGTCTACAAGGCGAAGATCCACGCCTGAGGGTTTGGTGATTCGCTCGAAATCCCGCCTGTTTCTGGTCACGAGTGGAAGCTGGCGCGATACCGCGACTGCCGCGATCAGAATGTCTCCCAGGTGCTGACGCTGGCCGCGCGATGCACCGGACCAGATGTCGGCCGCTACACTCGCTGCGTCCTGGTCGAAGGGTAGGATGATGCAGTTGGCGACGAGCGCCTCGAAGGCCTGGAGTTGCCGCTCAAACGGCTTCCCATCGCGAACCGCAAGGCGATACCCTCGCAGGCGTTCGAAAACAGTTATCGCGGTTATCGTCAAGCGTCCGAAGCCAGCCAAATACGCGAGGGCGCGCTCCCTGACGACAGGGTGGCCGCGGCTCAGCTCGGACAAGGTGTCGGTATCGAGTACGACAGGCTCG
The DNA here is from genome assembly GCA_049284515.1 of Thermoanaerobaculia bacterium. Taxonomy (GTDB): domain Bacteria; phylum Acidobacteriota; class Thermoanaerobaculia; order Multivoradales; family UBA5704; genus DATARR01. Next base: position 23,937 of record JBAPYB010000267.1, read on the forward strand.
TGCTCCATCCGCTCAGCTTTCTGGCTCTTGGAGTCTTCGGGTCAGTGAGCGCAGCTCCGCGGCCGGTATATCAGCAAGGCTGGCCGCTGCCAGCGCGAGAATCTCGGCGGGGTTGGGAGCGATGTCGACATCTTCCCCATAGTGCCTGCGCAGCAAGGCAATCACCTGTCCGTCAAAACTCCGCCCACACCGCTCTGCGTCGGCGGTAATCTTCTCGCGGAGCGCAGCGGGAAAGCGGATGGTGCGGGCGACCGTGGAGTCCTGAGTGTGGGCAAGGGCGAGGCGACTCATAACCAAAAAAATACCAGATTGGTGCCGCCCTGGCAAGCCTACCACCCGCCCCCGCCCCCGCCGCCTGAGCTGCCTCCTCCGCCTCCGCCTCCACTCCCGCCGCTGGAGCTGGGCGCGGAGACTCCAGCGGCGAGGCCGGTGGCCGCGGCGGCCCAGGAGGCGC
>JBAPYB010000268.1:0-5338 GCA_049284515.1 Thermoanaerobaculia bacterium
GCCTGGTGGCGGTGGCCTTCCGCCGTTCCCTCGAAGGTGCCGAGGCGCTGCGCGGCAAGCTCCTCACCGTCGCCCACGGCTACGGCGGCCTAGGGTTCGCCGGGCTGCTGCTGGCAAGCGGCCTCGCCGCCGGCCTGGCTCAGGCCCTCGTGCAGCGGTTCGCCCCCGAAGCGGCGGGCAGCGGCATCCCTCATCTCAAGGCTGTGCTGCACCGCCTGCGCGGCCTGCGCTGGCAGCGGGTGCTGCCAGTGAAGTTTGCCAGCGGCCTGCTGGCCATCGGCACCGGCCTGGCGCTGGGGCGGGAAGGGCCCACGGTGCAGATGGGCGGTGCCGTGGGCCAGATGTCCTCGCGCTGGTTGCGGGTCAACCCGAGGGAGCGACAGGCCCTGATCGCCGCCGGCGCCGGCGCCGGCCTCGCGGCCGCCTTCAACGCGCCGCTCGCCGGCGTATTGTTCGTGCTGGAGGAGCTGCAGGGCGACTTCGCCCCCGGCGTGCTCACCGCCTCCTTCGTGGCCTCCCTCGTCGCCGACCTGGTGACGCGCTTCCTCTTCGGCCAATCGCCCCAGTTCCACATCACGGACCTCAGCGCGCCGCCGCTCGCCAGCCTGCCGCTCTTCCTCCTGCTCGGCCTGGTCTGTGGCCTGCTGGGAGTGGCGTTCAACCGCGCGCTACTCGGCGGCCTGAACCTCTTCGCACGCACCGCCCAGTGGCCGCCGGGGGCGGCCGGCTTCGCGGTCGGCGTGGCCATCGGGGGGATCGGGTGGTTCCTGCCGGCCGCTCTGGGTGGGGGCGCTGGTCTCGTCGAGCACGCCCTGCGCGGCGACTTCACGATCGCGATGCTCGCCGGCTTGCTGGCCCTGCGCTTCGCCATGACCATGGGCAGCTACGGCTGCGGCACGGCCGGCGGCATCTTCGCCCCCCTGCTGGTGATCGGCGCCCAGGCTGGCGTGCTCACCGGCCTCCTCTGCCGCCCCTGGCTGGGGGCGGGAGCCCCCACCGACGCCCTGGCGGTGGTGGGCATGGCCGCCCTCTTCACCGCGGTGGTGCGGGCGCCGCTCACCGGCATCGTGCTGCTGCTCGAAATGACGGCGAACTACGCCTTCATGCTGCCGCTGCTCGCCGCCTCGTTCATCGCCTACGGCGTCGCCAACCTGCTCGGCGACGAGCCCATCTACGAGGCGCTGCTCGAGCGCGACACGCTACGCAGCAGCGACGCGCCCGAGCTCGAGGGCACGCTCATGGTGGAGCACACAATCCGTCCGGGCGCACCGTTCGACGGCTCCTGCATCGGCGAGTTGGGCCTGCCGGCCGGCTGCTTGATCGTGGCCGTGCACCGGGGACTGCGCAGCCGCGTGCCGCGCCCGGACATGGTGCTCAAGGCCGGCGACCAGATCAGCGCCATGGTGGCGCCGGAAGCGGCGGAGGCAGCCATCCTCCTTCGCCAGGGCACTCAAGGGTAGACCTTGGACGAGGAGACGTGACGACACCCCCGATTCCGAATGCCGCCAGGCGGTTCCTGACCGACCGGATCGGCTCCGCGGAGCAACTCGACCTGCTCCTCTTCCTGCGCCACAATGCTTCCCGCTGGTGGGGCGCCCAGGCGCTGGCCGGCGAGCTCAAGATGCCACCGGTGGCCGTTCAATCGCACCTCGAGCACCTGAGCGCCTGCAACCTCCTCGACGTGCGCCTCGCCGGATCGGTCCTCTACCGCTACCAGCCGGGCCGGGAGGATCTGGCGCGAATGGTGGAGGAACTCGCCCTGGCGCACTACTCGCACCGCGACGCGGTCCTTGCCCTGCTCGCCGGTCGGCAACCCGGCAATGCCCGGCTGTTCGCCGACGCCTTCCAGCTCCGCAAGGACAAACGAGATGATCGCTAGTGTAGTCTACGCCCTCTGCGCCCTCACCAGCGGACTGTGCGCCGGCCTGCTCTGGCGGGCCTACCGGACCCGCCGCGCCCACCTGCTGCTGTGGAGCAGCCTGTCGTTCATCGGTCTGACCTGCAACAATCTGCTGCTGTTCCTCGACCTCGTCGTCTTTCCCACCATCAACCTTTCCCTCGTTCGCAGCCTGGTCGGCGCCGCTTCGGTGACGATGCTGCTGTTGGCACTGATCTGGGATTCCCGATAGAGAGGCCCACAATGATCCAGTTCCTCAACGGCGTCGCCGCGGCCAGCTCTCTGGCTGTGGGCTTCGTCTTCCTCCGCCTCTGGTACGAGACCCGAGACCTCTTTTTCGTCCTCTTCAGCCTCGCCTTCTGGGCGATGTCGCTCACCTGGCTGGCTCTCGTCTGGGCGGCGCCGGCGAGCGAAAACCAACACTACTTCTACGTCGGTCGGCTGGTGGCCTACCTGCTCATCATCGCGGCGATCCTGTACAAGAACCGCTCCTCGCCCCAACGGAGGAGCTGACGGCGACGGGGCGCAGACAGCAGCGTCACGTCGGCGAACCTGTCCATGTGCGACCTCATCCTGTTGAAGCCGCCTGATCGCCATGTCCTCCCACCCTCCGGTCTTCTACTGGAGCCCGGGAACGGTCGCCGTGCTGCACGCCCTGCGCGAGCTGCGCCAGGAGGGTCTCGGCGTAGTCGTGGTAGTTGGAGTCGGCGGGCGGGAACGTCTTGAGGAGCTCCTCGGGAGCTTGAAATCGCTGGAGCTTCAGGCCGAGGCGCCGGATCGCCTTGAGCTCCTCGGGCGTGGCTCCCACCAGGACGTAGTCCTTGCCGACTTCGAGGATGTCCGCGCCGGTGGCGGCGATGGCGGAACGGGTGTAGCGGTCAAAAGCCTTTCGATCTTGTAGGTCTGCACGGTCTTGCTTTCCGGCTGGCTGGCGGCGGACGCCGCGGCCGCGAAGCCGAGCAGCAGGACGAGCGCCAACCCCAGCAGCGCCGGGACGTGGCGGTGCCGATTCACTTTGGACATGGAATTTCCTCCTTGAGTGAGGGTTACATTTTCAAGTTAGTGCACGCGATACCGCGTGTCTATCCTCTCTAGCGATGATTTTTGGAGGCTCGGCATCATCGCTAGAGAGGATGGACTGAGGGGTTTCCCCCTCCTCTCTAGAGACGATGGACAAGGCGAAAAATGAGCGCTAGCGTTGGCTGCGAAAGGAGACACCGCATGAAAGTATGGACATTGTTGCTGGTCACGGCCGTGGTCTTGTGCGCAAGCCCCGCGTCAGCGCAGCTCGACGCTACCTGCGTCGCGTCGATCACGATCAACTACGATCCGCCCGCAAGGCTCGTGCTGCCGCCGGCACCGGCGCCGCACACCACCGGCATCGGCGGCGGCACGATCACCAATTGCGTGGTCACGGACGGGGGCCCCACGACAGGCACGTTCACTTTCTCGCTCGAGGGCGACATGACGTGCACGTCAACGACGAATATCACCGGCACGCTGGACATCGTGTGGGCGGACAACACGATGAGCTACACCGAGATTACGAGCCTGGTGCCCGCACTCAGCAGCGTCGGCGGCGCCGCCGGGCTCACCGCCACCGTCACCAGCGGACGTTTCGCCGGCGAACAGCTTCAGGTCGTCAACGTTCGCGATCCCCAAGCCCTGGTCAAGTGCTTGCTGAGCGGTCTGTCGCAGGCTACGGCGACCATGAGCCTCACCATTACGCAACCGCTTTGAGCGCGACGTTCAGACCCCGCCGCCGGACAGGGCAGGCGAAATGCCGGCCGTGTCCGGTGACGCGTCGGGCAGGTCTGGTAAAACGCCGGGCGCGTCCCGGTGGAGCGCCGGGTTAATACAAGACCGCCAGTCCTCGGGCCGCCAGGGCATGCCGCTTGCAGACTCGTCCCTGGACAAGGAGAGCTGAAGCCATGGCGAATGAGAAGAAGAGATCGGGACCGGATCCGCGTTTCGTCCGTTTCGAGGAAGAGGAGGCGCCGGGGCTCGGCCCGGAGTCCGCCGGCCAGGCCGGCGACACCATGGGCCTTTCGCGCTCCGAGGTCGAGGGGCCGCAGAGCGTCGAGGAGCTGCTCGAGGAAGGGCAGTCCTTCGAGGCCGGGATCATCAGCGGCGTCGAGGACGCGCCTGACGCCGACCAGGGCGAGGTCCGCACGCGTCAAGTCCCCGAGGACGACGTCCCGCAGGAATACCTGGCCGACGAAATACCCGGACGGGATTGAGCTAAATCTGCCGGGCCGCCAGGGGGCCTGCGCCGAAGCGCGGGCCCTGGGAAAGGGGGGCGCTGCGGAACCGACCTAACGGGCGCGCTGCGTAGTCCCTGGCACCGCGCGGCGCTTCGGCGGGGCAGAGCACGCCGGGGAGCCATCTGCACGCCGGCGGCGGACCGCACGTCGCCGCCACCCCGGTGACTCCGACGCACACCGCGGTGACGCCGAGCCGGACCCCGGGCTGGATCGAATATCCCATCCCCTTCGCCAACGCCAACGCCGGGGACCTGCGCACGGACCCGGCGGGACGCCTCTGGTTCGAGGAGGACGCCGGGCAGATCGGCGTCCTCGATCCCGCGGCGTCGACCATCACGGAATATCCCCTGCCGACGCAGGGAAACGGCTACTACAACATCGAGATCGACGCTCACGGCCGCATCTGGATCACGGAGGCGGGGTTCTTCGCTCCTCCTTCGAAGATTGCGGTGTTGGAGCCCTGAGCAACGGAATCTCCCACTTAGAGACGCCCCGTGGGGCGTCTCTGAGGCGGGCACGACGAGGTCGGATCGTGACGCCGGCTGACTTCGTGGGCGGACCTCTGCCCGCCGCCTCGAGGCCCTCACTCCCCCAGCCTCTCTCTCCCAGCCTCCCCCCCGCCTGACGGGAGAGAGGGGAGCCAGAAGGCCTACAAAGGCGGATTGCTTTTGGCTGTTCTCCCTCTTCTCCCGGCGGACGGGGGAGGCTGGGAGAAGAGGGCCGGGGTGATGAGGGCCACGGCGGTGCGGCCACCGGACCCGCTCACGTAGGCTTCACGCAGCGGCGTCGCGTGACTCCTGGCTCCCGAGGAATGACTCCTGGCCTCCGAGGAACGACTCCTGGCTCCCGAGGAATGACTCCTGGCTCCCGAGGAACGATAGTGGGGTATTGTTGAGTTGCTCCCTGCGGCCGGCCCTAACTTACTGCATTTGCTGTAGCTTACCACGGATGGGGGAAGCGTTTCCCCCGATTCCCAGGTAAGCGGCCCGGCAGGGCGCTAGCACGCTTCTGCCGGACCTGACCCATGCAGGAGGGTCTGTCCCCATGCACGAGCTAGCACGGAAGTCTATCCCGCCCACCCCGCCCCCGTCGTCCCCACCTGAACGCGCCGTCTCCCCGCCGGTCATCGACCCGGAGCAATTCGAGGACTTCATGGTGTTCCGCGAGGTCTTCATGG
>JBAPYB010000269.1:0-13099 GCA_049284515.1 Thermoanaerobaculia bacterium
CGGGTCTGGGTCGTCTCTACGGACCGGTCTCGCGATGGCAAAGGATGGTGATTCCGGGGGACATGAAGCGGAATCTCCCAACCTCTCAGGAACCTCTGTCGCTGGCCGCGTCTCCGACGTTCCGTAGAGACGACCCAGACCCGATACGAAATCGTTTCGGAGGCCACGGGGACGGCGGGTCGTCTCCGAAGCGGCGATGTCGGTCCGATCCTCCCCCCACCTCCAGCGTCGCGACCACAGAGAGGAGATGTATGGAATGGCATGGCCTCTCATCGCGGGTAGTGTAAGCGGTTACAGCGCCGGAACGGAAGCCTACCGGCCCTTGAGCTTCTCCATCTGGCGCTGCGCCTTGTGCACGACCTTGATCTTTTTCTTCTCCACGAGGCGCGCCAGCTCATCTTGGCGGAGATGGAGCTGGCGCAACTCGCGCTGGAGCTTGCGGTAGCTCTCCAGGCGCTCAGCGGGCAGCCCCGCCTCGACGGCGCAGCCGGGCTCGCCCTGGTGCCGGCAGTCGCTGAAGCGGCAGCTCGCGGCCAGCTCTTCGACGTCCGCGAAGCTGGACTCGATTCCCGGCAGGTCGCCTTCCCCGCCCTCCCACAGGTGCAGCTCGCGCAGGCCGGGAGTGTCGATCAGCAGGCCGCCCGTCGGGGTCAGGAACAGCTCGCGGTGGGTGGTGGTGTGGCGGCCGCGGTCGTCGCCCTCCCGCACCTCGGCGGTCTTCTGAATCTCGCGCCCCAGGAGAAAGTTGCTGAGGGTGGATTTGCCCACGCCCGAGGAGCCCAGCAGCCCGACCGTCCGGCCCGGGCCGAGATAGGCGGTCAGCTCCGCGCAGCCCTCTCCCGTCGCGGCGCTCACCGCATGGATGGGCACGCCCATGGCGATGGCTTCGACTTCGAGCAGACACTGCTCCGGATTGGCGCAGCGGTCGAGCTTGTTGAGGACGACCACGGGCTGGGCGCCGCTGTCCCAGGCGGCGGTCAGATAGCGCTCGATGCGGCGGGGATTGTAGTCGCCGTCCAAGCCGGAGACGAGGAAGATGGTGTCCACGTTCGCGGCCACCACCTGCTCCTCGGTTTTATGGCCCGCCGTCTTGCGCGAGAACCTGGACCGCCGGGGAAGCACGGCATGGATCACGGCCCGCCCTTTCCCGGCTGGTGGCCGCACCGCCACCCAATCCCCCACCGCCGGATAGCCCGCGCCCCCGCCGGGCCCCTTCAGCTCATGGCGAAGCTTGCCCGAAAGGTCCGTCAAGTGCTCGGCCTCGCCCGTCGAGACCCTGAGCAGCCCCATCTGGGCGACTACCCGCGCGGGGACGAGCCCCTCCTGGGAGCTGTAAGGCTCGAAGGCCGTGGCGAAGAAGTCGGTGAAGCCGAGGTCGGCGAGGGTCACTCGTCCATCTTATACGGCGGCACGTCCCGCTTGGCTCGCTCTTCGTCCGTGACGGAGGGATCAACTTGGTAGAGATACCATGGGCCTCCTTGGCCCCGCCCTGGGATACGATCTCCAGCGCGCGCTTGCGGCGCTCCTCGTCCCGCTTGCCCACGACGCTCCAGTCGATCTTCCCCATGTCGGGTGCGCGGTCCGCCTGGTCCTCGGTGTAGAGTCTCTCGAAGCTCGGGGTTGACCGGACCTTTGCGGGCCAACGGCAGTGTGTTACGTTTCAGCTTCATGGGAATGGTTTTCTTCCATAGACGATTCTATCGAGCGCAGGACGCGTCCAGACGTTCCGCAGGAAACTCCGGCCGGCCTCCTTCGTATCTTCAAAGACCGTGAGGCGTGGAGAAGGCCGTAGCGTTTCCCCTGAAATACGCAGTGTAATCCGCCGTCAGGCGATTTGAGCAGCATGCCGGCCGTCCTCGTGCCTGCGCGGGCGGAGCCGAAGAGGTGAGAGTCATGAACCTTTGGACGAGACTTGGCGAGAGGGGCGGAATCGCTCTGGCCCTCTCGCTGTTGTCGTTGGTATCTTCCGGCGCCCCCGCCGCCCGCGCCCAGGAGCCGGCTCCGGCGCTGACGCTCCAACAGGCCCTGCGGCGGGCGTTGCAGGCGAACGCGAGCGCGGCCACGGCCCGCTCGCAAGTGGCGACCTCGCAGGCCCAGTTGCGCCAGCTCAAGACGTCGATCATGCCGCACGTCGACCTGGAGAGCTCCGCCATCCGCAACAGCGAGGAGGTGGCTTTCGACGTGAACGGCTTCCGGGCGACGATCCTGCCGCGCAACGACTGGAACGCGCGGCTCATCTTCAGCCAGCCGCTCTACGCCGGGGCACGGGAGTTCAAAGCGCTCCGGCAGGCGCGCCTCGGCGTGACCAACGCCGAGGTGGGGCTGCGGTCGACGGAGGACATGGTCCTGCTGGCGACGGCCTCCAATTACCTGGGGATCGTCCAGGGTCAGGCCCTGGTCGACGTCGAGCAGAAGAACCTGGAGCTGGCCGCGCGGCGGGGCAAGCAGGCGCGGGCCTTCTACGAAGCGGGAGAGCAGACCAAGGTCGACGTGCTGCGCGTCGAGACGGATACCAAGGCGGCCGAGCGGGCCCTGGCGGCGGCGATCCAGAGCCGGGACCTGGCAGCCAGCCGGCTGCGCCTCAACCTCGCCCTCGACACCCTCGCGGACGCCCCGGAAGCCCCCCTCCGGGTGGCGGCGCCGGATCTCAAGCTCCCGCCCCTGCCGCCCGCCGAAACGCTGGTGGCGCAGGCGCAGGCGAACCATCCCAGCGTCCAGCAAGCCGATCTGGCGTTTCAGATCGCTCAGCTCGAAACCTCGAAGCAGCGGGCCGCCCGCCTGCCCACCGTGCGGGCCGAAGGCAACGTCCTGAGCCAGCGCACGTCGTTCCCCGCGTCGCAGACGGCCTCGCTCGCCATCAAGCTGACAATGCCGATCTTCGACAGCGGCGAGATCTCGGCCAAGGTGGCCCTGGCCCAGGAGCACCAGCGCCAGACGGAGATCGCCCTGGCCGAGGCCAAGCGCCAGGTGCGGGAGGACGTCCTTCAGGCGCTGCTCGAGCTCAAGACGGCGGAGACGGACCTGGCTCTCGCCAAGGAGCAACTCGCCGCGGCCGAGGCCGAGTACGGCCAGAGCTTCGAGCTCTACCGGGCGCAGGAGGCGACGTCGGTCGACCTGGAGACGTCGGAGGCCGCCCTCGCCTTATCCCGGCGGGCGGTGGTGAACGGCACCTTGAACCGCGACCTGGCCGAGCTGAACGTATGGTCCGCGGTTGGCACCTTGAAGACCCAGATCCTCACCGAGGAGAGCACGAAATGAACGTGAAGAGCCTCGCGCTCGCCGCGGCCACGCTGATGACCTTGATGCTGGCCGCCGCCTGCGCTCACGATAAGCCGAAGGAAGCGGCAGCTCCCACGCCCACGCCGGCCCCAACGGCGCTGCCGTCCGACGTGGCGGCGCTCGCCACGCCGGCGCCGGCGAACGCTCCGGCGCCCACCGCCGCGGCCGGGAACAAAGCCGGCTCCGAGGTGAGCCTCGCGAGCCTCGAGCCCACCGGCGAGTTCATCTCGCCGTCCAGCTCGCAGGTGGCCCCCAAAACGCCGGGCCGCGTGGCGGCCGTGTACGTCGACGCCGGAGCGCGGGTGAGCAAGGGCCAGCCGCTCCTCGCCCTCGAGACGGAATATCTGAAGCTCGACGTGCAGCGGACCGAGGCGGACCTGGCCCGCGCCAAGGCCGGCGAGGACGACGCCCGCCGGGAGTGGAATCGCAAGAAGGGGCTGCTCGCCAACGAGTCGATCCCCCAGGCCACGTTCGACAAGGCCCAGGCCGCCCTGGATCAGGCCCAGGCCGCGCGCCAGTCGTCGGAGGCGGCGCTGGCGCTGGCCCGCCAGAAGGTTTCGGACGCGGTGATCCGCTCGCCCATCACCGGCGTCGTGGACCAGCGCAAGACCAACCCGGGCGAGCGCCTGGGCGAGGCCGGCGTCGCCTTCGTCATCGTCCAGACGGCGCCCCTGAAGCTGCGCTTCAGCATCCCCGAGCGCTATTTGAGCGAGCTGCGGACGGGCCAGACGATCATCGCCCGGGTGGACCCCTACCCCGGCGAGAAGTTCGCCGGCCGCATCAAGACCCTGGGCGGCGTCATCGATCCGGCCACCCGGACCTTCTTCGCCGAAGCCGAATTCCCCAACTCGGATGGACGGTTGCGCCCCGGGCTCTTCGCCCGCATCGAGCTGGGAGCGGAGGAATCCCATGCAAAAGCTCGCTGAGCTCTGCGTCCGCCGGCCCGTCTTCGCGACGGTGCTCATCCTCGCCTTGGTGGTGGTGGGCATCTTCGCCTACTTCCAGCTCGGCGTGGACCGCTTCCCCAACGTCGAGTTCCCCTTCGTCACCATCACCACCGTGCTGCCGGGCGCCGCGCCCGAGGAGATGGAGACCGAGATCACCGACAAGATCGAGGAGGCGGTCAACACCATCAACGGCATCGACCAGATGATCTCCACCTCCTCGGAGAACGTGTCGCTGGTCAGCGTCCAATTCACCCTGGAGAAGAACCCGGACGTGGCCGCCCAGGAGGTGCGCGACAAGGTCAACGGCATCCTCGCCAACCTGCCCAAGGACGCCGATCCGCCGATCATCCAGAAGATCAACGCGGACGCCGACCCGGTGATCTCGATCGCCCTCTCGGGACCCGCCTCGCAGCGCGACATCTCGGAGTACGCGGACCGCGTGCTCAAGCGGCGCCTGGAGACGGTCTTCGGCGTCGGCCAGGTGAAGCTGGTGGGCCAACGGCTGCGGCAGATCAACGTCATCACCGACACGGCGAAGCTCGACAGCCTGGGGCTGGCGGCGGCCGACGTGGTCAACGCCCTGGCCAGCCAGAACGTGCAGATCCCTGGCGGCCGGGTGGCCCAGGACCGGCGCGACCTGACGCTGCGCACCTACGGCCGCGTCGGCACGCCCGCCGACTTCGCGCGCCTGCCCATCACCCGCCGCAACGGCTACCCGGTGCGGGTGGGCGACGTCGCCCGCATCGAGGACGGCGTCGAGGAGGCGCAGTCGGTCGCCACCGTCGCCGGCAAGCCGGCCGTGGTGCTGCAGGTGATCAAGCAGTCGGGCACCAACACCATCGCCGTGGTCGACGCCATCAAGGAACGGTTCGAGGACCTCAAGGGACAGATCCCCGCCGGCTGGCATGCGGAGATCGTCCGCGACCAGTCGAAGTTCATCGTCGCCGCCGTCGACGCGGTGAAAGAGCACCTGATGGTGGGCTCGCTGTTCGCGGCCGGCATCGTGTGGCTCTTCCTGCGCCGCTTCCGGCCGACGCTGATCTCGGCAGTGGCCATCCCCAGCTCGCTCATCGCCACCTTCGCCGCCATGAAGTACATGGGCTTCACGCTCAACGTGCTCACCTTGCTGGCGCTGACGCTGGCGGTGGGCATCGTGATCGACGATGCGGTGGTGGTGCTGGAAAACATCTTCCGCTTCATGGAGGAGAAGAAGATGACGCCGCGGCAGGCGGCGGTCGAAGGCACCAAGGAGGTGGGCCTCGCGGTGCTCGCCACCAGCTTGTCGTTGATCGCCGTCTTCCTGCCGGTGGCCTTCATGGGCGGCATCGTGGGCCGCTTCATGTACTCCTTCGGCATCACCATGGCGTTCGCCATCGCCGTGTCGCTGGTGGTCGCCTTCACACTGACGCCGATGCTGGCCTCCCGGTGGCTGCGGCACAACGACAGCGCGCAGCCCGGGGAGGGCTCGCGCCAGCGGGGCGTCTATGCCGTCGTCGAGCGCACCTACCTGCGCCTGCTCGACTTCGCCATGGGCCATCGCTGGGTGGTGGTGGTGGCGATGGTGCTGGTGTTCCTCTCCACCATTCCCCTGTTCATGGCGGTGAACAAGAACTTCCTGCCCGAGGACGACGAGTCGCAGTTCCAGGTGGTGGTGCGGGTGCTCGCAGGGGCGAACCTGACGACGACCCAGACCATCCTGGAGTCGGTGGCCAACCAGGTGCGTAAACTTCCCGGCGTGGTGACCACGGTGACCACCATCGGCAACGACCCGCAACAGACGCTGAATCTGGGCCTGATCTACGTTCAGCTCAGCGACCCGACAACGCGCAAGGAGGACCAGTTCCACCTCATGCAGCGGGTGCGCGACCAGATCCTGCCGCAGTACAGCGCCCTCAAGGTGCGGGCCCAGGTGGCGGGAGTCTCGGCCTTCGGCAACGGCGTGGACAACGAGATCCAGTTCTGGGTCGGCGGCCCCGACCTCGACAAGCTCAACGACTACGCGCAGAAGCTCAAGACCGAGCTCGCCAAGGTGCCGGGCACCACCGACGTGGATACCAACTTCATCTTCGGCAAGCCGGAGCTCGGCGTCCGCATCGACCGCGACAAGACGGCCGACCTCGGCGTGCGGGTGCAGGACATCGCGAGCTCGCTCAACGTCCTGGTGGGCGGCCAGAAGGCCACCTCCTACTTCGAGGGGGGCGAGGAGTACGAGGTCCATGTGCGGGCCGAAGAGGCCGACCGCAACAACGCCCAGGCCATCGCCGCCATGGAGGTGCCCTCGGTGAGCCGCGGCACCGTGCCGCTGCGCGACCTCGTCGCCTTGAAAGAGGGCACCGGCCCGTCGCTGATCAATCGCCTGAACCGGCGCCGGCAGGTGATGGTCACCGCCAACATGCGGCCGGGCTTCTCGTCGCAGACGGCGATCGACGCGCTCAACCGCACGGCGACCGGGCTCAAGATGCCGGCCGGCTTCTCCTACGGTCTGACCGGCCGTTCGCGCGAGCAGGGCAAGGCGTTCACCTCGTTCATGATCGCCTTCCTGCTGTCGATCATCTTCATGTACCTGATCCTGGCGGCGCAGTTCGAGAGCTGGCTCCACCCGTTCACCATTCTGCTGTCGCTGCCGATGACGGTGCCGTTCGCGTTGCTGTCGATCCTGATGCTGAAGCAGTCGGTCAACATCTTCTCGATGCTGGGCATCCTGGTGCTGTTCGGCATCGTGAAGAAAAACGCCATTCTGCAGATCGACCACACCAACGCCCTGCGGGCGCAGGGGATGCCGCGGGCCGAGGCCATCCGGGAGGCGAACCGCGACCGCTTGCGTCCCATCCTGATGACCACGCTCGCCTTCGTGGCCGGCATGATTCCGCTGGTGGCTTCAAGTGGCACGGGCGCGGGCACCAACCGGGCCATCGCCTCGGTGATCCTCGGCGGCCAGCTCCTGTCGTTGCTGCTGACGCTGATCGGCACGCCGGTCAGCTACAGCATCTTCGACGACTGGGCGAGCTCAAAGGTCTTTTCGCGGCTGGGTGAGAAGCTCGCGCGGCGCAAGCCGCGGGAGAGCGTGATCGGCGAGCCGTCGCCGGTCACGGACTGAAGAGATTGCTGAAGACTGCTTGAGGGAACGGGCCGGTCACGAAGGTGGCCGGCTCTTACCCTTCCGCGGGGTCTTGCCGAGCACCCGAGTCTCCAGAATTCGGACCCGGCCGTCCAGATTCTCGAAAGGCGCCCGTATCGAGGCCCGCACGTCCTTGAATTCGGCGGCGACCTCCTGCCGAAAGGAATCCAGTCTCTCGTTATTGGCCAAGACTCCCTCGGCAACCTGGCGGATGTCGCCACGCAGCGCCTCGATCTCCATGCCGGTGTGCCGGAACCCTTCCGTCGTCCGCTCTTCCAAGCGTTCGAACCTCTGGTTCGTCTCTTCGCGAAGACTCTCGATCTGCCGTGAGGTCTCGCGGAAGCGCTCGTCCAGGTAGGCGATCAGCTCTTGGTCCAATGCTCGGCCCTCGTCGGGTAGGTGGTGTCGAACCAGGACACGCTAGCACGCAGAGCTGCGCATGCCAATCCCTTTGAGGCGACGGAATGAGCGCCGCGGCCAGTTCCTTGCGCCGCGTCTGGCCCCGCTTGACAAGAGTCGCAGCTCAGAGTACCGTATGCACATTCGGACAGCGGCGACCCTCCTGTTGTCATATATGCACCGGCGCCGATGACGGCGTCGTCGAAGTCCTCGGGGCCGAGGGAGAAGGACCATGGGCAACGCGGCGACGTATACAGAGGCGACGGGCGGGCTGGCCGGTTGATCTCGGCGCTGAATGCGAATGCCGCGGATCTGAAGGCGCGGACCCCGAAGACCTGGACGCCCTCCGAGCCCACCGCTCCCGCTACCAGGGCAACGCCCTGGGTCTGAAGGGATCGACAACACCGATGCGGCCTGAAGGGCCGCGCTACTGCCGTATCGTGGTGTGGATCATTTCCGGCAGCGTCTCGGACGATGGAGAATTTAGGAAATGACTGCGGCCGTCGCGGCGTTGCCGTCAGCTACTATTAGCGCAGCCCTTCAGGCCGCATAACGTTTTCAATCCCTTTGTCCCCAGGGCGTTGCCCCGGGTACAGGTCACGGCCGTTCCGCCAGCATTCTCACGGCGGAAGGTGTTTGAGAAAACGGGCCGGTCACGAAGGCCGAAATTTGACGCAGCGACCTGCTGTGTTTCAATCTGAGTGCATACGACGCAGCCACGTGCCGAGGACGGGCAGATCGCCGGCCGCCTGCCGCCAGCTCGCCTCCCGGGGCTGAAAGGGCGAGAGCATCAGGAACAGGGCCAGCCAGAGGGTGCTCTGGGGAAAGCCGACGCCCAGGGCCAGATGGGAGGCAAGGTGGAAGAGGGCGAGCCCCACCCCCCAGGCCCGGTGCAGGGAGGGGCGAGCGACCACCCAGAGGGCGAAGAGCTCGAGATAGATCGCCGCGATCCCCGGCAGCCAGCCTGCCCAGGGGTGAGCGACCAGCCAGGGCCCGAGAACGCTTGAAGCGTCGTCCTCGATCATCTTCGCGGCGACCTGGCGGGCGAGGCCCTGCGGGTGGAGGTAGGTGAAAAACTCTCCCGTGAGCCACTGCTGGAGGATCCCTCCGGCCTTCCACATCCCCGCCATGCTGTAGGTCAGCAGGATCATGGCCTGCGCGCCCGAAAAGACCAGCAGGGTCGCCGAGCGCACCCTGCGATCGACCGGGCCGCGGGCGTCCCAGCCGGCCGGCAGGAAGATCAACACGAAGGCGATGAGAACGCCGAGATGGTCGCCGTGGTTGACCGCCCCGAACGAGAACTTGAGCGCCATGTGCTCCAGCAGGGACACGAAGATCACAATCCGGGCCCAGCGATAGCGGACCAGCGTCACGGCGAGAAGCCCGCCGAGGAGATGGAGCCACAGGATCGCGGCGATACCCGCCCGGGTGTCGACGAAGCGCAGCCAGACGATCGGCCAGCGCGGCGCCAGCTCCCCTGCGGTCAGGTAGCCCTGCCAGGCGAAAAGCTCCCCCGCCGCGAAGAAGAACAGGATGGCATAGTAGGCCGCGACCAGGGTCTGGGCGGCGGTGAAGCGCTCACGCGACAGGAGGAGGGTCGTGGAGCCGCCACGCGCCGGGCGAAAGAAGGCCATCCACGACTCGATGCGGCTTCGCCGCCGCCTCACAGCTCCTCCCCACTGGTGAACAGCCCGAGGGAGCGCTCTTCGAGGTTGGCGCCGGTCCTCCACTTCTGCACCGGGTCGTAGCGCTCGAAGATCAGCTCGTAGCGCACCCGCCCGTTCAGGTAGTTCTCCTCCAAGAGCCGCCGCAGGTCCGCGACCCGCGCCGCATCACCCCGCTCCACCGCCCTGCCGAGCCGTTGGATGACCTTGCGGCCGATGTAGCGGTTCCCGAAGACGATCGTATCCGGGGCGCGAAAGAAGGAGACCGGCGGCCTGAGCACCCGCTGCTTTTGGCGACGGATGAGGAGCGTGTAGCCGCTGACCTCGTTCGGCACCTTCGAGAAGAGCGACCAGCCGAAGAAGGGGATGATCTCGTCCACGCCCGGCACCAGCTTCTGGCTCGCCACGCCGGCGAAGAAGTAGACCAGGACCAGGAAGGCCAGTTGCCGGCGGAGCCGGCGCAGGATAGAAGCTCGCATACTTTGCTTGCATTCTATCCTGTTGCGGACGACTCCAAGGTCGCTCTTTCTACCAAGCTCCAGCGATCAAACGACCGCACCCCGCACCGTCGCCAGCCAGCCCTTCAGGTACTCCCCTTGCGGATGGGTGATCGCCACCGGGTGGTCCGGCGCGGCGGCGAGAGGTTCGAGGAGGGCGACGCGGACGCCGGCTTCGACGGCGGCGGCGAAGAAGATCTGGCGGAAGAGCTTGGCGTCCACGGCGCCGCTGCAACTGAAGGTGAGGAGGAAGCCGCCGGGAGCCACGCGCTGCAGGGCGAGCCGGTTCAGGTCCTTGTAGGCACGGGCCGCGGCGTCGACGTCCGGCCGCTTGCGCACCAGGGGCGGCGGATCGCAGATCACCAGCCCATACGTCTCCGTCCTCTCCCGCAGGTCCTCGAAGACGTTCGCCTTCACCCACTCGACGCGCTCCGGCGCCAGGCCGTTCAGATCCAGATGATGGCGGCCCCGCTCCAGCAGGCGCGCCGAGGACTCGACGCAGACCACCCGCTCGGCGCCGCCGCGCAAGGCGTAGAGGGCGAACGCCCCCGAATGGGAAAAGAGGTCGAGGACGCAGCGGCCCCCGGCGAGACGCTCGGCGCGGCGACGGTTCTCCCGCTGATCGCAGTAAAAGCCGGTCTTCTGGCCGCCCGCCAACTCGGCAGTGAAGATCAGGCCCGACTCGGCGAACCGCGCCTCGGCTGGGATCTCGCCGGCGATCACCTCGTCCCCTGCGAAGGTCAGGCCCTCGGCGCGGCGCACCGGCACGTCGTTGGACTGCACAATGGCGCAGATGCCGCAGTCCGGCAGGGCCGCAGCCAGCGCCGCGTAGGCCTCGGACCGCACCGCCTCCAGGCCGGCCGCGGTGATCTGGCTCACCAGCACGTCGCCGAAGCGGTCCACCGTCCAGCCGGGCACGCCGTCCCCCTCGGCGTTGAGCAGACGGTAGCCGGTGGTCTCCGGCGGCAGGACGCCACTGCGCAGGGCGAGGGCCTCGGCGATGCGGGCGGCGAAGAACGCCGAGTCGGCGTCTCCTGAGGCGCCCAGCATGCGGACGCGGATCTGCGACGACGGGCTGTGGAAGCCGAAACCGAGGGGACGGCCGCCGGCGTCGAACACCCTGGCCACCGGGGCATCCGCGGGACCTTCGAGCCGGGCCACGGAGCCCGAGAAAATCCATGGGTGCCCGTCGCGGACGGACTTGTCGCGCCCCGGCTTGAGGTGGACGTGGGCCTCGCGGCCCGGCGGCGGCGGGGGAACCGCTCAGTTCCTCGCGTCGCCGGCCGGCGGCGGGACGACGACGAAGCGGATCGAGCTGGTCGCCGGCGTGGGTGCGGCAGCGCCTCCGGCCACCGTGACGCGCAGCACGTACTCGCCAGGTTTGAGATCGGGCACCCGGAAGTTGGCGAAGGCGCGGTCGGGCGCCGCAGCAGTGCCGCCGAGCCGCTCCACCACTTCGAGGGCACCGCCGGGAAGCTCATGCCCGTCGGGCGTCAGCACCCCGGCCTCGGCCTTCCAGTCGGCGCCTCCGAGGTTGGAGCCGAAGAGCACGAGCCGCGCGATGCGGCCCGCATAGAGCGCCGGCTTCGACGCCGGCACGAACGACTGGCTTCCCCGCAGCAGGAAGGGATAGGGAGGCGACTGCTTGCTCTCGCCGCGCGGCTCCTCGCGGGTGATGACCCAGCGGTCCGGCGGGTCCGGGAAGAGGGGCGGCAGCAGCCACGAGTCCGCGACGAAATTGGGCACGTGCAGGGGCACCACCCGCAATCCCGAGCGGCCGGAGGCTGCATTGCGCACCAGGATGCGCAGCGAGTAATCGCCCGGCAACAGATCGAGGTGGCCGAAGAACTTGAGGCCGCTCGAGCGCAGCCCCACGCCGGCCTTGGCGAGGTCCAGCCCCACCGTCTGGGTCAGGAAGTCGTGCACCGCCCCCGTCGAATCGAGGGCGTAGAGGTAGATCTCCACCCCCAGTGCCGGCGGCTGCGGGCCGGCGAGCAGGGTGGCGCCGTCCATCTCGATCAGCACCGGCACGTAGGCCTTCTCCCCGGAGCTGCGCAACGGCGCAGCCAGGACGGCGGTGCCCACGGCGTCGCTCTCCTCGCCGCTCATCACCAGGTTGGCGGTCTCCAGCAGCTTCTCGAGCGAAGTTTCTTCCAAATAGGACTTGGGCAGGAAGTAGCCCGGCTTGTGCACCAGCCGGGCACCGCGCAGAGGCTTCTTGAGCTCGACGCGCAGCCGGTGATACTCCCCCTCCGGCTGCAGCCGGTCGGGCTCCACGGCGAGCACGTAGGTGACGCTGGTGCGGTGAAGCGTCTGGGTGAACGCCGCGGTCAAGTCGTTGAAGCTCTCGTAGAGCTCGCCGCCGGTCCCCTTGGCCATCATCAACAGGCTGTCGCGCCCGGCGGGACGCGGCGCCCCCTGGTCGGCGCCGGCACGCAAGCCGCCGATGTCCACCGTCTGGATGACGCAATCGGCGCGGCGGAACTCCTCGAGCATCCGCTCGACGTCGTTGCTGGTCTCGGTGAGCCCGTACCGGTCTTCCGGATTGTTGCGCCACGACTCGCCGTGCAGCGCATTCTCGCGCATCTCCTCCTGCCGCGCGGGATCGATCGTGCCCTGGAAGAGGGCGGTATCGAAGCCCTCGGAAAGGAAGACGACGTACTTGCGGCCCTCCACCACGGCGATCTGCCGCGCCAGGTCGGCGAGCGAACGGGTGAAGTTGTTGACGTGGTTGCGCAGGGCCACGCGATTGGCTCCTTCGACGGCGTTGGTCACCCCCTCCAGCCGCGTGGCGACCGCCACGTCGGTGACCTCGGCGAGCGGATCGCGGCTGGCCGTCGGCGCCGTGCCGGCGACGGCATTGCTGGCGCTCAGCACTTCCTCCAGCACCAGCCGGAGGGGGTCCATGGGGCGGGCAACCAGGTCGGGCAGCCCCAGCGAACCGAGAGCGTTGTCGAGCTGCCGGCGGTCCGACGTGAAGCCAAGGACGAGCTGCGGCCCGCGGGTGGCGCTGTAGGTGGCCACGGCCGCCAGGTCAGCCGGCTGGAGCTGAGTGATGAGGCGGGCCGCCGCGGCGCGCGCATGGACGATGGCCTTCGGCTCGGAGAACGCAAGGTCGAAGAGCAGCAGGAAATGGCGCCGCGCCGCCGCCGGCACCGGAGTGCGGGCCCCCGGGGCGGCGGCGAGGTCCAGGGC
>JBAPYB010000270.1:0-5390 GCA_049284515.1 Thermoanaerobaculia bacterium
GAGGGGGTCGGGAGAAGAGGGCCGGGGTGATGAGGGTCTTGGGCGGGGGCTGGAAACAACAACCGCGACGTTGCCTCTTTGGGTTCGGGAGGCGGGCGTCACCGTCCTCTCTACCACCACCGGTTACCTCCCCACTGTAGAGAGACGCCCCGTGTCCGGGGGGAACCCCCGGTGGGGGCGTCTCCGAAGCGGAGATAACGGTTCAAACCGGAAGGGATCGTCCCGGCGGCACCCGGGCAATCCAGGGCGACCCTGTGCCCGCGGACAGTCTTCGAGGGCGCAGAGGGTATCCCCGCCTCGGAGACGCCCCAACCGGGGGTTCCCCCCGGAGACGGGGCGTCTCTACATTGGGGAGGCGCCGGAGCCCGGCCCACCCGCGATCGAAAGATTTTTCCCACCCCTTCCCACCCTTTCAGGCAGGCCCCGCCCCCTCCCGAGAGAGGGGGCCGAACCCCGAAAAGATCATCCCTAGAGACGATACCAATCGCGGCTGCGAGCCGCTACTCTCTGAATATCCACTCCTTGAAAGGAGATCGACCATGAAAACCAGATTTTCGATTTTCGCCGGCCTGCTCGCCCTGCTCGTCCTGAGCGCCGGGGCGTTGTGGGGTGGCATCGGTCCGTGCAACGGCAACCCGTGCCTCCACGGCGGCACCTGCACGACCGTGACCTTTACCCCCCCGGTCTTCACTTGCGCCTGTACCCCCGCGTGGACCGGCACCACGTGCAACGTCTCCACCGACACGGACGGCGACGGCATTCCCGACACCACGGACAACTGCCCGCTGGTGGCCAACCCCGATCAGGCGGACCGGGATCACGACGGCATCGGCGACGCCTGCGACCTGGACAACGACAACGACGGGGTGCTGGACGTCAGCGACAACTGCCCCTTCGTCGCCAATCCGGACCAGGCGGATACCGATCACGACGGCATCGGCGACGCCTGCGACGCCGACGTCGACGGCGACGGCATTCCCAACGCCACGGACAACTGCCCGCTGGTGGCCAACCCCGATCAGGCGGACCAAGACCACGACGGCATCGGCGACTCCTGCGACGCCGACATCGACGGCGACGGCGTCCCCAACGTCACGGACAACTGCCCGTCGACGCCCAACCCGGATCAGGCGGACCAGGACCACGACGGCATCGGCGACGCCTGCGATGCCGACATCGACGGCGACGGCATTCCCAACGCCGCGGACAACTGCCCGCTGGTGGCCAACCCCGGCCAGGACGACACCGACCACGACGGCATCGGCGACGCCTGCGATCCCGACATCGACGGCGACGGCATTCCCAACGCCACGGACAATTGTCCGCTGGTCAGCAACCCCGGCCAGCAGGACTTCGACCACGACGGCATCGGCGACGCCTGCGACAGCGACCTGGACGGCGACGGCGTGCCCAACGCCGTCGACAACTGCCCGCTGGTCCCCAACGGCGATCAGCACGACTTCGACGGCAACGGCATCGGCGACGCCTGCGATCCCGACGCCGACGGCGATGGAGTCCCCAACGCGGCCGACCTCTGCCCCTTCACGCCGCTCTTCCAGCCGGTCGACGCCGCCAGCGGCTGCTCGATCGATCAGCTCTGCCCGTGCGCGGGTCCGCGCGGCACCACCCAGCCCTGGAAGAACCACGGCCAGTACGTCTCCTGCGTGGCCAAGACCTCGCAGAGCTTCGTCCAGCAGGGGCTGATCGGCTCCGGGGAGAAGGGCGCCATCACCTCCGCCGCCGGCCAGTCGAGCTGCGGCAAGTAGCAAACCGGCCCGGGCCGGGCTCGTTCGGGAGCCCGGCCTTGACTCATTCGCCAAAATTTGACCGAACCTTTTAGATCACTAAGGAGAACAACGTGAGACATCTGAACAAGCCTCGCGGGCAGGGATTCAAGTTTGGAATGCGGTTCCTTCTGGCGGCCGCCCTGGCCGTGACGGCCCTCGGGCTGGCGGCGCCACCCGCCTCCGCAGCCACCATCGTCGTCAACACCACCACCGACCAGTCCCTCGGAGATTGCAGCAGCTCCTGCTCGCTGCGCGACGCCGTGGCGACCGCCGCCGACGGCGACACGGTGTCGATTCCGGCCGGCACCTACGTGCTCACCTTGGGAGAGATCGCCATCGATCAGAATTTGACCCTGGCGGGTGCGGGAGCCCGCTCCACGGTCCTCGACGGCAACGCCGCGTCCAGGGTCTTGAATGTGGGTGCGAACAACAACTTCGCCAATGTCGTTATCTCCGATCTGACCGTCCGCAACGGCTCGGCCGCCTTGGAAGGCGGCGGGATTCTAAACTCTGCCGCCTTGGACGTCCAGCGTTGCCTCATCACCGCCAACCGCAGCCAAAGCTCCGGCGGGGGCATCTACAGCTACGACGCCGCGTTCCTGAGCGTCGAGGAGTCGCTGGTCGCCGGCAACCGGGCCGACATTGACGGCGGCGGAATCTACAGTCTCGGCTTCATAGGACCCTCAAACAGCACCATCAGCGGGAACTCCGCGGCCAACAGTGGTGGCGGTCTGGTCATCGGCAGACGGGCGATTGCCTTCAACAACACCATCGCCGGCAACAGCGCCAGCTCCGGCGGGGGCGCAGTGAGCGGCTCCCTTTCGCAGATCTTCCTGGTCAACACGATCATCGCCGGGAACACAGGAGGTGACTGTCTGGCCGCCAACACCCGCCAGTTCTCTGTCCACGACCTGGATTCCGATGGGAGCTGCGGGCTGACGGATCCCGGCAACCTGCCCGGGACCAACCCGCTCCTCGGACCGCTCGCCAACAACGGCGGCCCGACGGACACCTATGCCCTGCTCGCCGGCAGCCCGGCGATCGACGCCGGCGACAACGCCAACTGCCTGCCGACGGACCAGCGCGGCGTGACGCGCCCTCAAGGCCCGGCCTGCGACATCGGCGCTTTCGAAAGGGTGCCCACGCCCCAAGACCAGATCGCGGCGCTCACCGCTCAGATCAACTCGCTGATCACAGCCGGCGCGCTGACGCCGAGCAACGCCAATCCGCTGCTCAACGCACTTAACAATGCTGCCAAACATCTCGCTAAAGGACAGGTCGCACAGACCTGCAAAGAGCTCGGCGACTTCATACAGAAGGTCAACGGGGACATCCAAACCGGCAAGCTGACGGCGGCCGACGGCCAGGCGCTGATCGACGCCGCGAACGCCATCAGGGCCAACCTCGGCTGTTAGCAGCTCCCCTCTGAGAGGCCGGCATCCCCCGCCGGCCTCGCCGGCTTCAGAAAGGAAAAAACCATGTTGAGAAACCAGCGGCCTTCCGTGTTGGGGCTGACGCTCGCCCTGCTGCTGCTCGGGCTGGCAGCCGCGGCGCCTGCCGCCGCCCAGCCCTATCAAGGGATCGGCACCTACAAGATCCCGCACGTCCTTGACGTTCGGACGCGTTCCGCCATCGCCGCCACGGGCGCCGGCATCATCGAGGTCGGCCACGACTACGTGGTGGCGGAGGCCACGCCCCAGGAGGCGCTGGCGATCGGGCGCCTCGGCCTGAAGCTCGTGCGTCTCGAAACCCCCGAGGAGTTTCTCAAAGTATTTCCGCCCGCCGACTCGGGGTACCACGACTACAACGAGATGGTGACCGAGCTGCAGCAGGCCGCGTTCGATCATCCGGACATCTTCTCGCTGTTCAGCCTCGGCACCTCCTACGAGGGGCGCACCATCTGGGCCGGCAAGATCTCCGACAACGTAGGCGTCGACGAGGACGAGCCCGAGGTGCTCCTCACTCATCACCAGCACGCTCGCGAGCACCTGACGGTGGAGCAGGGCCTCTACACGCTCCACATGCTGCTCGACGGCTACGGCGTCGATCCACGGATTACCCAGGACGTGGACAGCCGGGAGATCTGGATGATTTTCGACATGAACCCGGACGGCGGGGAATATGACATCGCCACGGGCACCTACGCCAACTGGCGGAAGAACCGCCAGCCGAACGCGGGCTCCCCCTACATCGGCACCGATATCAACCGCAACTGGGGCTACAACTGGGGCTGCTGCGGCGGCAGCAGCACCGACCCGAGCAGCACGACCTACCGCGGCCCCGCCGCCTTTTCAGCTCCCGAGACCCAGGTGGTGCGCGACTTCGTCGACAGCCGCGTAGTGAACAGGGTGCAGCAGATCAAGGCGAACATCGACTTCCACACCTTCGACGAGCTGGTGCTGTGGCCCTACAGCTACACGCTGACCGACGTCCCGGCGGACATGACCCAGGACGATCACGACGCGTTGGTGGCCCTGGGCCAGGCGATGGCCGCCACCAACGGCTACACGCCCGAGCAGGCGAGCGACCTTTACATCTTCGACGGCAGCATCAACGACTGGTTGTACGGCGTCCACCGGATCTTCTCCTACACCTTCGAAATGTACCCGATCTCGACCGATCAGGCCGGCTTCTATCCGCCGGACGAGGTGATCCCCGCCCAGACCGCGCGCAACCGCGAGGCCATCCTCTACCTGATCGAACAGTCCGGCTGCCTGTATACGGTGATCGGCAAGCAGGCCCAATATTGCGAGACGCCGCCGGGCGCGCCGGGTTCCCTGTCGGCGACACCGGGCAACGCGCAGGTCAGCCTCGCCTGGACGGCCGCGAGCGGTGCCACCGCCTATCGAGTCCACCGCGGCACGACGAACGGCGGGCCGTACACGACGATCCGGAGCAACCTCGTCGCCACGACCTTCACCGACACCGGCCTGACCAACGGGACGACCTACTACTACATTGTGACCGGGACCAACGGAGCCGGCGAAGGCGCGAGCTCGAACCAGGCGTCGGCGACGCCTGTGGCGTCGGTCACCTTCACCTCCGTCGCCGCGCAGGACGGCTGGGTGCTGGAGTCGAGCGAGACCTCCAACGCCGGTGGCTCGATCGACGCAACCGCCGCCACCACCAGCGCCTTGCGGGTGGGCGACGACAACAAAAACAAGCAGTACAAATCCGTCGTTTCCTTCGACACCTCGGCGATCCCCGACGGCGCCACCATCCTCTCGGTGACCCTGCGGCTGCGCCGCGGCACGGTCTCGGGCACCAACCCCTTCACCACGCACGGCACCTGCTGGGTCGACGTCCAATCGGGCAGCGGCTTCTCGGGCTCGACGACGCTCCAGACGGGCGACTTCCAGGCCGCGGCGACCGCCGTCCAGGCGGCGAGCCTCACCAACGCCGCCAACAACCTGGACTGGTCGGAAGGCAGCCTCAACGCCGCGGGTTTGGCGGCCATCAACAAGACGGGGACGACGCAGCTCCGCGTCTACTTCAACCTCGACGACAACAACGACCGGAACGCCGACTACATCGGCTACTACTCGGGCGACAACGGCACCGCGGCCAACCGGCCGCAGCTCGTGGTGACGTACCAGTAAACCA
>JBAPYB010000271.1:0-4454 GCA_049284515.1 Thermoanaerobaculia bacterium
GGGTCTGGGCGGCAGGTTGGGGGCTCGACCCGCCCTGATTTCGACGATTTCGCCGCTGCAGGGCGGGTCGCGCCCCCTCCCGACCCTCCAGACCCGCCCCTACACGAAGCAAAGTTAGCGCCTATGCCCGGCGGGGGTGGATGGGAGACGGGAGAGGGGGATAGGGGGTGAGGATTCGGAGGGTAGACCGCGCGAACTGTCCAGACCCTTCTCCTTCAGGGGACATGCCTTCCGGCGTCGCCTGATTTCGTGGCTCCCATCCAAGACTTCGCGGGAAGGCCGAGGTTCTGCACCGCTTGAGGCGGACTTTCATCTCCATATCGGCGATCTGCCTTGTTTTTTCCCCGGAATGGCGAATTTTGGTGCTCGGTTTGTTGGATTGTGGTCCGGTTGGGCGGACCCGTAAGATTTTTCCGTGATCGGAGACGAGCGAACGGGCTGGGTCCTCGCCCAACTGAGAGACAAGAAAGGAATGACCCAGGCCGAGCTGGCGAAGAGGATCGGCGTCCATATCAGCACCCTGAGCAAGTATGAAAACCTGGGCCGCATCCCAGAGGACATCTTCCTGCGGATGTGCGAGGAGCTGGACGAGCACCCCGATGCCGTGATCGAGGTCAACCTCAAGCTGATTCGCCGGGATCTGCGCAAGTCCTTGCGGAAAAAGGAAGCGGAGCCCGGCGAAGCGGCTCCGGAGCGGGGAGAGGCCAAGCCCTCGCTGACGCGAATCATGGAGCTCTACGACGCTCACGCCGCCGAGCAGAGGAAGCTGTTCTTCGCCACTCTCCAGTACCTGGGAGGCGATTCCGAGCTCGCCGGTGACGGCCTGGCCGACATCCTTCCTCCTGAAAGGCGGCGCAAGAGGCTGTCCGCCAGGCCGAAGAAGGGACCGTAGAGCGGGCCACCGGCCGCGCCTTCCTCTACAATCGCGGGATGCGCAAGGCTCTCCTCCCGCTCCTGCTCCTCGCCCTCTTCGCAGCCTGCCATCACGAGCCCCCCAACCTGCACAACCCGGGCACCACCATCGCGGTCCTGGGCGACTCCATCTCGTCCGGCGAAGGAGTGGCGGCCGGCGAGGCCTATCCGGAGCTCCTCGCGGCGCGCCTCAAGACCGAGGTGATCAACGACGGCGTCCCCGGCGACACGACGGCGGACGCCCTCGCCCGGCTCGACCAGGTCCTGGCGCAGAGCCCCTGGCTCGTCATCGTCGAGCTGGGGGGCAACGACATCCTGCGCCAGGTGCCCCCCGACCAGGCGGAGAAGAACCTGCGGACGATCCTCGACCGCATCCTCGCGGCGCACGTGCTCCCCGTCCTCATCGAAGTGGACGCTCCCTTCGCCGGCCGCTACAACGCCATGTACGACCGGCTGGCCGACGACTACCACGTCCCCATCGTGGATGACGTCCTGGGAGAGATCCTCCACTCGCCGTCGTTGAAGAGCGACCAGATCCACCCCAACGCCCAGGGGCAGCGCGAGCTGGCCGACGCCGTGGCCAAGGAGATCGAACCGCTGATCAAAGCCCGGGAACGGCGGCGATGACGCCGGAAGGTCCCTCCCTCGAAAGCGGCTTCCGGGTCTGGAAGGCCCGCCTGGGAGACGTCGAGGTGCGCTTCACGGGGCGCGGCCCCACGAACGACCGGGAAGAGATCCTCCGCGCCATCCAGCCTGACGCTCCGCCGGCCGCTTGGACCCAGCAGATCCACTCGGCCGTGGCGCTGCCCGCCGAGGCCGGGGCCTGCGGCGAAGGGGACGCCCTCTATACCTTTCCGGGGGGCGAAACCGGCCTCGCCCTCTCCGTGGTGACGGCCGATTGCGTCCCCGTGCTCCTCGCCGGCCCGGAAGGGCTTGCCGCGGTCCACGCCGGCTGGCGGGGGATCGTCGGCGGGGTCCTCCAAGCCGCCTTGGACAAGATGACCGGCGATCCATCCGAGCGGACCGCCTGGATCGGACCCGCCATCGGCCCCTGCTGTTACGAGGTGGGCCCCGACGTGGCCGCCCGGGTGGTCGCCGCCAGCGCGCCCGAGATCGCCCATCCCGGCCTCCACGGCAAACCCCACCTCGACCTCCAAGCCGCCGCCCGCCACCAGCTCGAAGCCGCCGGAGTCCACCAGGTCTTCGTCCTCCCCGTCTGCACCCGCTGCGAGGACGAGAATCTCTGGAGCTACCGGCGGCAGGGCAAGGCGGCGGGGAGGAACGTGGGGTTTATCTGGCGGCGAACGCAATCGCAGAAAGTCTGCCGAAGTGTGCGGAGCGCTCGGCAGCCAATGCTATAGTAGCCGGACGATGGCCGATTATGACGACGAGGTTCGCCGGCTCGCCGAGGTCCTCGCGACGGTGGTGCGAGTCGCCGGCCGCACGCGCCAGTCCCTGGAGGGGCAGATCGGGCTGAGCAGCGGCTACCTGAGCAAGATCCTGGGTGGCACCGTGGATCTGCGGGCGCGGCACATCCTCTCCATCGTCGAGGCCGTGGGCATGGACCCGGGCGACTTCTTTCGCCTCGCATTCCCACGGCGCCGGCAGCCGAACGGGGACGGCAAGGGCGCCCGACGGCTCATCGAGGACGTCCAGGCTGCCCTGGGTCAAACACCGGCCGCCGAGCCCGAGACGAGCCCCAACTTCGACGAACAGGTGAAACGCTCGCTGGGTCGGCTGCTGGGCCTCAGCGCCGAGGACCCGGAGGCCGAATAGTCTCTTCAGACCGCTTGGAAGCGGAGCTGCGGCTCGCGCTCGAGCTGCTTCAGAAATCCTTTCACGTGCCGGACCAGGCGCGGCGTCGCCCGCTGTTTGTGGCAGGCGCGGTTCAGGTAATCGAGCGCCCGCACGGCCTCTCGCTGGATGCCAAGCCTCTGGAAGGTAGAGAGCATGTCCGCGGCGAGCTCCTGGACCTGCGCCTGCTGACCTCGCTCCAGCCAGACCGCCGCGAGATCGAGGCCGACCAGGGCCGCGTTGTAGCCCTGGCCGTGCGCGAGAAAACCGGCCCGGGCTTCCAGGAACGCTGCTTCGGCGCGGGCTGACTTCTTGAGACCCGCAAAGATTTGTCCTTCCACCCAACGGAGCTTCACAAGGTTCAAGGGCTCTTCGGCCAGTGCGTGCCGGAGCCCGCTCTCCATGAGCATCTCGGCCGCCTCTCGAAACTCGCCGCATTGGACCATGACTTCCAGGAAGCATTCGGTGGCCGAGGTGACGAGCCGCGGATCACGTTCAGGGTCGAGGAGCTCGAGGCTCTGGCGCAAGATGCGGAGCGCTTCCTGCGGGTTGCCTTCATAGTTCGTGTAGATACCCTTGGTCACGAGCACTCGCCCAGCGAGGTGGTCGTCGCCCATCTTCCGATAGAGCTCGTAGGCCCCGCTTAGGAGCTCGCAGGCATCGGAGGGACGATACTGGGCATTCAAGAGCGACGCGCGCAGAACCGCCACACGGGCGAGGAGGAGAAGATTCCCGGTCCCTTGTCGCAAGCGCTCCTCGGCGATGTCGAGCGCCGCCTCGGCCTCGTCCAACTCATCGTTCACGCGATGGGCGTTTCCGAGCTCCGCCCATGCCCGGGCCTGGTGGTCGGCGATGAGTGGAGCGTCGTAATCTTCGGGATCGAGGTTCTCGGCCGCGGTCTTCGCGAGGAGGGCGAGCCGGAGCATCTCCTCCGGGTTGCGGTAGCGCTCCTCGAAGCTGAGCTGCAAGAGCACTTCCACGAAAGGCCAGCCCCGAAGATCCTTCGCCTCGTCATCTGTGAGCCCGGCAAGTCCGCGGGGGCTGGACCGCAAGAGATCCAGCCCTCGCTCGACACGGGTCCACTCCTCTTTCCGGGATGTGGGTTGGCGGCTGAGCACAACGGCCAAGGCGCGCGCGATCGGTGCGTCATAGTGGCTTCCCGGGGCTTTGATCGGCGCTTCCTGGCAAGTCCTCTCCGGCGCGAGGACCAGGGGAAGAAGGGGTCCGAGTCGCTCGGCGCACGTCTCGCACCCCTTCAGGAGGTGCCGGAGCACCTCTTTCGCCTTGGCCCGGGTCAGCTCACCTCGGAGGAAACGCTCCGCCTGGCCGGCGGTCAGGTGATCGCTCAAAAAGCTCCCTCCCTCGCACGAAGACTCCCGCAAGCGTCTCCGGTATTGTCGCACATACAGGTCAGAAGATGCCACACGGAAGAAACTTAGGCTTCGGGCGAGTGCTAGCCGTTCGGGTCGATGTGCGGACCGGCGTCGGGATCGCTCAGGGTGCTCCCGGTGCCGGCCCTGCACGCAACGCCGTCCGGCTCGATGCACGGGCCTTGATCGAGCTGGCTTGGGCTGCTCCCGATGCCGTCCTGAAGGCACTTACCGTTCGGGTCGATGCACATCCCATTCTTCTCCCAGAGTGACCGCACCCAGCGCCACGCCAACGAGAAAAAAGCCGAGGGATCGAGCTTCTCCTGCGCCACGCTCGCCGTCTGTTTCGGGGGACCGCCTCCGCTGGCTCGGGCGGCC
>JBAPYB010000272.1:0-4007 GCA_049284515.1 Thermoanaerobaculia bacterium
GGCCCGGCCCGAGGCGAGCGTCTGGATGGCGGCGGGCGCCGCGGCCAGGAACGGACCGGGGCCGGCCGGCGCGAAAGTCACCTGGAAACCACCGGCGCCGTCCGCGGCCACCGCCGCTCCAGAGATCCACCGCGGGCGGAGCGGATCGCCGGTGTCGAGCAGGCGGATGCCGGGGTCGGTGAAGCCGGTGACCGCGATCGTCACCTTGCCGGCGCCGGCCGCCGAGAAGGCCAGGGCGTCGCCCGCGGCGCGGAACGTCCGCGGATAGGAGAGGTCGAAGCTGTTCAGGTAGTAGATGCTGAAAGGCGCGCCGGAGCCGGTGTAGGCCGTGACGTCCACCTGGTTGCCGGCCGCCTGGAGGACGCCCGCGGGAACGGCGAACGTCGCCTGGTTGGGCGCGATGCCCTGCCAGCTCGTCTCGCCCAGCGCCGTGCCGTTCACGGCCACGGCCGCCTGGTGCTCATCCGGCACGCCGCTGGCGGTGGCGCCATAGAGCGAGACCGCCAGGCTTCCGGCCTGGCCGGCCACGAGGCCGGGCGCGTCGAGCGAGAAGGTGCGGTGCCCAAACGCCGGGTCGTCCCCCTGGAGAAACTGCCAGAACCAGTAGTCGGACTCGGGGTCCGGCGAGATCAGGGTGGCCGCGAACAGGTTCTGCTCGGTGTGCAGCGTCGCCGGGAAGGAGGCCGCCGGAGAGGTGGAGACCGGCGCCCCCGCGGCCGTGGCCGCCATCAGCAGGCCCGGCTTGCGCTCGAGGCGATAGAGGCTCGCGGTGCTGTACAGGCTGTTGGCGGCCTGGCCGTAGAAGAAGAGGCCCTGGGCCCGTTTCGGCGTCCCGGTGGTGAAGTCCGGCATCAATGCCACAGGCTGACCGCCCTGGCTCAAGGCGAGCCCGCCCTGGCCGATCAGCGTCTCCATCGCGGGCTGCGTCATGCCGAACCAGGCGGCCAGGTCGACGCTGCGGAGATAGTAGAGGCCGGTGCCGGTCACCGAAAGGCCGAGGCCCGCGGAGCTGGCGCCGGGCCGGGAGACGGGGACCGACGGACCTGCTGGGAGGACCGAGTAGGACTTCGTCTTGGCGCCCCGGCCGAGGGCGGCGTGGGGCTGGCGCTCATATTCGCCGGCCTCGGCGGTCATCTCCCCGCGGTCGTTCCGATTCCAGTCCACCTTGACGGCGAACGGGCCGTGCGTCCGCCGCCGGCCGTTGGACTCCACCTCTTCCAGGCGGTAGATCTGGGGCTCGCGCGGCGACGCGCTGCCGTCCAGGTAGCGATAGACGCCGCCCTGGGGCTCGTGGATCAAGCCCGCCAGCAGCCCGCCGTTGACGGTTTCGAAGCGCTTGCCGTTCCAGCGCTGGAGGTAGAAGCCCGCCGTTCCCGCCTCCGAGGCCGTGCGCCACTCGACGAGCACACCACCGCCCGGGGCGGCCGAGGCGTGGAACGAGGAGACCACCGCCTCGGTCAGCAGCCCCTGCGTCACCGCCAGCTCGCACAGTGGGCCGAAGAGATAGGTCGCCCGCGCCTGGGTGGTGTTCCCCGTTTCGTCCACGTACTGCGCCCGCGTGCCGTTGCCCGAGGCGGGAGTGGCGGTCAAGGGGATGCGTTGCCCGACGGAGGTCGGCGTCACCTTCACCCGGTAGGCCAGCAGGGCCGTGCCGCCCGCCGCCAGGGTGCCGGGGTTCCAGGTGACGTTGCCCGTGCCGCCCACCGCCGGCTGGGCGGTGATCGAGCCCTGGCTCACCTGGCCGATTCCTGCGTAGACGGTGCCGCCGCCGGGGACGTTGGCGGTCACCAGGTTGGTGTTGGAAAACGTGATCGCCTGCGCCGCCGGGTTCGTCACCCGGACGGTGACGGTGAAACAGCTCGCCTGGCCCACCACGGGCGGGTTCGGCCCGTCCTGGCCGTTGCCGCAGCCGCTGAAGGTGGCGAGCTGGTCCACGTAGGGCTTCACCGGCGCGGCGCTGGCGTCCGTCGGCAGGTAGGTGCGGAAGGCGTTGGGCACAGGGTTCGCGGTCGGCGGGTTGGCCGCCGCCTGGAAGTTGCTGAAGTAGACCGTGGCGTAGTTGCCGTTGACGGCGTTGTTGACCGTATAGGTGTTGATGGTCAGGGCGGCCGACCAGACTCCGTAATCCGCCGAGATGGTGTCTGAAGTCCAGCCGCTGAACGTGTCCCGCCGCCACGTGTTGTTGGCGGACAGGGAGGCGTTGGCATAGTTCTGGGTGAAGGCGGTCGTCCGGCTGGTCAGGTTGATCGAGCCGACGGTGCCGCTGTCGCTGTCGAAGTCGAAATCGTTCTTGCTGGCGGTGCAGCCGGAAGTGATGTACGGATAGACGGCATAGCTCCGCGTGCCGGTGCCTGCCGCCGGCGGGTTCACCCCGAACTGGTTCATCGAATCGAAGTAGATGTTCAGCTCCGTGCCGCCGGCCCCGGAGGTGCCGTCGTGGGCGCGGATGCCGATGGCATTGATGTCGTCCGATCCCCCCGTATCCGCTCGCAGCTCCCAGTGGCCGGCCGCCGTGTTCTGTGCCGTCGTGCTGTCGAGGAGGGTCTGCCAGGCGTTGTCGTTGCACGTCGTGGCATTGCACGGGCCCAGCGTCGCCGCCGTCGAGCCGTCCGGCCGCAGCAGGGTGTAGGTTGCCGTGGTGGAGAAGCCGTTGCCGCGGTCGCGGTCGCGGCCGGCGGTGGACTCGGCTGCGCCGCCGCGGCCGACGTCCGCATCGAAGATCTCGACGACCAGGTGCCCGAGGCCCGGAGGCACCTCGATGAAGTAGCGGTAGAACGTATTGAGGCCGCCGCCGCCGTTGGCGGTGACGAAGTCGCCGTCGGCCGTTCCCGCGCCGCTCCCCTGCGGCGTGTAGAGCGCCGTCGGGCCGGTGGTGGCGGCACAGAGGGGGGATGCCGCCACCAGCAGCCCCAGGGCGATCGCTTGCAAAGGCTTCGACGACGAAAATGAAGAGGGCCGGAACATGGCGCACCTCGTGGCGGCGGTGGATTGGAACGCCGGAGGCCTTCCAGGATAGACCCATGGAGAGGCAAGGTCAATCGAACGAAAGAATCGCCGGAGTAATCGCGCCGCTGCTATGCTTTCGCCAGCCGAAAAATACCTTTTATACGCCGCGTGAAGTCAAGACGATTTTCACCGTGCGCAGCAGAATCGAGAGGTCCAGCCAGAGCGTCCAGTTCGCCATGTAGGCGAGGTCGTACCGCAGCTTGTTCTGCGGGCTGGAGTGGTAGTCGCCGTTGACCTGGGCAAGGCCGGTGAGGCCGGGGGCGAGGGAGAAGCGCTCGGCGTAGCCCGGCACCTCCGCGAGGTACTGCCGCACGAAGCCCGGGCGCTCCGGCCGCGGGCCGACGAGGCTCATCGAGCCGGCCAGCACGTTGAGCACCTGCGGCAGCTCGTCCAGCCGGAAGCGGCGCAGGAAGGCGCCGATGGGGGTCAGCCGCGGATCGCCGGGCTGGGCCAGCACCTCGCCGGACTCCGCCTCGGCGTCGCAGCTCATG
The DNA here is from genome assembly GCA_049284515.1 of Thermoanaerobaculia bacterium. Classification (GTDB taxonomy): domain Bacteria; phylum Acidobacteriota; class Thermoanaerobaculia; order Multivoradales; family UBA5704; genus DATARR01. The sequence continues at coordinate 3,498 of JBAPYB010000272.1, forward strand.
GTGCGGAACTTGTAGAGCGTGAACGGCTTTTCGCCGCGGCCGATGCGCGTTTGGGCGTAGAGCGCGCCGCCGGGCGAGGTCAGGAGCACGGCCAGGGCGCAGAGGCCCATCACCGGCAGCGCGAGGAGGAGCAGCAGCGAGCCGCCGGCCAGGTCGAGCAGGCGTTTGAGCGGCCAGTTGATCCGCCACTCCGTCTCCCGCACCACCTCGATCAGGGGCAGGTCGTGCACCCAGCGGTAGCGCATGCGGCCGATGAGGCTCTCGAACGGGCCGGGGAGGAGGAGGACGCTGGTGTGATCCGGCCGCGTCCCGGCCAGGCCGTCGATCAGCCGCGTCTGCCACGAGTCGCTGCTGCCGACCAGCAGGATGTCGTCGATGTGCCCCCCGGCGAGCAGCGCCGGCAGGTCCTCCGTGGTGCCCAGCCGGGCACCCAGGGAGGGCTCCGCCTCCTCGCCAGGCGCCTCGCCGGGGATGGCCACCCAGCCGGCCACGGCGAGGCCGTGCCACGGC
>JBAPYB010000273.1:0-13045 GCA_049284515.1 Thermoanaerobaculia bacterium
GGTTCAGGAGTGACTCCTGAGGGTTCAGGAGCCCCTCCGTAAGCTTCAGGAGTCGCTCTGTAAGGCTCAGGAGCCGCTCCTGAAGGTCGAGGAGTCATTCCATAGGGTTCAGGAGTGACTCCTGAAGGTTCAAGAGCCCTTCCGTAAGCTTCAGGAGTCGCTCTATAAGGTTCAGGAACCGCTCCTGAAGTTCAAGGAGTCGGTCCTGAAGGGTCAGGAGTCGTTCCGTAAGGTTCAGGAGCGACTCTTGAAGGTTCAGGAGCCGTTCCTGAAAGCTCAGGAGTGACTCCTGAAGGTCAAGGAGTCCATCCTGAAGGTTCAGGAGTCGCTTCTTAGGATGGCAGAAGACGGGATCACAAAAGCCGAGCGGGCGGCTCGGCCCTCCGGTTCTTCCAAGAAAGGTGCCAGGCTCTTCCGGTCAGTCGACGGTCATGAGCAAGGATTGGCGAAGCTGAAGAAGCACGCCAGCCAGTTGCTGCAAGGGTTATCGCTGGCACTCGTCCTGCCCTGGCAGGAGGCGAATTCGCAACTCTGCAAACCGCCCGCGATCCAAAGTGCTTCAAACTGGCCGAGTTGCCCTGGTACTGAAGCATTCGAGATTCAAGCCCGGTCCGAGAGTCTACTCCGACTCCAGCCGCCTCACCATCTCCCGCCACGCCTTCCCCCGGTGGCTGACGGCGTTCTTCTCGTGCCCGGTGAGCTCGGCGAAGGTGTGCGTGGCTCCTTCCGGGAGGAAGACGGGGTCCCAGCCGAAGCCGTGGGTGCCGCGGCCGGGGAGGACGAGGGTGCCTTCGGTCCGACCCTCGGCCACGATCTCCTGATCCTCATCCTTATAGAGAAGGAAGCAGCGTGCGGTGGCGCAGACGTTTCCCAAAGAGGTGGCGGCGCGGGCCAGGCCCTCGGCGCCCACGGCTTTGAGCATCCACTTGACGAGCGGGCCGGGGAAGCCGTTCAGGGCGGCGAGGTCGAGGCCGGCTTCCTCGACGATCAGGGGCCGGCCGACCTGGCGCCAGGCTTCGTCCGCCTTGGCGCGGACCACTTCCAGGTAATCGAGGGACTGGATCTCGGGCAGGTCCGCCAGCACGGTCTCAAGATCGCCGCCCACGGCCAGCCGGGCTTCGGCGATCTTCCCCAGGTTGCCGGTGACGAGGACGAAGGGCTTCACCGCTCCTCGGCCAGACGGCGCAGCTCCTCCGTCAGCTCGTCCGCCTGGCGCCGGAGGTGGTCCGGGTTGCAGGAGTTGTCGAGGATGCGGTGGGCGGCGCTGCGGCGCTGCTCGCCGTCGCCCTGGGCGAGGAGCCGGCCGCGGGCGGAGGCCTGGTCCATGCCGCGGGCGACGGCGCGCTCGAAGCGCGTTTCGCAGGGGGCCTCGACGGTGACGATGAGGTCGAAGCCCGGCGCGTAGCCGGCCTCCACCAGCAAGGTGGCCTCGAGGACGATGATGCCCTGCGCTTTCGCCGCCAGCTCTTCGAACTTCTTGCGCACCAGGGGATGGACGGCGGACTCGAGGGCGAAGCGCGCCTGGGGGTCTTTGAAGACGCGGGCCGCGACTTTGGCGTGGTCCACGCCGCCCCGCTCGTTGAGCATCTCGGGGCCGAACAGGGCGCGTACGGCGGCGGCCCCTTCGCCTCCCGGCTGGTGGAGCTCGGCCACCAGCTTGTCCGCGTCCACCACCTGGAAGCCCGCCTCGCGCAGCCAGTCCGCGACGGTGGACTTGCCGCTGGCAAGGCCGCCGGTCAGGCCGACGCGGAGGGGGCGGTGGCTCATGACGCTGCGGGAAGCCCCTGGCGGCGCCGGGCGGCTTTCAAGGTGTTGAAGAGGACCATGGCCACAGTCAGCGGTCCGACCCCTCCGGGGACGGGGGTGATGTGGGAGGCCTTCGAGGCCACGCGGGTGAAGTCCACATCGCCTATGAGGGTATACCCTTTTTGGGCCACTTGCTCACGCCGCGCTGTGTCACCGGGGAAAAGGCGCTCGGCCTCGGCGGCGTCGGCGAGGCGGCTCATGCCGACGTCGACCACCACCGCTCCGTCGCGCACGTGGTCCGGGCCGATCATGGCGGGGCGGCCGATGGCGGCGACCAGGATGTCGGCCTCGCGGGTGACGGCGGCGAGATCGACGGTCTTGGAGTGGCAGACGGTCACCGTGCAGCTCTCCCGCAGCAGCAACCCCGCCATGGGCTTGCCTACGATGGCGCTACGCCCCACGACGACGGCGCGGCGGCCGGTGAGGGGGATGCCGTTGCGCTTCAGCAGGGCGACGATGCCGGTCGGGGTGGCCGGGGTGAAGCCCTCCTCGTCCAACCAGAGGCGCCCGACGCTCACGGGGTGAAAACCGTCGACGTCCTTGTCGGGGGAGACGCGGTCGAGGACGAGCTTCTCGTCGATCTGGTGCGGCAGGGGGAGCTGCACGAGGATGCCGTCCACGGCGTCGTCCGAGTTGAGGTCGTCCACCAGGGAGAGAAGCTCGGCCTGGGAGGTGGTGGCGGGCAGGCGCACGTTGCGGCTCAGCATGCCGACCTCGCCGCAGCCGCGCACCTTGCTGCCGACGTAGGTCTGCGAGGCGGGATCGTCGCCCACCAGCACGGCCACGAGCTGCGGCAGGCGGTACCCGGCCGCAGCCATCTCGCGCACACTGGCGGCCATCTCGGCACGGATTTCAGCGGCGGCGGCTTTGCCGTCGAGGATCTGGGTCATGCGGGAATCCTTCCTTGATAGACGCAGACGGTGCCTCCGGAGAGCTCCTCCCAGCCCGCGTCCGTGAAGCCGGCGGCCGTCAGGCGGTCGAGGAAATCCTGGCGCTGGGGGAAGCTGAGCACCGAGTTGGGAAGATAGGAGTACGCCGACCCCTGCGGCGAGATCAGCCGGCCGATCCAGGGCAGCAGGTGAAGGAAATAGAAGAGGTAGAGGCCCCGCAACGGCTGCCATCTCGGAAGGGTGCATTCGAGGACGACCAGCTTGCCGCCGGGCCGCAGCACGGAGGCGAGCTGGCGCAGGACCTTGTCCAGGTCCGCCACGTTGCGCAGGCCGAAGGAGACGGTGGCGCCCTGGAAATGCCGGTCGGGAAACGGCAGAGCCAGGGCATCGGCGGCCAGGGCGCCTGGGCGCGGCGCGGCGCGGCGCACGAACTTTTTCCGCGCCAGGGCCAGCATGGGGAGGCAGAAGTCCGCCGCCGCCACCAGGGCGCCCCGCCGTCTCAGGGCGAGCGCCTGGTCACCCGTGCCGCAGCAGAGGTCGAGCACGGGGCTGCCGGCGGGCGCGTCGAGGGCCGCCGCCGCCCGCCGCCGCCAGACCAGGTCGAGGTTCGCCGACAGGAGGTGGTTGAGCAGGTCGTAGCGCGGCGCCACCCCCGCGAACATGTCGCGGATGGTCTGCCCCGACTTGTCGAGGGGCGGGGCGGTGGTGACGGTGGCTGGAGTGCTGGCCATACGCGGGGAAGTGTACCCTGTATGGTAGCCTGAAGCCCGGCGCGAGGAGATATCGATGACCGAGCCAGCCTACGCATTTCCCCTGCAAGACGACGGACCGGACTGGCCTGCTCAGGGAGCGTGGACGTATGCTGACTTTCTTCGCCTCCCAGACGACGGTCAACGGTACGAGGTCATTCGAGGATGCCTCTACGTGACGCCGCCGCCCATACTCAAGCATCAGTTCTCGTCCTTCGAGCTCGCTTTCGAGCTTTCCGCTTTCGTGCGCGAGCACGACCTCGGCCTGGTCCTGACGGCTCCGCTCGGAGTCATTCTTCCTGCCGGCATCGCCAATCCAGTGCAGCCGGACGTGATGTTCTTCCGGAAGGGGAACGAGCCGCGCTGGGAAACCAGCAACTACGAGGGGGTGCCGGACCTCATTGCCGAGATCCTGTCCCCGAAGACCCAGCGCCGCGACCGGACGACCAAGCTCCAGGCCTACCAGGATGCGGGGGTGTCCGAGTACTGGCTCGTCGATCCCGAGGCCGGTTCGGTCGTGGTCTATGGGTTGGAGCGTGGCAAGTACAAGGAGTTGGTCCGCGGCGGAAAGTACGACGAGGTCCGGTCGTCCGTCGTTCCGGGATTCCGGGTGAAGGTTCGCGGTCTGTTCATGCCTTGACGGCCCCGCCGGGGAGAGCCGGGGAGATAGGTAGCCTGAGACGCCCCGTTTCCGCCCCTCGGGGCTGAGATTCCTTCTTCCAATCCTCTTGACAATCCTCCTCCCCGGCCCTACCATGTGGGTCCTTTGCGCCGCGAAGGCAGGTATCGTACGCCGCGCCGGCGTGGATTGAAACCCCCAGCCAGAGCCGCCCTCACCGATCTGGACCGACTGGAGTCATTGAGATGCTGAAGAAGACCTATAGCCCGAAGCTCGCGGAGATCGAGCATCGGTGGTACGTGCTGGATGCCGCGGGGATCCCCCTGGGGCGTCTGTGCTCGCTGGCGGCCCGCCTGCTGATGGGCAAGCACAAGCCGACCTATGCCACCCATATCGACACGGGCGATTTCGTGATCGTCGTCAACGCCGAGAAGGCAGTGCTGACCGGGCGCAAGGAAGAGCAGAAGGTCTACTACCACTACAGTGGATATCCGGGCGGGATGAAGGCCGAGACGGCGGGCAAGCGGCGGCAGCGACGGCCGGCCAAGCTGGTCGAGGAGGCGGTCTGGGGCATGCTCCCCAAGGGGCCGCTCGGCCGCAAGCAGCTCAAGAAGCTGAAGGTCTATGCCGGCGGCGAGCATCCGCACCAGGCGCAGCAGCCCGAGACCTTCGACGTCGCCGCGGCACTGTAAGCCGGTGCAATAACCGGTTACATAAGGGAGAGATCGAATTGAGCCAAGTCAGCTACTACGGAACCGGACGCCGCAAGACGGCCGCGGCTCGCGTCTACCTGCGGGCGGGCGCCGGCGAGGTGAAGGTCAACGGCCGCACTCTCGACGTCTACTTTCCCAATGAAGTCTTGAAGATGGTCATCAAGCAGCCCCTGCTGCTGACGGAGGCGGCGGAGAAGTTCGACATCACCGTCACCGTTGCCGGGGGTGGCAGCGCGGGCCAGGCCGGAGCCATCCGGCACGGCATCTCGCGCGCCCTGCTGGAGTTCAACGTCGAGTTGCGCGACCGGTTGAAGTCGGCGGGTTTCCTGACCCGCGACCCGCGCAAGAAGGAGCGCAAGAAGTATGGTCAGAAGGGTGCTCGGGCTCGTTTCCAGTTCAGTAAGCGCTAGGCTCAGAAGGAGATTCGCTTGGTAGAAGTCACGATGAAGGAACTGCTGGAGGCCGGAGTCCACTTCGGGCACCAGACCCGGCGTTGGAACCCGAAGATGAAGCAGTACATCTTCGGCAAGCGCAACGGCATCTACATCATTGACCTGCAGAAGACCCTCAGGCTCTTCAATCAGGTGGCGGCTTTCGTTCAGCAGCTCGCGGCGGAGGGCAAGCGCATCCTCTTCGTCGGCACCAAGCGCCAGGCCCAGGAGGCCATTGCCGAGGAGGCGCACCGGGCGGGAGAGTTCCACGTCACCCACCGCTGGCTGGGCGGCACGCTGACCAACTTCGTCACGCTGCGCACCTCGATCCAGCGGATGAAGGAGATCGAAGGCCGCTTGGGCGACGAGAACAGCTCGCTGACCAAGAAAGAGAAGCTGCGGCTGGAGCGCGAGCGGGAGAAGATGTCGAAAAACCTCGAAGGCATCCGCGACATGGACGAGCTGCCGGACGCGCTCTTCGTCGTCGACCCGAAGAAGGAGTACATCGCCGTCTCCGAGGCCAACAAGCTGGGCATTCCGGTGATCGCCATCGTCGATACGAACTGCGATCCCGAGCTGATCGACTTCCCGATCCCGGGCAACGACGACGCCATCCGCGCCATCCGGCTGTTCGCGTCGCGCATCGCCGACTCCTACCTCGCCGGTGCCGGCAAGATGGAAACCGAGATGATGGTCCGGGCGAAGGACAGCATGCCGGTCCCGGTCTACGACAAGGATGCCGCGAGCGGCGCGCCGGCCCACTAACTCCGGATTTCAACGCGCGCCGACCGGCTCCCTCCGGCCGGCGCGGAGGAAGAGGTCAGTCGAACGCGCGTCGAGCTGACCTTTTCTTTTGTCCGTCCGCGTTACTCAAATCCGCCTGCAAGAGCGGTTCGCAAGGAGATACCGAGTCATGGAAATCACCGCCCAGATGGTCAAGGAGCTCCGGGAGCGCACGGGCGCCGGGATGATGGATTGCAAGAACGCCCTCAACGAGACGAAGGGCAACATGGAGAACGCCGTCGACTCGCTGCGCAAGAAAGGTCTCGCCGCGGCGGCCAAGAAGGCGGGCCGCATCACGGCCGAAGGCGCGGTGGGCTCGTACATCCACGGCGGCGGCAAGCTCGGCGTGCTGGTGGAGGTCAACTGCGAGACCGATTTCGTGGCGCGCACCGACGCCTTCCAGGAGCTCGTGCGCGACATCGCGATGCACATTGCCGCCGCCGAGCCGCGCTTCGTCCGCCGCGAGGAGGTCACCCCCGAGGCGCTGGAGCGCGAGCGGGCGATCTTTCAGGACCAGGCCCTCGCCTCGGGCAAGCCGGCCAACGTGGTGGAGAGGATCGTCGCCGGCAAGATGGAGAAGTACTACTCCGAGTTCGTGCTGCTCGAGCAGCCGTTCGTCAAGAACCCCGACCAGACGGTCGCGCAGCTCATCGCCGAGCGGGTGGGCAAGATCGGCGAGAACATCCAGGTCCGGCGCTTCGCCCGCTTCAAGCTGGGCGAGGGGATCGAGAAGCGGCAGGACGATTTCGCTGCGGAAGTCGCGGCCCAGGCGAGCCACTGATGGAAGGAGAGACGCCGGGGGAGACCGCCCAGACCGCCAAGTATGGCCGGGTCCTCCTCAAGGTCTCGGGTGAGGCCCTCATGGGCGCGCAGCCTTTCGGCATCGACGAGGCGGTGGTGGTGGCCATCGCCGACGAGATCCGGGGCATCCACTCCCTCGGCGTCGAGGTGGCCGTGGTGGTCGGCGGCGGCAACATCATCCGTGGTCTCGCCGCCAGCCACCGCGGTATCGACCGGGTGACCGGCGACTTCATGGGGATGCTGGCCACGGTGATCAACGCCCTGGCCCTGCAGGACGCCCTGGAGAAGCGCGGCGTCCCGACCCGGGTGCAGACGGCGATCGACATCCGGGAGGTGGCCGAGCCGTTCATCCGCCGTCGCGCCATCCGGCATCTGGAAAAAGGGCGGGTGGTGGTCTTCGCCGCCGGCACGGGCAACCCGTTCTTCACCACCGACTCGGCCGCGGCCCTCCGGGCGAACGAGATCCATGCCGAGATCCTGCTCAAGGCCACGAAGGTCGACGGCCTCTACGACTCGGATCCGGAGAAGAACCCGAACGCCATCCTCCTGCCCGAGGTCACCTACCAGCAGGTGCTGGAGAAGAACCTCCAGGTGATGGATACCGCCGCGATCAGTCTCTGCCGGGACAACGGCATCCCCATCGCCATTTTTGACCTGATGACCACCGGCAACATCCGGCGGGTGGTCTGCGGCGAGCGGGTAGGGTCGATCGTTCGCACCTGATCCCTTGATTGACAGCTCTCGGCCGGCCGGGGGAAGATTTTTCCACGGTCAACGGCCCGAGGAGGCAAGCCCATGAAAGAAGTGAATCAGGAAGTCGAGAACCACATGAAGCACGCCCTGGAGCATTTCCAGCACGAGCTGAAGCACCTGCGCACGGGGCGGGCCTCGCTGGCGCTGCTGGAGGGGATCACGGTCGACTACTACGGCAGCCCCGTGCCGCTCAACCAGGTGGCGAACCTGTCGGTGGCGGACGCCAGCCTCATCGTCGCCCAGCCGTACGATCCGAGCCAGAGCTCGGCCATCGAGCGGGCGATCATGAAATCCGACCTGGGGCTCAATCCGTCCTCCGACGGCAAGGTCATCCGCATCCCCGTGCCGTCGCTCACCGAAGAGCGGCGCAAGGAGATCGTCAAGAAGGCTCACGACTATGCCGAGCACGCCCGCAATGCCGTCCGCCAGGCGCGCCGGGAGGGGAACGAAAAGCTCAAGAAGATGGAGAAGGACAAGACGATCGGCCAGGACGACGAGCGCCGCGGCCTCGACGAGGTCCAGAAGCTCCACGACCACTACATCGCCGAGGTCAACACCTCGCTCCAGAAGAAGGAGCAGCAGATTTTGGAGGTGTAGGGGCCGATGTCCAGATGGCCGATCGGTGATCCCTCACCGCCCGCCGGTCGGCCTATCCGAGCTTGGCTTCCAGGTCGTACTGGAAATCGGGGGTGATCTCGGCCCCCTTGGCGGCAATCTCCCGAAAATCGGCGTCGGGAAGGTCACCGACCGCCAGAAACCGGCGTTTCTCGGATTCGAGGAGGACGGGAATCCCCCTCCCATGCAGGAAGTTCACGACCTCCTGGTACGCTGCCGGGTTGAGAGCCTTGACCTTGTACCGCATGGGGTCAGTGTAGCAGACCTGGATCAAACGGCCCTCACTGCGGCCAGGCAGTCGATCAAACCGGTACCTTCGCAGTCGACCCCGTGACCGAGCGACGTGCTCGTGTCTCGGATGGTGTCGATCACCTCCTGCCTGCTCAGCGACTTCTTTTTGGACAGCAGCAGGGCCGACAGACCCGCGGCCTGCGGACAGGCTCCGCTGGTCCCCCAGCCTTCCGGTAGAGTGACAATGTCGTTTCCGAAAACGATGCGTCCATCTGCGGGGGTCGGAGCCGTCACATCGGGTTTCCGGTTGGTGTTGGGGGCGCCAACTCTCTGCCCGGGACCACGGCTGGAGTAGTACCACATCGCCTTGTCCAGCTTGCAGGTCGCGACCGCCATCACGTCAGCTCGTGACTTGTGCAGCCAGATCGAGGTGGGGCTGCAGAGAGCGGGATCTCCGCCAGCGAGGTCATGGTAGTTGCCGGCCGAGAAGCGCACATGGATGCCGGCGGCAATCGCATCATCGAGGGCCGTGTCGAAGTCACTGTTCGCCGGATCCGGCGGCGGTTCTCCCGTCAGGATTCCGAAGCTATTGGTTGCCACGATGGTGAGTCCCTTCGTCTGTACGAGGCCGATCAAGTAGTCGTAGATCGTCGTCAGCTCTGTGTCGAAGAAACCCGTTCTACAGGCGATTATACTGGCGTCGGGCGCCACTCCGTCGAAGGCTCCCCCTTCTGCTCGAGTACCTGCGGCAATGCATGCGCACATCGTTCCATGGCCGTTGTAGTCTGTCCAAGGCTGGGCGCCTACGGGCTGCCAGGAGCCCATCCGTTTTGAGAGGGGAAACTCTGGTCGCCGGCCGTCGATGCCGGTGTCCACGACCGCGATGGTCACCCCAGCACCCCGGCTCAGCTCCCAGGCTTCCTGAGCCCGAATCATGGTGAGGACCTCGTCGAGCGAAGGGTCTTGCGGCCGCGCGGGCCGGAAGCTCTCGGGATTAAAAATCTCCGCCTCCATGGAGTACTGGAAGTCCTCGACGATCTCTCCGCCGAAGACCTCTTCATAGCTCCGGAGCTGAGTCTCGAAGACTCTGAAAGCGGCAGCCGTATCACGGGCTGCTGGCGGCAGGCGCACGCCGAGGAACTGGCGCTTCTGGTTGACGACCTGCACCTGGGACATTGGAGATTCCACGGCCTGGGCAGCGCGGAGCGCGGCGGGGTCTCGGAAGCGAATTTTGTACCGTGGGAGGGTCGTCACCCCGGGCCCCCTCGGTCGGATATGCTGCGCGATGGGAGACATCCTTTCGTTCTCCTTAGAAGGTCTCAAGAGCCGAATTCTCGATCGCGAAGACATAAATTCTATCACCAGTTGTGTGCCCTCCATGTTCCTCTTCGGCTATCATCCCGTCCGCGAAGCCCTGCGGCACCGTCCTCACGAGGTCGTCCGCGTCTTGGTGTCGGCGACGCGGACGGGCCGCCGGCGGGAGGAGATCGCGGAGGCGTGCGAGCGCCACCGGGTGCCGTTCGAGGTAGTGCCCGAGGGAGCTCTGGCCAGAATTGCCGGCGCCGCCCACAACGGCATGGCGGCCGAGGTGCGCCAGGAGTCGACGTCGGTTGTGGCGGCGGGCGATCTGGAGCTGGTCGTGCTGCTCGAAGACGTGCAGGACCCGCGCAACCTCGGCGCGCTGCTGCGGGTCTGCGAAGGGGCCGGGGTCGGCCGGGTGCTGATCCGCGACCGCGGCTCGGCGCCGGTCACGCCCACGGTGACGAAGACGTCGGCAGGCGCCACCGAGTGGCTGGCGGTCGAGCGCATCACCAATTCGGCGATGGAGCTCGAACGCCTCAAGGCAGTCGGGTACTGGGTCTACGGCACCGATCCGGGCGGCGATCCGCCCTGGGAGGTGGATCTCACGGGCCCGGTCGTCCTCTGCCTGGGCGGCGAGGAGAAGGGCTTGAGGGCGCGCACGCGGCAGATCTGCGACCGCACGATCGGCCTGCCCATGGCGGGCCGGGTGGATTCGCTGAACATCGCCACGGCGGCGGCGGCGGTGCTCTACGAGGCAGTGCGGCAGCGGCGGGGGCGGGTAGCCGGCTTGCATACCGCCCCGAGTAGAGGCTAGACTCTCCTGGCATCCGGGAACCCGCCGGCATAGCTCAGGGGTAGAGCTACAGTCTTGTAAACTGTAGGTCCCCGGTTCAAATCCGGGTGCCGGCTCCACCCTGATCCGGCGAGCACGAGTTCTTTGGAGGTGTGGCCGAGTGGACAATGGCAGCAGACTGTAAATCTGCCGGGCTTCGCCCTACGGAGGTTCGAATCCTCCCGCCTCCACCATTCTTTCCAGCGCAGGCGGGAGTAACTCAGGGGTAGAGTCACAGCCTTCCAAGCTGTTGGTCGCGGGTTCGAATCCCGTCTCCCGCTCCATCCCCTTTCCGTTAAAAATTTAGGAGAAGTCTTGCGATCGAAGCTCGGCTGGGCCGTCGCCGCGCTCTGGGTGGTGCCGCTGTGGGTGACGCCCTTCCCGCCCATGGTGGACTATCCGCAGCAGCTTGCGCTGGCCGCCATCCTGCGCTGGTACGGCGATCCGGTACGGCGGTTCCGGGAGACCTACGAGCTGGCCCTGTGGGCTCCGCACGGGCTGTTCAAGCTGCTGGTCGCGGGGTTGGGCTGGGTGCTGCCCATCAACGTCGCGGGGCGGCTGGTGGTGTCGGTCTGCCTGGTGGCGGTCGGGGCGGCGGCCCTGGCCCTCTGCCGGCGGGCGGGCCGGCCCGCAGGCTACGCCCTGCTGGCCCTGGCCCTCACCTACAACTACGCCTTCTACTGGGGGTTCGTGGACAACCTCCTGGCCTATCCCCTGGCGCTGGGCGGTGTGGCCCTGGCGGACGCCCTCTTCGACCGGCCGTTCACGGTCCGTTCGTGGCTGGCGCTGGCGGGGGTGGGCGTCCTCTTCTATACGGTTCACCTCCAATTCCTGCTGCTCTTCGCCGGCGCCGTGGGGTGGCTGGCGCTCTGCCGGCTGCCGGGCTGGCGAAGGCTGGCGCTCTGGCTCTCGCCATTGGTGCCGGGTGTGGCGGCGGGACTGGGGGCCATGGCCTATGGGGTCCTGCGTTCGCCCGCGGGGGTGATCACCGCCTACGAGCTGCGGATGCGGCAGGGGCCCCCCGTGCGCTTGCCCCTCGTGGCCAAGCTGCGCTTCGTTCCGGATCTCCTCTTCGGCCCGACGGCGGACCACAGCGCCGGGGTCGCCCTGGCGCTGCTGGGCCTCGTCGCCGTGGCGGCGGCTGTCTTCCGGGAGCGGGCGGCGGCGGAGCCCGAGCGCCGGGACCTTCTGTTCCGCACCCGCTTCGCCACCCTGGCCGGCTGGATCGGTTTCCTTTATCTGGTGCTGCCCGAGTTCCGGGGCGGCTACCTCATTGCCCAGCGCGTCGCTCCGTTCGCGGCGATGGTGGCGGTGACGGCCCTGCCGGCAGTGCGGCCGGACCGGCGGCGGCTGGTGACCTGGCTGGCGGCGGCCCTGGTGGTGTTCCAGCTCGGCCAGACCCTCACGGCGTTCCTCCGCTTCCGCACCGAAAGCGCCGGGCTCGCCGATCTGCTGGAGCTCACCGAGCCGGGGCAGAGCCTGGCCGGCCTGATCTTCGAGCGCGGCTCGGCGAGCTGGCCATCGATGCCGGTCTACCTCCATTTCCCGGCCTACTACCAGGTGTTCAAGGGTGGCCGTATCCTCTTCTCCTTCGCCGAGCTGTTCCAGACCTCGGCGCGCTTCCGCCCCGGCCGGAGCTGGGACGACCTGCTCATGGAGTGGAACGAGTGGAGCCCGCAGCTCTTCGACTACGACCGCCACGCCGGCCGGTTCCGCTACTTCCTGGTGCGCGGCGACCGCAATGAGGTCCTCGACGCCTTCGGCGGCGACCCGGCGCGGCGGGGCCTGCGCGGCTGGCAGGCGGGGGATTGGTGGCTGTTCGAAAAAGTGGCACCCTCCGCCCCCCTAGACAAGCCGGCGCACCTCTGGCACAATGGTCGTCTTCTCCTCGGGCGTCCTTCCCGGGACGCCCTCGCCGGGCAACCTGCAAGGCCGTCACCTGCAAGTGAAGCGAGCGAATGAAGGGGCTTTACACAAATCGGGGAGGAGATATAGGATCGCGCGGTTTGACCGTCGGAGACGTCCAGGCACGGGCCTCGGGCGAATCCACGGGTGTCTCAAGCCCACGTGGCTCAGGGGTAGAGCACTTCCTTGGTAAGGAAGGGGTCACCGGTTCAAATCCGGTCGTGGGCTCCATGAAACTCCGGCTTCGCCCGGAACTGGTCTTGAAACTCGACAACGACAACAGCTCTTAGGAGGCATCGGACAGCGCCATGGGCAAGGAGAAGTTCAACCGTTCGAAGCCGCACGTCAATATCGGGACGATCGGTCACGTCGACCACGGCAAGACGACGCTGACGGCGGCGATCACCAAGGTTCTGGCGACGAAGGGTCTGGCCAGCTTCGTGGCCTTCGACCAGATCGACAAGGCGCCGGAGGAGCGCGAGCGCGGTATCACCATCGCCACGGCGCACGTGGAGTACTCCAGCGAGAAGCGCCACTACGCGCACGTGGACTGCCCGGGCCACGCCGACTACGTGAAGAACATGATCACGGGTGCGGCGCAGATGGACGGCGCGA
>JBAPYB010000274.1:0-2453 GCA_049284515.1 Thermoanaerobaculia bacterium
GCCCGGGAGGACAGGCCGGTGCCGAGGGAAGAGGCTGAGGGGGCGGGGGTCGTTTACGGGGTGCGTCTGGCGGCCGGGGTGACCGTGCTGCTGGACGGCGGCAGGGCGCCCGTGGCTGGCGATCTACCCTCACTGGTCGAGGCCGCCGAGCCGCTGCTGGCAGCTCTCGCGGCGCGTGGGCTCGCCCCGGCCCGCATTCCCGACGTGGAACCCACTCCCACTCCGAAAGAGAGCCAATCATGATTGTACCCATCACGCCGCTGAAGCCGCAGGAGATCATGCCCATGCCCAGCTCCGGTTTCGGCACGCTCGAAACCGAGAGGGGCAACCTTCCCCTCGAAAGCGTCGGCGTGGCCGCGCGGCTCAGCGGGCTCGCCGCAGAAGTCGAGGTGGTCGAGGAGTTCCGCAACCCCTACGACGTCCCACTTGAGGCGACCTACATCTTCCCGCTGCCGCCGCGGGCGGCCGTGACCGCGTTCCAGATGGAGGCGGACGGACGGGTTGTCGAGGGCATGCTGAAAGAGCGCGGAGCGGCCAGGGCGGACTACGACCGGGCGATCGCCGAAGGACGCCGCGCGTCGATCGCCGAGGAGGAGCGGCCGGACGTGTTCACGATCCGGGTCGGCAACCTCGTCCCCGGTGAGCGGGTCAAGGTGCGGCTCACGCTCAGCCAGCCTCTCCCGTACGAGGACGGAGCGGCCGAATTCCGGTTCCCCCTGGTCGTCGCTCCGCGCTACATCCCGGGTGTGCCGCTCGACGGTCCCTCGGTGGGGGACGGCACGATTCCCGACACCGACGCGGTCCCCGACGCCTCCCGCCTCAACCCGCCTGTGCTGCTGCCCGGCTTCCCGCATCCCGTACGGCTCTCGCTCACCGTCACGATCGATCCTGCGGGGCTCGACCTGCGCGAAATACGCTCCAGCCTGCACACCGTAGAGACCAACCCGGCCTCCACGGACGGGACCGTGACGGTCAGCGTGCGGCCGGGCGAGAGGCTGGACCGCGACTTCATCCTGCGGCTGGCCTTCGACGCCTCCACATCGCTGTCCCTGGTCCCTGACCCGGTCCCCGACCCGAATGAGGTCCCCGAACGCACGCCGGCTGAGGGCACGTTAACGCTCACGGTGCTGCCGCCCGAGGGCATGGCGGCAGCAGTCCGGCCCAGGGACGTCGTTCTGCTGCTCGACCGTTCGGGCAGCATGAGCGGCTGGAAGATGGTCGCGGCGCGCCGGGCGGCGGCCCGGATCGTGGACACTCTGACCTCGCGCGACCGCTTCACGGTGCTGGCGTTCGACTCGGTGGTCGAGCGGCCCTTCCCGGACGGGCTCGCCGCGGCGACCGACCGCAACCGCTACCGCGCCGTCGAGCACCTGTCTCGGCTGGAGGCGAGAGGCGGCACCGAGATCCTCGAACCGATGGAGGAGGCTCTGCGCCTGCTCGCCGACCCGGGCAGGGACCGGGTGCTCGTGCTGGTGACCGACGGCGAGGTCGGCAACGAGGACCAGATCCTCAACCGCACCGGGTCCCGGCTCGGCACCTCCCGGACCGGAGAGCGGCGCGTACGGGTCCACACGGTCGGCATCGACCGCGCCGTGAACGCGGGCTTCCTCGGCAGGCTCGCCCTGCTCGGCGGCGGCCGGTGCGAGTTGGTCGAGTCCGAGGACCGCCTGGACGAGGCGATGGAGCACATCCACCGGCGGATCGGCTCGCCGCTGGTGACCGGCATCTCGCTCGACGCGGGCGACGGGCTGGTCCTGGCGCCTGAGTCGGTGACCCACGCCGGATCGCTCTACCCGGGTGTGCCGCTCGTCGTCCGGGGCCGCTTCCGGGGCCGCGCGGCCGGGACGCTGACCGTCCGCGGGCTCACCTCGGAGGGCACGCCTTGGGAGCAGAAGGTCACGGGCTCGGGCGCGCAGGGTTCCGCTCCCCGTAACCTGTGGGCTCGTGCGTATCTGCGCGACCTGGAAGACCGGTATGCGGTGGGCGACCCTTCGCTGGAGAGCCGCATCGTCGAGACGTCTCTCCGGTTCGGCGTGCTCTGCCGGTTCACGGCGTTCGTGGCGGTGGACACGCGCATCGTCAACGAGGGCGGACGACCGCACCGCGTCGTCCAGCCTGTCGAGCTGCCGAGCGGGTGGGACAAGACTCTGCTCCTTTCCGCCGCGCCGGCGATGGCGTTCATGGCTTCCCAGCCGATGGGTCCCGGCGTGCATGCTGCACAGCCGATGGCTCGCCACGCCCTCCGGGCGTTCGCCGGAGGCGGCGCGCCGGCCTTGGAAAGCAATCGTGGCGACGAGACCGATCCGAATGAGATCCGGCAACTACTGGCCGAGGAGCTCGAGCGGCTGGGAGAGGCCGGGGCGCTTCCCCCCAGGGAACGCCGCGGCTACCTCGCGGATCTGGCCAGCCGGCTGCGCGTGCTCGCCCAGATGGCCGGCGGCCACGACCAGCTC
>JBAPYB010000275.1:0-3334 GCA_049284515.1 Thermoanaerobaculia bacterium
GTAGGGGCGGGTCTGGAGGGTCGGGAGGGGGCGCGACCCGCCCTGCAGCGGCGAAATCGTCGAAATCAGGGCGGGTCGAGCCCCCAACCTGCCGCCCAGACCCGCCCCTACTCGAAGCATTGAGGCCAAAGTTAGCGCCTATGCCCCGGCCGGGAGAGGGGAACCCGGTTGGAGCGTTCTGCTGTTCTCCCTCTTCTCCCGGTGAGGGGGGTTGGGAGGGGGCGGGAGAAGAGGGCCGGGGTGATGAGGGTCCCTGCCCATTCCCCACCACCCCCCGCACGTACTCCTCGATCCCCTTCATGAAAACCGCCAGCTCCCCCTGGCCGCGCTGGATGCTCTGGAGCTGGGCCTCCCACTGGCCGGTCATGGCGGGGCTCTTGACGTGCGGATGGACGACTTCGATCAGATGGATGCCCTTGTCCGTCGCCTCCAGGGTCTTGCCCTCCCGCACGACGTACTCGCGGCGCAGGAGGGTTTCGATGATCTCCGCCCTGGTCGCCGGCGTGCCGAGGCCCGACTCCTTCATGGCCTCGGAAAGCTCCTTGTCGTCCAGAGTCTTGCCGGCCGTCTCCATGGCGGTGAGGAGCGTCGCCTCGGTGAAGCGCTTGGGCGGCCGGGTCTGCTTGGCCACGGCGCGCACGTCGAGCACGTCCTGCGCCTGGCCCTGGGCGAGCCCGGACGGCAGATCCTGATTCTCCTCGACGGGCGCGGGATCGGCGGTGCCGTCGTCCTTCTTCTCGTCCTTCTTGTCCTTGCCGTCCTTTTCGTCCTTTTTCTTCTTCCGCTCGATGTCGAGCACCTTCCAGCCGACCTGATCGACCAGGGTGCCGGTGCTGTGGTAGCGGTCCACGACCGGCTCGCCGATGCCGGAAGGGGGCGGATTGCTGATGGCGGTGATCACGGTGGTGACGGACCAGACGTGGTCGTCATGCCAGGCGGAGAGGAGGCGCCGGCAGATGAGGTCGTAGATCTTCCGCTCGTCGTCGAGGAGGTCGGCGCCCGCGGGCGAGGTGGGCGTGGGGATGATGGCGTGGTGGTCGGTGACCTTGGCGTCGTCCACGAAGCGCTTGCCGAGGGGCCGCTCGCCGGTGCCGGGAGCCAGCTTGTTGAGATAGGGACCCTCGATGGCGCGGATGACGTCGCCCAAGGTGGCGGCGACGTCGGTCGAGAGGTGGCGGCTGTCCGTGCGCGGATAGCTGATGAGCTTCTTCTGCTCGTAGAGGGTCTGAGCGAGCCCCAGCGTCTTCTTGGCGCTGAAGCCGTAGAGGCGGTTGGCGTGGCGCTGCAGCTCCGTGAGGTCGTAGAGGAGCGGCGGCGGCATGCGCTTGGTCTCGGCGCGAAGGGATTCGATCTCCGCCTTCCCTGAGCGGGCACGGCCGACGATCCGCATCGCCTCTTCGAGATCCGCCCCGGGCTTTCCCCCGGGCGCCGTCTTGATCCGCTTGGCCTCGGGATTCGGGAAAAACCCCCGGAACCAGGTGCCCTTGTAGGAAGGACGGGATTCCTCGCCGGCCCCCCGTGCAACGGTCCCCCGTTCAGACTCGGGCGAAAAGGTGGCCAGCACCTCCAGGTAATCCTCGGGCACGAAGGCGCGGATGGCGAGCTCGCGCTCGACGAGCATGGCGAGGGTCGGCGTCTGGACGCGCCCGACGGAGAGGTCTTCGTTGAAATCCAGGGTGTAGGCGCGGGAGAGGTTCATCCCCACCAGCCAATCCGCGCGGCTGCGGCCCCGCGCGGCATCGGCCAGCGGATCGAATTCACGGCCGTCGCGCAGCCTGGCAAAGCCCTGGCGGATGGCATCGGAGGTGAGGGAAGAGATCCACAGCCGCTGCACCGGCTTGGTGCAGCCGGCCGCCTCGTAGATGTAGCGGAAGATCAGCTCGCCCTCGCGGCCGGCGTCCGTGGCGCAGACGACGCGCTCGACGCCGGGATCGGTGATCACCCGGCGGACGGCCTCGAACTGCTCCTTCGTGTCCTCGGAGACGACGAGCGGCCAGGCGCGGGGGAGCATCGGCAGGTGGTCCCGCCGCCACTTCCGCCACTCAGGGTTCACCTCGTGCGGCTGGGCGAGGGTGACGAGATGGCCGATGGCCCAGGTCACGACGTAGCCGTTGCCCTGAAGGAAACCGTCTCCCCGCTGACTCGCGCCGAGCACGCGGGCGATGTCGCGGGCCACGGCGGGCTTCTCGGCGACGACGGCGATGGAGTGGGAGGCGGCGGGCATCTCCAGGCAAGGCTCGAGGTTCTGGCTGGCCGCCGCGATTTTACGTCACTTCGCGACCAGCAGGAGTCACCGGACTCGGGCGAGTCTAGAGGATGTGGGCAGACCTTGGCGAGACAGAAGGAAACCCCGCCGCCAATCCATCCCCTAGGTTTGGACCGGCGGCAGGGCCGGGCACAGCTTCAGCGCCTTTGACAAAAGAAGACTTCAAAAGAACTTGGATCGCTGTCTTCATAGTGTGGCGAGACCGGCGGACCGTGACAGGGCTGTGACGAACCCGAATCGCACTCATTTCTCCGGCGGCCCGCCCATCTTCGTAGCGTTGAAGGCGGAGCTGCCGCCCCGCGACACGGAGAGGGTCTGCCAGTGATCCGAGGCGAAATGCTTGGCCAGGAAGACGATCTGGCCGACATGGTAGCCGTAGTGGATGAGCTGCCGGTTGATGGCCTTGATGACGCTGTGCGGCTCGGCGCGGATGAGGACGGTCATCGCCAGGTCCTCTTCCGAGAGCGCGGCCAGCGCCTGGAAGAGGCAGCGCCACCCCTCCTCCCAACGGGCCAGGAGCTCCTCCCGGGTCTTGCTGATCAGCACGAACTCGGAGTCGCGGTCACGGCTGGGCTTCTCGCCGTCCGAGCTGAGAAAGTCGGTCCACCGGGAGAGCAGGTTCCCGGCCATGTGCTGGATGAGGATCGCCAGGCTGTTGGACTCGGGATCGAGGGTGACGAAAAGGTCCCCGTCGCGCACCTGGGCCAGGGCCTTGTCCCCCAGGTTCTTGAGCTTGCGAAACTGATCGACCACGTCCTTCAGGTAGAGCGATGCAGGAGAGTCGGTCACGAGGCTGCCTCCCAGCATGTCGGATGGGGTCCAGGACCGCGGGCCCAAGAACAGGGTATCACCGCCGGAGGTCCCCCGCCCAAGACCCTCACCCCTGTCCCCTCTCCCACCCCCTCCCGCCGGCCGGGAGAGGGGAACCTGGTTGGAGCGTCCTTGCCGTTCTCCCTCTTCTCCCGGTGAGGGGGGTGGGAGGGGGCGGGAGAAGAGGGCCGGGGTGATGAGGGTCTTGAGCCTACACTCCCGCCTCCAGCGCCTTCACGATGGCGTCCGTGAACTGCG
>JBAPYB010000276.1:0-17185 GCA_049284515.1 Thermoanaerobaculia bacterium
GTCTTGCTGTTCTCCCTCTTCTCCCGTCAGGCGGGGGGGAGGCTGGGAGAAGAGGGCTGGGGTGATGAGGGCCCGCCTACTCTCGAGGCGTCCCTTTACCGCAGCACCGTCCGCAACCAGCGCTTGAGGCTGAAGCGGCGGCCGACGCCGGGGGAGGTCTCGACGTCCCGCGGCACGCCGAGCTCCGCGAGCAGGGCCTTGGTGTGCTCTCCAAGCTCGGGGGCGCGGCCGCCGGGCCGCGGGCGCTCGCCGTCGAAGCGGGCCGGGAAGGCGACGCGCGGCATCGAGTCCGGTCCCGCGGAGAGGACGGCCCGGTCCACCGCTTGAGGATGGACGCGCGCCTCGGCGGCGGAGAGGATGGGCTCAGCCGGCACGTCCTCCCGGCCCAGGATCTCCATCCATTGCGCCAGGGTGCGGCTGCGGATCAGCTCTCTCACCTGCCGGCGCACCCGCCGCGAGGCGCTGTACTGCCGGCGGGCCAGGTCCCCGCGATCGACGGCGCGGCAGAGGCGCTGCCAGAAGTGGGGCTCCAGGGCGCCCAGGGCGAGCTGCCGGCCGTCCGCCGTCTCGTAGACGTCGTAGCAGGGGAGGGCGCCGGTCAAGGGGAGCGGCTCGCCCACGCCTTTCGCCCCTCCCACCTCCATGGCCCAGCCCACCAGGTTGGCGTGCAGGGCGGCGTCGTAGAGCGAGGCGTCGATCCACTGCCCTTGCCGGGTCCGCTGCCGCTCCAGCAGGGCGGCCAGGATGGCGGTGACGGCGCTCCAGCCGCCAATGAGGTCCGCCACCGGCAGGGCCGGCATCCCCCCAGCCGTGGGCGCCAGCGTCCCCGCCGCCGCCTGATAGGTGAGGTCGTGCCCGGCCCGGGCTTTGTAGGGGCCCGACTGGCCCCAGCCGGTGAGCGAGCAGATCACGAGGCCCGGGAACCGCCGCCGCAACTCTTCCGGCGGGAAACCCAGCCTTGCCAGCGTGCCGGGGCGAAAGCTCTCCAGCAGCACGTCCGCCCGCGCCAGCAGCCGCTCCAGCACCTCGCGCCCGCCCGGGTCCTTGAGGTCCAGGGCCACGCTCTCGACCCCCGCCAGCAGGATCCCCCCGAGCGCGCCCACCCCCTCCCGCACCGGCGGCGTCAGCCGCACCGGATCGCCCAGCGCCGGCTCCTCCACCTTCACCACCCGAGCCCCCAGATCCGCCAGCAGGCGGCCGGCGAGAGGACCGGGAAGGTGGCGGGAGAGGTCGAGGACGAAGGTGCCGGAAAGCATGAATGTCGAATGGCGAATCAAGAATGATGAATTAGGAGGAATTTGAGAACGGCAAATCGACGCTTAGAGGATGTCTGGAAAGTGCGCAACCCGTCGCGCCGCCACCTTCGCCCGGGCATAAATGCCGGGGCTATGAACAGCGCCCCCTGAAGGGGACTTAAAGCCGGATTCATCCGGCGTCGTACCTAGCCCTGGCATTTATGCCCGGGCGGGGATGTGCGTCGCGGCCGAACTTCTCTCCATTCTTCATTCTTGATTCGCCATTCTTAATTCACTCCCTTTCCACCACCATGGCGAATCCCACCCCTCCCGCCGCGCAAACTGTCAGCAGGCCGAGGTTCTTGCCCCTGCGGCGCAGCTCATAGAGGAGCTGGGTGGCGACGCGGGCGCCGGTGGCGCCGAACGGGTGGCCGATGGAGATCGAGCCGCCGGTGACGTTGAAGCGCGCGAAGTCGATGACTCCCAGGGGCTCAGGTCTGCCCAGCTCGCGCTCGGCGAACTTCTTCGAGGCGAACGCCTTCAGGTTGGAGAGGATCTGCGCGGCGAACGCCTCGTGCATCTCCACCAGGTCCACGTCCCCGAGCTTCAAGCCCGCCGCGTCCAGCGCGGCCGGCGCGGCGTAGGCCGGTCCCTGGAGGAGCTGGTCGCCCGGATTGAGGGCGGTGAAGGCGTAGGAGCGGATGTAGCCGAGGGGCGTGTAGCCGAGCGCCTTGGCCTTCTCCTCGCTCATCAGGAGGACGGCCGAGCCGCCGTCGGTGAGCGGGCTGGAGTTGCCGGCCGTCAGGCTGCCGTAGCGCTTGTCAAACACCGGCTTCAGCTTGGCGAGCGCGTCCATCGAGGAGTCGGCGCGGATGCCGTTGTCGCGGGTCACCGCCTTGTCGTAGCGGGGCGGCGGGAAAGCCGGGGCGATCTGCGCCGCGAGGCGACCGTCCTCGGTCGCCGCGGCGGCCCGCTGGTGCGAGAGCAGGGCGATCTCGTCCTGGGCCTGGCGCGAGATGTCGTTCTCCTTCGCCATCTTCTCGGCCGACTCGCCCATCGATTGGCCGGTCGTGTACTCGGCGATGGCCGGGGCCACGGGCGCCAGGTCGGCCGGACGGAGCTTCGAGAGGATGCCCACCTTCTGCGGCAGCGACTTGGCGCGCGACAGCTCCATGAACGTCTTCGCCGCCTTGCGCGAGAACTGGATGGGAACGTTGGACAGCGACTCGGCGCCGCCGGCCAGGACCACCTCGGCCTCGCCGGTGAGGATCGCCTCGGCGCCGAAGGTCATCGCCCGCGTCGAGGAGGCGCAGGCGAGGTTCACCGTCACGCCGGGAATGCTCCAGGGGAGCGAGGTGCGGAAGACCACCTCGCGGCCCAGGTTCGGAGCGTGGAGGGCCGGCACCACGACGCCGAAGACGGAGAGATCGATCAGGTTCCCATCGATGGCCGTGCGGGCGATCAGCTCGGAGGCGGCGATGCTCGCGAGATCGATCACGTCCATGCTCTGGAAGTCGGTGCCGGACTTGACGAACGGCGTGCGGCAACCGTCGACGATGGCGATACGGCCCTTGGGGCCCTTCAGCTCGCGGCGGCCGGTGGCGGTCGTCTTGACGGGCTTGCCCGGCTCGCGGGTCCAGACGGTATCGGCACGCTCGGTGATCTCCTGCAGGGCCGACGCGGTATTGGGCGGCCGGAGCGGAGCGGGCGGCGGGGCTTCCAGGGTAGCGTTCTCGGGCATCGATAGCTCTCCTCTCGCGCCCTATATACCATGTTCATGCCGCTCTGCGGCAAGACGGGGGACCCGCCCCAGCTTCACTCCATGCTCTCGCCAAAACGCCTCCTCCTCCCCTCCGATCTCGCCTCCAGCCACCAGCACCGTCCGCAGCCGCCCGAAGGGAAGGCCGCGCATCTTTTTCTTCTCCGCCCACCCGCGAAGCGCGGCGATCTCTTCCGCCGTGCCGTGAAACACCGTCGGCCGCACCCAGGCCGCCGTGGCGATCCGCAGCCCCGGTGAAGGCTCCAGCGCCACGGCGGCTCCCGTCACCGTGGCCCAGGCCCACATCGCCCGCTCCTCGGGCGTCTCCAGGGCACCGCCCAGGACCAGGATCTCCCGCTCCCCTGCTCGGCGGGGTGGAGCGATCTCCGCCTGAATTCGCTCGGCCATGGCGGTCAGGTCCGCGGCGGACAGCTCGGTGGGAGAGCCGTCGACGATGACCACGGCGCCGGCCTCCCTCCCAAGACCCTCATCACCCCGGCCCTCTTCTCCCAGCCTCCCCCCCGGACCGCCGGGAGACGAGGGAGGGGTTTGTCTGAAATGCGAGGAAGGTGCTGTCTGAGCCCCCTCTCTCCCGGTCGGCGGGGGGGAGGCTGGGAGAGAGGGGGTTGGGGGAGTGAGGGCTCCCTCTTCTCCCGGTGAGGGGGGTTGGGAGGGGGCGGGAGAAGAGGGCCGGGGTGATGAGGGTCCTGGGAGGGGGACCTCGGGCTCCGGGACAGATTCCCCACTCACAGGAACGGCCACCAGCCCCGCGCCCATGATCCCCAGGTCCATGGCGATCGACTCCACGCTGGGCGTGTAGGGAAATTCGACGCGCGAGCCCGGGGGACGGCCCGCGAGCTCGTCGGCCCAGGCGGCGGCCTGGCGGGCGATCTCGCCCCAGGTGTGCCAGCGCCAGTCCAGGCCTTCGCTGCGGAAGAGCCAGGGCTCCTCGCCGGTCAGCTCGGCGTGGTGCAGCAGCGACGCGTAGGGGCTCGAGAGTGCGGGCACGGGTCCGCGCCCGGGGTCAAAGGTGGTTGGCGACCTTCTTCATGACGTCGGAGATCTTCTTCTCGATCACCGGCTTCATCAGGTTGGCGGGGGGCTTGAGGTGCGCCTTGCCGACCAGCAGGCCGTTCTCCAGGACCATGGTGGCCTGGGCCCCCGGCCCGGAGAGGTGCATGACGTCCCCTTCCCAGTGCCACTTCAGCATGCCCCCGGGAAACGCCTCCTTGAGCGCCGCGTCGAGCGCCGGCCGGAGCTCCCCCATGGACGACTTGCTCGTCTTCACCTCGATGGTCAGGTCACTCATGGCGCGAAACGCTACCACACCTCTCTTCAGCCAATCTCTCCCATGCCGGGGTGATGAGGGTCCCGGGAGTTTTTCTCCCCTCGCGCCGTGTTGAGCATGGCGAGAGCCCATCCAGTGAGCTAAGCTTGCTGCTGACGCAAATGAGGGGACGGCCATGAATCACCGACACATCGTATCCTCCACCCTGGTCCTCCTTCTTGTCTTCTATGCCGCGGCTCCGGCCCTGGCCCAGGCGCCGCGGCCGGCGGCGCCCCAGAGCTTCCCCGGCATCGCCGACCCGAACCTGTTCGAGGAGTGCCTGAAGGCATCGGTCGAAGCGGTCAAACAGTACGGTGTCCGCGACAACGCCGCCGAGATCGCCCGGGTCAATCGCATCGGCTACGAGCTCGCCCAACAATCGGAATTCGTGAAATATCCGTTCGTCTTCGGCATCGTCAAGATGCCGGAGCCCAACGCCTTCGCCCTGCCGGCCGGCCAGATCTTCATCACCACCGGCATGCTGGACCTGGGGCTCGACGACGACATGCTGGCCAACGTCCTCGGCCACGAGATCGGCCACGTCATCAACGAGCACTCCATCAAGATGCAGCGCAAGGCGACGCTGATGAGCATCCTGGGCAACCTGCTGGTGGCCGGCGTCCTCCTCGGCGAATCGCAGCACCGGTCCAACGTCCCCAACACCCCCTACGATCCGCGCGTCGGCTATGGCTACGACAACGGCGGCAATCTCGTGCAGGGCGCCGCGGCTGCGAGCCTCGTGGTGAGCGAGCTCCTGCTGCGCAGCTACAGCCGGGACCAGGAGGACGAGGCGGACAAGGAAGGACAGCGCCTCGCCGCCGCGGCCGGCTACAACCCGGACGGCGCCCGCCGCCTCTGGGTGCTGATGAACGACCGGCTGCCGCAGATCAAAGAGTTCGGCTACATGCAGACCCACCCCTTCGGCGACGAGCGGGTGCGCTCCGCCGAGGCGCGCAAGGCCACCTGGACGATCGATCCGCGCAAGCCTCCGGCGGACGAGCTCCGCAAGCGCGAGCAGGGCATCCTGAACACCTACCTCGCCCGCAAGCGGCCCCCTGAGCCGGAAGTGGCGTTCCTCAAGCGGGCCATGCTCAACACCTGGCCCACGGGACAGCTCGCCGACGGCCTGCGCCTGGAGAAGCTCCACAAGCAGCGGGACGACGAGCTCACCCGGCCCCTCCTCTCCCGCGACTACGGCGCCGTCGTGAAGCTCTACCGGACCGAGCTGGCCGACCTCAAGTCCCTCGATCCCAAGGCCAACCTGGTGGGGGTCATCGAAGGGGAGATCGCCGACCTCGAGACCAAGCGCAAGGAGCTGTATCCGCGGGCCCTCGAGACGCTGGGTGGCGGCGTCTACGAGACCTCCTTCCTGGTGGCCTTCCTCAGCAACTTCCCGGATTCCCCGAAAGTGCCCGAAGTGGCCCTCGCCCTGGGCGACGCCGACAGCCGTCTGGGCAACCGCACGGAGGCCGTGACCCAGTATCTGAAGTCGTGGGAAGCGGCTCCGGACAGCGCCGAGGGCAAGCGCGCCCGCGCCGGCCTGCGCAACCTGGCGCCCACCCTCCAGGAGCTGGCCGCGCTGCAACAGATGGCCGAGCAGGACAAGGACCCGGACCTCAAGCACGTGGCCGGCGACCGCCTGGCCGCCATCGCCAAGAGCTACGACGACCTGGCGAACGGCTCCGAGTACCTGCGCCGCTATCCCGACGGCCCCTACGTGGTGCCGGTGATCGAGCGCCTGAACGTCCTCGCCGACAACCTCTATGGAGAGGTGGTGCTCTACCAGAGCATGGGCGATTCCGTGAAGGCCATGGAGCGGATCAACAAGATCCTCACCAACGCCCCTCTCTCCCCCGCCGCCGGCCGTCTCCGCGACCGGGCGGTGCTCACGGCTTCGAAGACGTAGGGGGCGGGCCGGCGAGAGCCTGCCAGGGGGCGGCGCGGTCCGGCCGTCCCCAAGCCACATAAAGATTGACTATCCGCTGCAACGCCGCCGGGGCATAGTTGGCGCCTTCGCCGGGATCCGCCTTGAGACTCCGATAGCTGGCGAGCAGCAGCGGCTCCGCCTCCGCGAAGCGCCCCTGGGCCGCGAGGCTGCCCCCGAGGACGCTCTCTGTATCCGCAATCCGCCAATCCAGCTTCGTCGTCCTGCAGATCGCGAGCGCCTCGCGCGCCAGCGGCTCCGCCTCCCGCCCCTTTCCCTGGCCCGCCAACGCCGCGGCAAGATGCCGTAAGAACACGGCGCGGATCTTCGGTGAAGGGTGCTCCGCCTCGATCGACAGCGCCTCGCGGGCGAAGGGCTCCGCCTCTGCTGGCCGGCCCTCCGCCAAGAGGATGAAGGCGAGATTGCTGAGGCTCCTTGCCACCTTGGAGTGACGATCGCCGTACAGCTTGCGGCGAATCGCCAGAACCTCGCGATAACGCTTCTCAGCCTCAAGGCGCTCTCCTTTCGCCTCCAGGAGGGACGCCAGGTTGTTGAGGCTGTCGGCTACGTCGGGATGGGGCTCGGAACCCAGGAGCTTACGGCGCATCGCGAGGCCCTTACGTAGAAGGGGCTCAGCGGCTGCGATGTCGCCCTTGTTATAGAGCAGATATCCGAGATTGTTGTGGGCGCGCGCCACCTCTTCATCGCGGCCCGGGATTCTCTGCTTGAGGCTCAGAGCTTCGCGGAAGAGCGCCTCGGCGCCCGCGGATTCTCCCCGCTCTACGAGGAGCCCGCCCAGGTTGTTCAGCCCTGCTGCGTACTCGAGGGTTGCTGTCGCTCCCTGCCGGCGAAAAATCTCCAAGGCCTGGCGGGTGAGCGCCTCGGACTTTGCCTTCTCCCCCAGGTTCTGGAGCACCAGGGCCAAGTTGATCTCGTTCGCCGCCACGTCCAGATGGTCCGGCCCCAGGGTCTCCCGGCGAATGCGCAGCGACTCCTCCAACAGGGAGCTGGCCTGATCGTACAGGCCCAGACTGCCATACACCCTCCCCATGGTCTCCATCAACGCCGCCCGCGTTTCCGGCGCTGCCTGAAGCTGCTCGGCGATCTGCTGGCGACCCCGGTCCAGGACCTCCCGGGCGGTAATCGTCTCTCCCCGCGAGCTACTCGGGTCCGGGACGGTGAACAGTTCCTCCAGAAATCCGGAAACCGACTCCGCCCGGTCCCGCTCCCGCTGAGCCTTCCGGAGCAGCAGGGTGACCGTGACGCTGAAGCCCAGGATCAGCAGCAGCACGGCGGCCGCCGCGGCGACCCCCAGCTTGTGGCGGCGGACGAACTTGCTCAGCCGGTAGCCCGCCGTGTCCTTGCGGGCCAGCACCGGCAGACCGTCGAGATGCCGCTGGACGTCCGCCGCGAGCTGCTCCGCCGAGGCGTACCGCCGGTCCGGCTTCAAGTCCATGGCCCGCAGCACGATGGTGTCCAGGTCTCCCGCCAGGCGGCGGGCGTCCTCCCGGCGCTTCACGGCCTGGCTCGGCCGGACCGTCTCCCCCTGCGTGATGGCCCGCTCCAGGGCTCGGCGGTCGTCCGCGGCGACGGCATACGGCGAGCCGCCGGTGAGCAGGACGTGGAGGAGCACCCCCAGCGCATAGACGTCGCTCGCCGTGGTGATCGGCTGCTCCCCCACTTGCTCCGGGCTCGCGTACTGGAGCGTCATGGGCCGCAGCCCGAGCTCCGAGAGCGCGGGATCGGTCCGCCCCGGATCGAGCAGCTTGGCAATGCCGAAATCCAGCAGCTTGGGAACACCGTCCGCGGTGACCAGGACGTTGGCCGGCTTCAGATCCCGGTGGACCACCAGGTTCTGGTGGGCGAAGTGGACGGCCGCGCACACCTCCCGGAACAGAGCCAGACGCTCGCGAAGAGGCAGTCCACCCGCGACCTCGTCGATGGGCCGCCCCTCCACGTACTCCATGACGAAATAGGGCCGGCCGTCCTCCGCCGTGCCGCCGTCGAGCAGCTTGGCGATGTTGGAATGATCGAGATGGGCGAGGATCTGGCGCTCGGCCCGGAACCGGCGGACGATCTCCGCCGCCGAGCCCATCCCCACCAGCTTGAGGGCGACCCGCTGATCGAACTCCTCGTCCGCCCGCACGGCGAGATAGACGGCCCCCATGCCACCCCGGCCGATCTCCCGCACCACGCGATAGGGACCGACGCGCTGCCCCTCCGCGAGCCCCTCCAGACCGCCGGTGAAGCGTCCGAAGAGCGGCTCCTCGATGAAGCCCGCGCTCCCCTCCTCGAATTCGAGGAGCGACTCCACCTCCGCCCGCAGCTCCGGATCCTCCCCGCACGCCGCCGCCACGAACGCCGCCCGATCGCCTGGCCCCTTCTCCAGCGCGCCGTCCAGCACCGCCTTGACTTCTCCCCAGCGCTCGGGCGTCACCATGCTCCTTTCTTGCGGAAACCGAGGCGTCTGAAAAAGGGCTCTCCCAATCCAATGTGGAGACGCCCGAACCGAATCCCTACTTCAGACACCCGCTCAAAGACGCGAGAAACGCCGGGCGGTCGTCTCGCGACTTCCAGCCCCGAAGGGGGCGAAAGCATAGAGCCTGGCGGCGTAAGCCCCAGGAAATCAGCCCCACACAAATCCGAGAAGCCCCGAAGGGGCGACAGCAGCTCCGCTATTTCCGGCTCAGCTCGCGCAGCAGCCACAGCTTCGCCGCCTTCCACTCCCGCTTGCTGGTGGTGACCGAGATGCCGAGCAGCTCGGCGATCTCCTCGTGCTCGAAGCCGTAGAAGAACTTGAGCTCGACGATCCGCCGCTGCCGCGGATCGAGCTCGCCCAGCCGCTCCAGGGCGTCGCCGAGGTCGATGAGGTCCACGTCCAGCTCCTGCCCCGCCTCGAACGCCTCCTCCAGGGGGACCTTGACCACGTCCTTGCCGCGCTTGGCCGTGCCGCGGGCCTTGGCGTAGTCGAGCAGCACGCGCCGCATGATCCGGGACGCGACGGCAAAGAACTGCTCCCGGTTCCGCCAGTCCGCCTCCCGCTGGTCGATGAGCTTCAGGTAGACCTCGTTGACCAGGGCCGTGGGCTCCAGCGTATGGCCGTCCCGCTCCCCCCGCAGATGCCGGCGGGCCATCCGGCGAAGGTCATCCAGGATGAGCGGCACCAGCCGCTCCAGGGCCGCAGCATCGCCGCGGCTCCAGGAGTGGAGCAGCTCCGTGACCTCAGGGTCGGTGGGGGGCATGGGTGGGGAGGATTGTAGCAGAGACGCCCAAGAGGCCATGACCGCTGACCACTGTGGCTCTTCATCGCAACTCTTCTCGCGTCTCAGAGCAAGGAGCCACAACCCAAATGCCGCGATCCGCACGCGGGAGAAGGAAAAAGAAGAGAGCATAGAGCGTCAAGCATATCAATCCTACACTAAACCTCAAACAGCTTAAACTATCCACAGCAAGTAACGAGGGCCGAAAAACTTCAGCCGCAGCCATTTCTCCGGGCCAGCAAGCCCTCCTCCTGATAGTCTTGACCACAACCTTTCAGGTATTGATCGCCGCCCACTAAGCACCACCAGTGGTCAGCTTACCAAGGTCCGAAATCTCAATAGGAGAAACCTGTGAACCCCAGGAAAGCGACAAGTATCAGGTGGGCAGTCTGGACGATTGCCGTAGCCATACAAGCAGTGGCCGCCCTGCAGGGCGCGAATGCGACAACCCACAAGAGTCGAGACCTCCAAGGTGTTGTAGTGGAGGATTTAGGAGACGGGGCGGACCTTGGCCCTAACGGAATCAATCCTGGAGACATACTTCTTTCCTGGAGGCGAGCACCACTCCAGTCAGGGGATCTTGAAGCGACAGAGGGTGAAATACTCTCGATCTTCGACTGGCTTCGTCTTTCGGTGGAACTGTCACCCCGCGGACCTGTTGAGTTGCTCGGAAAACGGGCTAAAGATACAAAACGCTTCCAAGTAAACGCCGAGAATTGGAAAGTCAAAGCGCTGCCGCGCATGCCTGAGGAACTTTCCCGCGCTTACTCTCGCGGAAGAGGTTTATTGGCTAACGGTGATCCCAAGAACGCCGCCCTGACCTGGGAAGCTACTGCAAGAACTGCGCTCCGGAAGGGCTATAAAACCATTTCGTGCTGGTTCCACTTCAAGCTCGGAGAACTCTGGCTTCAAGAGCACGAACCACAAAAAGCCAGCAAATCCTATCACTCTGCGCTGATTGAAGCTCAGGACGTTACGGCCAAGAGCCTCATTTGGGAAGCCATCGGTAACTTACACATGGCACAAAAAGACTTCTCTAATGCCAGTAAAGCATACTCAGCATCCTTATCCATCGAGCGCAACCAGCAGCACCTAAGCCTACGCCGCTCCAAACTTGAGCTTGCTCTCGGCCGCTTAGCTCGGCAGCAAGGCAATCAAAATCTCGCTGCCCATTACTTAAGCCATTCTTACGAATTGCAACGAGAACTGCTTAAAGACAGTCTGGCTATAACAGTTCTTCTGGACGAACTCGGCGGACTCTCCGCAGATCAGGGGAATCTCCAAGCCGCCAAAGATTATCACGAAAAATCCCTGAAGATAAGGCAGAACCGCGCCCCCAACAGCCTCGACCTCGCGATTAGCTGGAACAACCTAGGGGTAATCGCATCTCTTAGCGGTTCACTACTAGAGGCAGAGGCTTACCATAAGCAAGCCTTGAAACTACGGGAGCAACTCGCCCCTAGAAGTTTACAACTTGCCTCAAGCTTGAGCAATCTTGGCATCCTCGCCTCTATGCGAGGAGATGTCGAGTTGTCATCTCAATACTTCACGCGAGCACTGGAAATCTATAGAAATCTGGCACCCGGAAGCCCAGATATGGCAAGGGGCTTACTCAGCCAGGGTATTATTGCTGGCAGCCGCGCTGACTGGAGACTTGCTAGCGACTATCTTGAACAAGCGCTGGCGATCATGGAGCACGTCGCGCCCAAGCACCCCGCAGTTGAATTGATCCTCGGGAATCTTGGGGTAGTGGCTTACGAAAGCGGTGACTTTGGCACAGCGAGCAAGTACCTTGAGCGCATCCTCGCTCTCCAACGAAGGCGTGCCCCAGCCAGCATCGAAACTGCACTTACCTTGGCCAATTTGGCTGAACTAGATCGAAACAACGGGAATTTGCAAAGGGCAAAAGACCGACTTAAGCAAGCACTGGCAATTCAGCAAGTTAAGGCTCCGAGCAGCTTGGACAAGTCAGGTAGTATGCGAATTCTAGGATTGGTTTATTTCGAGTTGGGAAAGCAGGAGCTCGCGTTGCAATACCTGCGACAGGCTCTGGCGATTGAGGAGCGGCTAGCGCCCAATAGTGCCTCCGAAGCTGAGGCGGCCTATAGCATAGCTATCGCCTTGAAGTCGACCCAACCAATGCTTGCACAGCAGTACTTTCTTCGCGCCATCTCGTCACTGGAGTCACAGATCGGCAAGCTAGGGGAATCACAAGAGATCAAGGCTCGCGTCCGCGGCCATAGCATTCATTATTACCAGGATGCTATCGAACTGATGGTAGATCAGGGTGAGACTATTCAGGCGTTCAACATTCTCGAGCGGTCGAGGGCAAGGGCCCTCATTGCCCTCCTTGCCGAAAGGGATATGCTCTTCACTAAAGACCTTCCTGATGAATTGCGCGATGCACTAAGCCGTCTTGCAGCAAGATATGATTCCGTCCAGCAGCAGCTCGCGCACACAAATCCAGAGAAGGAAAAAAATAAGAGTAACTCTCTCGCGGTGGAACTTGAGCGCCTGCGCCACGAGCATGAAGACACCCTTAGTAGAGTCCGAAGCTCATCACCGAGGTTTGCGGACCTCCAGTACCCTGAACCCTTACAGTTCAGTACTTCACAACAGGCCCTGGATCCCGGAACCGTGCTCCTATCTTACAGCGTCGGAAGAAACCGCTCATTCATTTTCATTCTTACCTCTTCGGGGCCGCTTGAGGTAAAAGCCCTATCGATCCCTGAGAAGGAGCTTCGCCGAGATGTCGAACTCCTTCGCAAGCTGATTCTGGAGTCTCGGCTCGGCGCTGGCTTGAACTCAACGCAGTGGAAGACATTCATGAGCACTTCCAACAGACTCTACACTATGCTCATTGAGCCGTGTGCGCCAACCATTGAGCAAGCTAAGCGAATTCTCATTCTTCCAGACGGCCCGCTCCACACCCTTCCATGGTCAGCCCTGATCCGCAAAAGGAAGGACCACGAGGGACCCGGGAACACATGGCAATATCTCGCCGAGTGGAAGCCTATTCATACGGCCCTTTCTAGCACGCTTTTCGCAGAGCTAAGAAAGGCTCGCCCGCTTCCTCAGACGAGTCTCGAGGCTACGTTGCCTTCACTCGCGGCGTTTGGCGACCCCCTATACCCACTGGGGCTTACAGCGGGTAATAAAGAGAATCTGACCGATGCTCGTATACTGTCTGCCGCGGAGCGCGGGTTCACCTTCGAATCACTTCCAGGAACTCGCAACGAGGTCCAACTGATCTCGAATCTCTATTCACCACGTGCTATGGTCTTCCTGGGTTCTGAGGCTAGCGAGGAGAACGCCAAATCCCTCCCCCGCAACACCCGCATCGTCCACTTCGCCACCCACGCCACTCTTGACGAACGCCTCCCCCTGAACTCCGCCGTCGTCCTCTCCATCCCCGAAAGATTCGAGGAAGGCAAAGAAAACGGTCTCCTCCAAGCCTGGGAGATCTTCGAGCAGGTTCGCCTGGACGCCGACCTCGTGGTGCTCTCGGCGTGCGAGTCCGGACTGGGCACGGAGATGGGAGGCGAGGGCCTGATCGGCCTCACCCGGGCGTTCCAGTATGCGGGTGCACGATCCGTCATGGCCTCGTTGTGGAAGATCTCGGACCGCACCACGGCGGAGCTGATGGTCCGCTTCTACAAGCACCTCAAGGACGGCCTGCCCAAGGACGAGGCTCTGCGGGCGGCGCAGATGGAGCTCATTCGGGGGCCGATCCAGGTGAAGAACGAAAAGGGCGAGGTCGAGACGATCGACGCTTCCGCTCCGTATTACTGGGCTGCGTTCCAGATCTACGGGGATTGGCAATAGCGGATCTCCTTCGGAGAGGTGTCCCCATGGCCAAGAAACTCGCTGTAACGTGGTTGCTCGGCTCGGTAATGCCGTTGTGGATCGGCCTCGCGACGGCGGAGCCTCTGAAGGTGAAGCCCGCTCCGCCCACTACGGCCGCGTCGTCGCCAGCGGAGGGGCAAGAAGGCAAAGCACTCAAGGAAGACCGATCGGAGCTGCGCGGCGTAGTGATCGAGGAGATCTCCAAGGGCTCGGCGCTGGAGAAGGCGGGATTCCAGGTGGGGGATGCGATTCTGAGTTGGGTTCGGTTGCCGAACCCGCCGGCCAACCCCGAAGCTGCCCAAGGTGAACTGGCCTCGTACTTCGACTGGCTGGAGCTGAAGGTGGAGCAGGCGCCAAGAGGAAAGGTGGTACTGAGCTGTCGGAGAGGCGGAGCACACCTGGAGATTACGGTGGAGCCAGGGGTTTGGGATACCAAAATGCGGCCTGCACTGTCTCAGGGTTTGGAAGAGATCTACCAAAGCGGAAAAGCCCAATTCGCAGCCGGAGACCTCGAAGCCGCGGTCCGGGCGTGGCGGTCGCTAACCGACAGTACGAGAGGCGAGGGTCGCGGAGACTTGCGAGCCTGGATTTTACTCCGGCTCGGGGAAGCTTGGGGAGAAAGGGGCGAGTGGGGGAAGGCGGTCGAGGCGTGTAGAGAGGCGCTAGGTGCCAGCGACCCTTCCATCCAGGTTGCAGTCTGGGAAGCGCTCGGAGAAGCGCACGAGATGCGGAGCGAGTACGAGAAGGCGGAGAAAGCGTACGCGGCTGCACTAGAAATTCGCCAGCGGATCTGCCCGACCAGCCTCGGTAAGGCCTCGAGTCTCAACCACCTGGGGGATGTCGCCTGGGCTCGCGGAGAGTCGGACCGCGCCCTGGACTACTTTGAGCGAGGTTTGCGGATCCGTGAACAACTCGCGCCGCAGAGCCTGGACATGGCCGAGAGCCTCTTTAATCTAGGTATGACGGCTCGCGCTCGCGGGGATCTAGAACACGCTTACGACTACTACCATCAAGGTCTCAATATCCAAATGCAGCTTAGTCCTCTGAGCCTCGTCGTGGCCAACAGTCTGAACAGTCTTGGATTGTTGGCTCACAATCGTGGGGATTTGGATCTCGCAGACGACTACCACCACCGAAGCCTGCAGATGAAAGAGAAGCTTGCTCCTAACAGTCTTACCGTTGCATACAGCCTGAACAACCTTGGAGCTCTGGCGCTGGATCGAGGCGAGCTGGACCGCGCCCACGATTACCATCTCCAGGCAATGCGTATCCGAGAGCGGCTCGCTCCCCAAAGCCTGGACGTTGCCAACAGCCTGAATAACTTGGGTACAGTGGCCCATGCTCGTGGTGAGTTGATTCGTGCTTTCGATTTCTACTTCCAAGCTCTCCAGATCCGCAAGCGACTCGCCCCCCAAAGTCTCATGGTTGCCTACAGTCTCAGCAACCTGGGCGCTTTGGCCCGAGATCGCAAGGACTTGGAAGGTGCCCTCAGCTACAATCTTCAGGCTCTCCGAATCTTTGAGCAGCTCGCTCCAGAGAGCCTTTCGGTGGCTTCTTGCCTAAATAATCTTGGAGCCCTAGCCGAGGATCGAGGCGAGTTGGATCGCGCTTACAATTATCACTTTCATTCCCTGCAGATTCGCAACCGACTCGCCCCGCAAAGCCTCGCGGCCTCAACAAGCCTACTCAACCTGGGCGACGTGTCTCTAGTTCGCAAGGACTTCGACCGCGCTCAAAACTACCTCCTTCAGGCCTTGCGGATCAAGGAGCACCTCGCTCCCCGGAGCTACGAAGAGGCTATCATCCTGAGCTACCTGGGGGATATCGCCCGTGCTCGAGGCTTCTTGGACAGCGCCCGCAACTTCTACAGTCGAGCCCTAGATACCCTTGAGCATCAGGTTTCCAGGCTGGGAGGCTCGTACAGTGTCCAGGCCGGCTTTCGGGTGCAGCATGGCGCATACTATCAATCTTTGCGTGATCTGCTTTTAGCACAGAGCCGCTTTGACGAGGCGTTTCATGGCCTGGAACGCTTCCGCGCCCAGACGTTCTTGACCATGCTGGCCGAGCGGGATACAGCCTTCACAGCGGATATACCTCAAGAGCTCGATCATGAACGTCGTCGGATCGGCGCCCAGTACGACCGCACCCTGAAGAAGCTCGCGGGCCTGAATCCTCGGGACGATTCCGAGGCAATCGAGGCCACCCGCAAGGAGCTTCAGAAGCTGGACGACGAGTCAGGAGACATAGAAGCTCGAATCCGCCAAGCCTCGCCCAGGCTCGCTGCCCTTCGCTATCCCCAGCCCCTCGACGCCGCGGCAGCACAGCAGGCACTCGACTCGGGAACGCTGCTCCTT
Source organism: Thermoanaerobaculia bacterium (assembly GCA_049284515.1). Lineage (GTDB taxonomy): Bacteria > Acidobacteriota > Thermoanaerobaculia > Multivoradales > UBA5704 > DATARR01. The sequence goes on from JBAPYB010000276.1 coordinate 15,706, forward strand.
TCCTTCAGCGTCGGCAAGGACCGCACCGCGCTTTATACGCTCTCGCGCGAAAGGAGTCTGGAAGTCAAGACTCTGCCTCTGGGGGACGAGGCTTTCCGGTCCAGAGTGAAGCTGTTATTGAGTTTGACACGCGAGGCTAAAGGGGGGTCTTCTCTGGGCGAGCATCGCCGGACGCAACTTCAGGCCGTCAGCCGGGACATCTACACGGAACTGCTCGGGCCCGTGGCAGATCGAATCGCCGCGAGCGAGCGCCTGTTGATCTTGCCCGACGGCCCCCTTCACGTCCTTCCCTTCGGGGCCCTGGTGCGCGACTCTAAAGACGGCCCGCAGTATCTTGCCGCGTGGAAGCCGCTCCACGTCGCGCTCTCCGCCACCGTCTACGCCGAGTTGAAGCAGAGGCGGCACTCCGCCAGCGACCAAAACACCCCCCAAGCTCCGCTCCAGCTTGCCGCCTTTGGTGATCCTGTCTACCCGCAGAGACTCGCGGCGCTGAAGAAGGCTTCCACGGACCCGCTCCCAGCCGAAGACGCCATCGGAGCCGGACGGGGCGACCCCACTGTGCGCGGAGCGGCGGAGCGCGGCCTTTTCGACTTTCAGCCCCTCCCCTACACCCGCCGCGAGGTCTTGGAAATCGCCAGCCTCTTTCCAGCAGGCACCGCCCGCACCTACCTCGGTCCCGAGGCCCTCGAGGAGCGGATCAAGAGCCTCGACCCCAAGACCAGAATCCTCCACCTCGCCGCCCACGCCTCTGTCGACGAGCACCTCCCCTCGGGCTCCTTCATCGCCCTCACCATTCCCGAGGGTACGCCCCCCGACGGCACCGGCCCGCAACGCGACAACGGCCTGCTCCAGGTGTGGGAGATTTTCGAGCAGGTTCGATTGAATGCGGACCTCGTGGTTCTCTCCGCCTGCGATACGGGCCTGGGTGAGGAGCTCGGCGGCGAAGGGTTGATCGGCCTGACCCGTGCCTTCCAGTACGCCGGAGCGCGGAGCGTGATGGCCAGCCTATGGAGCGTGAACGACCAGGCCACCGCCGAGCTGATGATCCGTTTTTACAAGCACCTCCGAGCCGGCTTGCCCAAGGATCAAGCTCTCCAAGCCGCCCAGCGGGAGCTCATCGCCGGCCCCATTGAGATCACCAGCGACACGGGCGAGCGGGTGCTCAGGGACTTCAGCTCCCCCTACTACTGGGCCGGCTTCCAACTCTACGGGGACTGGCAATAGGTGGTCTCGTGAGCCGACGGAATTACAGATCTGGATGGCGCCTCGGCGGGACCCCAAGGCCTGTCACGAAAAAATCTAGGAGCCTGTCGGAAAACCTCTCCACCGGCCCAACGGGCCGGGAGATCCCAGCCCAGGGCTGAGGCCGAAGGCCGACGCCCTGGGAAAAAGGGCATGCTCCATCCTTGCGGCCTGAAAGGCCGCGAGAAATTGTACGCCTGGTTTCGTTTCGCACGGACCGAAGCGCAGAGCGACGTCG
>JBAPYB010000277.1:0-31769 GCA_049284515.1 Thermoanaerobaculia bacterium
GGCTTGGGCTGCGGCGCCTGGACAGGCGCAGGCGGCGCGGGGGCCGGAGCCGGAGTTGGACGAGCGGGCTCGCTTCTCTCCTCGATCACCGGCGGCGCCGGAGCGGGCTCGGCGGCCGACGCCATTCTCGGGGTCGCGACCGGCGCGGGCGTTTCGGCCGCCTGAACGACATCTTTCCGCGGCCGGGCGAAGGGTCCCCAGCCGCCGAGGTAGACGATCCCGAACACCAGGGCGGCGAGAACGCAGCCGGCGCCCAGCCCGGCGAGCAGGGGCATGTACTGGTCTCGCCGCGCCGGCGGGTCCGCCGCCCCCACGGCATAGGGGAGGCTCTGGCGCAGGGAGTCCTGCCGCGCGGCCTCCTGCCGGGCCTTCTTCAGGGCGTCGCTGATCAAGCTCATGTGAAGTCCCCCTCCAGCTCCCGGATGGCCCGCCGCACCTGTTTCCACGTCAGCAGGTCCGTGCCGTCCACGAACCCGGCCAGCAGCGCCTTGTCGCAGACGGCGTTGACCAGCCGCGGGATGCCGCCCGAGTAGCGGAAGACCGAGCGGATGGCCCACGGCGTGAAGGCCGGCCGGCCGTTGGCCCCCACCACCTGCAGACGATGCTGGATGTAGCGCTCGACCTCCAGCCGCGAGAGCGGCGTCAGGTGATAGCGGACGGTGATGCGCTGCCGGAGCTGGCGCAGGCTCCGGTCGTTCAGCTTCTCGCGCAGCTCCGGCTGGCCGAGGAGGACGATCTGCAGCAGCTTGCGCTGGTCGGTCTCCAGGTTCGACAGCAGCCGGATCTCCTCCAGCAGCTCGGCACCCAGGTCCTGGGCCTCGTCGATGAACAGCACGACGTCCTTGCCGGCGGTGAGCTGCTCCAGGAGGAATTTGTTGAGCGCCTCCAGGCACTCCACCCTGTCGTCCTTGGGCTCCAAGCCGAGCTCGGTGAGGAGGGTGCGCAGGAGCTGCGAAGAGGTCATGCACGGGTTGAGGATCAGCGCCGTGACGTAGCCCGGCCCCAGCGCTTCGAGCACCGCCCGGCAGAGGGTCGTCTTGCCCGCTCCCACCTCGCCGGTGACCTGGATGAAGCCCTTGCGCTCCCGGATGCCGAACAGGATGTGATTGAAGGCTTCGCGGTGGCGGTCGCTGTAGAACAGGAACCGCGGGTCCGGCGTGATGTTGAAAGGCGCCTCGCGGAAGCCGTAGTACTGGTCGTACATCTCAGGGGGACTTTCTCACAAATGAAGATGGCAATCCGGGTCAAGATCCAGAACCGGCACGCCGGGAGGCCGAATTCCTCACTTCTGTATACGGACGGACGGGTGTCCGGCGTCTATAGGCAGGTGCTGGGTGACGCCGACTGACCTCGTGGACGGAGCACTGTCCGCCGCATCGAAGCCCTCACTCCCCCAGCCCCTCTCTCCCGGCCTCCCCCCCGCCGGCCGGGAGAGAGGGGAGCAGAAAGTCCTACAAAGGCGGATCGCTCTTGGCTGTTCTCCCTCTTCTCCCGGCGGACGGGGGGGAGGCTGGGAGAAGAGGGCCGGGGTGATGAGGGCCTCGCCGGCGCGGCCACCGGTCCGGCTCCCGTCGCCTTGAGGCAGAGGCGTCGGAGCCGCAGATTGGTGTAGTAGAGCCCTAGATTCAGGCTGCCGGTTCAAGAAGCTTTCCAGCCTCGCGCAGCCCCCTCAGATCCCCAATGTCGATCCGAGCTCGGATCGCCTCGAAGTCCCGAACTGTCTGAGGGCTGAAATACCGCTCACCGCAACGATGACAGACGGTTGCGGAGACCCTGCACCGCACCACGTACCGATCTGTCGAGATGAGCTCTTCCACGTCCTGCTCACCAAGATCCGTACCCCCGCAGTGAAAGCAACGGGTCAGCTCCCCTGTAATCGTCATTCCACTTCCTCCTACGGCGCCTTCGTCGCCGCTGCTTCCTTCCCCGCCTTCAGGTGCTTGTCGTACCAGGCGATGTAGCGCTCGTAGCGGTCCTTCTGGTAGGTCGGCTTGCTGATGCCATGGCTCTGGTTTGGATAGATGATCAGCTCGGTCTCGACGCCCAGCCGGCGCAGGGCCTGGTAGAGCTGCTCGGAGTTGAGGGTCGGCACGTTGACGTCGTTGCCGCCGCAGAGGATCAGCGTCGGCGTCTTGACCTTCTCCACCTGGTAGAAAGGCGACATCTTGATCCACAGGTCGGTGTTCTTCCAAGGCAGCCCGAGCTCGGCCTCCCACTCCTTCTGGTAATGGTCCGTGCCGTAGTTGGCGACGTGGTTGGACTCGCTGGCGCCCGAGGTGGCGGCCTTGAAGCGGGTCGTCTTGGTGATGACGTAGTCGGTGAGGATGCCGCCGTAGCTCCAGCCGCCCACGCCCAGGCGGTCCGGATCGGCCACTCCCAGGGCCACCGCCTGGTCGACGGCCGCCATCACGTCCTCGAAATCCTTGTGCCCCCAATCCGCCCAGATGGCGCGGCTGAAGTCGCGGCCGTAGCCCGTCGAGCCGCGCGGATTGGCGGCGACGATGGCATAGCCCTGAGCGGCCAGCATCTGCCATTCAAGGTTGAGGCCCGTGTTGTACTGGGAGGTGGGGCCGCCGTGGATGCGCAGGATGGTGGGCAGCCGCTGCCCGGACTTCCCAGAGGCCGCATCCGGCGGCAAGGTCAGGAAGGCGTCGATCTTGGTGCCGTCGGCGCTCGTGGCCTGGATGCGCTGCACCTTCCCCAGGCGGATCCCCTTCAGGAATTCGTCGTTGACGTGGGAGAGGGGACGCAGCGCGCCGCCCTCGACGACCGAGATCTCGGAGGGTCGCTGGGGCGTGCTCTCCAGGACGACCAGCTCACCCTTGGGACCAATGTCAAAGGTCTGGACGGTGCGTTCCCCGTCCACCGTGCGCTCCACCGGCCCACCGGCGACGGGGATGCGGGCGAGATGCTCGTTGCCCCCCTCTTCGAGAAGGAAGTAGATGAGCTTGCCGTCCGGCGAGACGCGAGGGTTCTCGACGTTGCGGTCGAGCGACTGCGTCAGCAGCCGGGGAGCTCCCCCCGCCACCGGCACCACGGCCACCGAGTTGGTGGCGTACCAGATGTCCTTGGGATCGCCGCCGGCGAGGTAGACGATCGACTTGCCGTCCGGGGTGAAGACGGGAGAGCGGTCCGTGCCGGGCGAGGTGGTGACGGCCCGCGGCGTCTGCCCGGCCTTCGCTTCGACGACGAAGACGTCGCTGTTGTCGTTGGCGTCGGGCTCCTTCGTGCGATTGCTGGTGAAGGCGAGCCAACGGCCGTCGGGAGACCAGTCCGGATCGGAGTCGTCGTAGGGCCCGGAAGTGACCTGGATGCTGGACTTCGCCTCGACGTCATAGACGTAGAGGTGCTGGCGCAGCTCGCGCAGATAGCCTTCGCCGTCGCGCTTGAACTGAAGCCGGTGGATGACGATGGGCTTCGGAGTCTTGGCGGCGCCTCCGGCCTCGGAACCCTCGGCCTTGTCGTCATCGTGCTCGTCCGGATCGAGATCGCCCACCACCAGCGCCAGCCGCTTGCCGTCCGGCGACCAGGCGAGGTCGGAGACGTCGGCCTTGTAGTCGGTCAGCTTGACCGCCTCGCCTCCCCGGCGGTCCAGGAGCCACACCTGGGAATGCTTGCCGTCGCGCCCGGAGAGGAAGGCGAGCCAGCGGCCGTCCGGGCTGAAGCGGGGCCGGGTCTCCGCCTTGGGGCTGGAGGTGAGCCGCAGGGGCGTGCCGCCGCCCACGGGGAGCATATAGACGTCGGCGTCGGCCGAGTCCTCCTTGGCATCGAGCCACCGCACGGTGTAGGCGATCCACGCTCCGTCGGGGCTGATGCGGGGATCGCTCACCCCCTTCAGCGCGAAGATGTCGTCCACCTTCAGAGGACGGGGGCCGTCGGCCACCAAGGGGATTGCCGCCAGGAGGGCCAGCACTGGGAGGACCAGGACTAGGGGGCGTCGGTTCATGGATCGACCTCGCTGAAAAAGACGGGTAATCCTAGCAGGTTCGGTCCTCGGTCCCGTATGCGTTGACTTTCCTCAGAGCTCCCCCGCCCGAGGACCCTCACCCCTGTCCCCTCTCCCGACGCCTCCCACCCCCTCCCGCGGGAGAGGGGAACCCGGTTGGAGCTGGCTTGCCGGTCTCCCTCTTCTCCCGGGGAGGGGGATGTCGGGGGTCGGGAGAAGAGGGCCGGGGTGATGAGGGTCTTGGGCGGGGGCCCTCTGGGGCACAGTAGCGCCTGTGGGTCTCCGTCTTCGTCCCCGGTTTCGGTTAGAGTACCCGGCGCCCAACTTCGACTCCGTCGTGGACGACGGAAGGAGCCCGCATGAAGCGCAAGATCGTCCTCTCTGTCATTCTGCTGCTGCTCGTCCTCTTCCTTCTCCCCCTGTGGGCCGAAGAGCCGGTCGACCTCGGCATGGTCAACCGCATCCGGGAAGAGGGCTTCCACCGCTCCCAGGTGATGGACAGCGCCTTCCACCTCATCGACGTGCTCGGACCCCGCCTCACCGGCTCGCCCGAGCTCAAGGCTGCCAACGAATGGACCCGCAAGCAGTTCGAGAGCTGGGGGCTCGTCAACGCCCATCTCGAGGGCTATTCGTTCGGCCGAGGCTGGAGCTACAGCGCCGTCCAGGTGCGCCTGGTCGCGCCGCGGACCGTGCCACTTTTCGCCCTGCCCAAGGCCTGGGCGCCGGGCACCAACGGCCCCGTGCGGGGCGACGTCATGCGGGTGGAGATCAAGTCCGAGAAGGACTTCGACCGCTACCGCGGCAAGCTCGCGGGCAAGGTCCTGCTGATCGAAGACCCGGCGAAGTTCGAGGAGCCGGACACCCCCGCCTTCCGGCGCCAATCGGCGGCGGACCTGGAGAAGGCAGCCGCCTTCCGGACGCCGAACAACGAAGGCCGGGACGAGCGGCGGCGCCGCGGCATCGAGCGCGTCAAGCTCCGCAAGGCCCTCAACGAGTTCCTGGAGAAGGAGAAGGTCGTGGCGACCCTCGAGCCGAGCGGGCTGACCAACGGCATCATCCGGGTCAGCAGCGGCGGCTCCTACACTCCGGGGGAGAGCGTGGGCGTGCCGGCGCTGGTGATGGCCGCCGAGCACTACAACGAGGTGTCGCGCCTGGTCGAGAACGGAGAAAAGGCGCAGATCGAGATCGACGTGGCCGCCCGCTACCATGACGACGATCCCCAGGCCTACAACACGGTGGCGGAGATTCCGGGCACTGACAAGAAGGACGAGATCGTCATGGCCGGCGCCCACCTCGACTCCTGGCACGCCGGCACCGGCGCCACGGACAACGGCGCCGGCTGCATCGTGGTGATGGAAGCGGCGCGCATCCTCAAGGCCCTGGGCGTCAAGCCCCGGCGCACCATCCGCTTCGCGCTGTGGACGGGTGAGGAGGAGGGACTGATCGGCTCCCGGATGTACGTCAAGCAGCATTTCGCCACCCGCCCCGAGAACACGGACCCGAAGCAGAAGGACCTGCCCGAATTCGTCCGCACCGAGACCTGGCCGATCCAGGTCAAGCCCGAGCACGCCAAGGTCGCGGCCTACTTCAACCTCGACAACGGCACCGGCAAGGTGCGAGGCATCTACACGGAGGAGAACGCCGCCGTCCGCCCCATCTTCGCGGCCTGGATCGCGCCCTTCGCCGATCTCGGCGTCACCACCCTCTCGCCCAACCCCACCGGCGGCACCGATCACATGTCCTTCGACCGCGTGGGCCTGCCGGGTTTCCAGTTCATCCAGGACCCGATGGACTACGAGAGCCGCACCCACCACACCAACCTCGACACCTACGATCACCTCAACCGCGACGACCTCATGCAGGCCTCCGTGGTGATGGCGAGCTTCCTCTACGACGCCGCCATGAGGCCGGAGCCCCTGCCCCGCAAGCCGCTGCCGCAGCAACCGCCGGCCTCGAAGAAGAAGGCTGAAGAGAAAACCGGAGAGGAGGAGAAACCGTAGAATGTGGACCTGAACGATTGCACCGAGGAGGCACCGACGATGCCCGTCACATTCCAGGCCCCCCGCAAGACCCTGACTGCTCTTGTGCTCCTCGCTCTCCTCGGCTTCGCCGGGCTAGCGAGCGCGCAGGGGGCGCCCAAGCCGGAGGGTCCGCCTTATCGGGTCGGCGGCGACATCTCCCGTCCGGAGATCCTCTTCAGCGCGAACCCGGTCTACACCGAGCTCGCCCGCAGAGCCCGGGTGACGGGCACCGTGATCTTGGAAGCGGTGATCGACGAGCATGGCAACGTGATCGACGTACGGGTGCTCAAAGGGTTGCCGATGGGGCTCAGTCAGGCCGCGGTGGATGCCGTCAAGACGTGGACGTTCAAGCCGGCCACTCGCGATCACAAGCCGGTGCCGGTCTACTATGTCCTGACGGTGAATTTCCAGGTCGACGGCACGCCTTTCGGCGCCGGTCCGATCCTGGCAAAGCTCCTGGAGCGGAACCCCGACTTCGCCGCGCAGCTCGGCGGCAAACAGCACCAGGAAGCCGCGGATCTCCTGGAGCGCTGGGCCGCCGAGCATGCGGACGATCCAGGGATTCCCCCGGCCAGGATCTACCTCGCTCTGGTTCAAGGTGAATTTCAGGAGGCCTTGGGCAAGGCACTGGTGAGTCAAGGTCCCAGCCGCTATGAGGGCCTGAACAGCGTCAGCGCCTTCGCCTGGCGACGGGCCAGTGATCCCGCACTGCGCCCTGAGCGCCGCGACGAGGACGTCGAGCTCGGACTCCAGGCCGCGACGGCCGCGATCGCCGCCCAGGAGGACGGCACGGAAGCGATCCTCTACAAGAGCTACCTGCTGGAGATCAAAGCGCAACGGTTTTCGGACGCCGAAGAGCGCCGGGCCTTGTTCGAGGAGGCAGGCCGGCTCCAGAAAAAGGCGGCCGAGCTGCGAAAAACAAGCCAGCCTGACCCGCATCCCCCCTAGCGGCTTGCGTGGCAGAAGGGCTGGCTGGGCGTCTACCCCTCGACCGGCTTCTCCGGCACCTCGACGATCAATTTCAACACGGGAGAATTCGCCATCGCCAACGGGGCGAGCGTGCCCCTTTCGCCGGTCGCCCCCCGCGGACCTGGACATCTCAGCCTTCTGGGGCAACTACTCGGGCACCGCGCCGCAGACCCACGTGATCCTCGACGTCACTGGGTACTTTCAGTAAGCAGTGCCCGGTTGTAAGCTTCTCGCAGATTGATCCGATAGGAACCAACCCGACCTGGCCGGGGAAACCGGTTCCGTAGAGACGTCCCGGCCCGTCCACGCCACCCTCCGCAGTCGTCGGCGGCGGGACGTCTCCGAAAGCACAAAGCCGCCCCAACCGCCAGGAAGCGATGGAGGGGAAGGACCCCTGTATTTGAAAGCAGGCCCATCCATACAATTTGGCAACGGCGGCTCGGCAGACCTCCGGTTCTCCGCGGTAAGCCGCCCGATCCGCAACCACGTTCTCAAGGAGCAACCCGAAAAGCTTCTCCCAATCACCGCGAGACAACAGATGCGCCTGCGTTGACAAGGATCTCCCGGACATGCTTGACAATAAGCCCCGGGATCTCTGCTGCCTGGTGTATGACCTCGTACCGAAACGTGTTCAAGTCAAAGGGCGGCTTGTCGCCATCATTTTTTGGTTCAAAGAGAAACAGAAGCCGATCCACACCCCACTTATGGAGAGCATATCCAGCTTCGACGTGAACGTTTGGGCGGTTGCCCGTTAAATCGACCAGAATGATGTCAGACGACTCAATCGCCTCGTACATCTTCTGATGGATGGGAAACGTGCCGCCAGGCTGCGTGCCCATGTCGATGAGCTTCAAGTCGATTCCGTCCTCCTCCTTCAAATCTTTGAGACCGCGCTTGATCTGTTCTAAACGAAGGCTTGCTCGGGTCTTAGCTTCTCCTTCATCATCCCCTGGATACCACCGCGCTAGAAATATGTTTTTTGGCACCCTACTCTGCACGCGATCATAGATGTCCAAGATCTGTTGCGCAAAGGGTGCACTCGGGCTCATACTGATCAAGTCGTGCTGTCTGAGCCAATTGCCAATACCGCTAAGGTAACGGACCGCCTCGCGAACTCGCGTCGGAGAATCCCCCGGAGTTCTCTGCCATACCCTTGCCACTAACTCCAGAAAGTATTCGGCATCGCAAAGGCCAGGTTGCATCTGATCGAGACTCGGAATGATTTCCCCTAGCCCGTCGAACAGATCATCCGCGAATGCATTTAAACTAGCGAGATCTTTTCCGCGCTCCTTCTTGAGCGTAAGCATACTCTTGGCCGCATTCTCAACTGTAGTGAGATGGGCCCGCGAAAGCCGAGCGCGCGCAATGGTGGGTAGGTGCGCGAGTCTATCGCGAAGAAGGCGGGTGAAGTGAAGCTCCGGGCTCCGCTCAAACTCATCGCTGGCGGTTGGCCTTAGTCCCGTCGGCTGATCAAGGAGAAGTCGTAAAGCATGCTCCGAGTCCACGGATACCGCGGTCTTGTTCAACGTGTAAAAGATTAGGGATTCGGCATAATCATCTGTTAAGTCACCAGGTTCCCCCAAAATAATAAAACAAAAACTCGCGCGGTATTTCGTTGGAACCGTTCCGGGATCTGGTAAGGTGTTTGCGAGGTGCAAACGATGGTTACCGTCAATCCGGCGTATACGACGCTCAGCCCGCAGAGTGTCAAGCGCCGGCCTATCGATTTCCACGCGATAGAGCGGGCTCTTTGGGCTTCTTGATGCTGGTCTGATGCGGATTTCATTCACCCCGCTCGTTCCACCAGTGGCGCTTTGCTCTTGCTGCCGCACCACTATGCTTGGGGCGCGTACCGAGAGGATAACTTCGGGAAGAAACCGGGTGTCGCTCTGCAGAATATAGTTTTTAATCTCCTCAGCATGCTCCTCAAGCAGCGGTCGCTGATGGCCTTGGACCAGATTCTCACCAGTAGGCGTCATTTCAAAGGGCTCAGAAATCTCCGCCAAGTCTCGCAGATCCGCAAAACCGCGTATGAGCTTAAAGATTCCTAGGGCACTCTCCTCGTAGAGACCCTCCAGTATTATTGGCTTTATATCTCGTTTCTTAGTCATCTTCTTCCATTTTCTTCCGACCTAGAATTAGTTCTTCTGACTCCAACTCTGCCAGCCGCAATATCTCGCTTGCCAATTGTCTTTGCTTTTGTACTTCGGCACGGCCGCCATCAATCTCCCGCACCAACTCGCGTTGAACCCTGGGCGGCGGTAGTGGAATGCGAAGGCTCCGTAGCTCTTCGCTGTTGATGTTCGCTTGTCCGGTGATCTGGCGAGAGAGAGCGTCGATCTGCTGTCGCCCCACAGCTGAATTGATGAGATAAGAAACAAAATCTGGTACGCCCAGATTTGGGTTGACACGGATTCTGATAAGGTAGGAAGCAAATACGTAATCGGCCGACCCATGGAAGACTGCACATTTACCGACCAGTTGTTTGCTATTCGTACGGTTGAAGAGGATGTCGCCGTCACTGAGCAGCAGCTTAGCTCGCTCCGGCAGAGGGAGGTCGACGAACTTAAGTTTCGTCAGGTCGAGAAGCCCGTCGACAATATTGTTCATCCGTATTAACGGCGTTCCATTCCGTTCTTCGTTCGCCTTTTCGCTTGTGCCGTACTGGGCCAGCGTAAGAAGGGAGCCGAGGTCTACGGGTGGATATCGGCCTGTATCGAGGTCAAGGGCAACTCTTCTAGCTTGGTTCGAACTGACACTCCAACGATCGATCTCGGAAAAAGCGGCGGCAAAGATCTTGATCGCCGACGCAGATTCCGTTAAGGTTAATCCGAGACGCTCGTAAAGCCGAACGTCCATTCCTCTCCGTGCGTCAGCCGCTCGGCGCATGGCTTTGTCAGCCTGAATTCGCTCGTTGTTCCAGTGCCGTATAATTGCCTTTTGAGCGGCAAGCGGCAGTAGAGGAATTTCCAAATTCTCGAAGAAGTCGAGCTTGACCTCTTTCCTACCCTCGCCGCCTACTTTGTTCCGCCAAAGATGATCCTTAAAAAACTGCGCCTGCACGACGCGATGGATATACTGCGCTAAGATCTCTGGTCTCGGCCGATAGACGGCAAAGTGGCCCGTTACAACCACATTCTTCCACCCTTCGGGGATAATCGCAACAGCACCATTCTTAAGGTCAATCTTGGCCACTACGAAGTCGCCAGGTCGGGCGTACCACAGATCCATCGTATACTCTCGCCCCTCTTCTAACACTCGGCGATCGATGGAGCCATCAAAGTGGATAGTGATTGGCTGGAGTTCGGAGAAACTCACTTTACTGCGATCGACTTTCTCACGTCGTTGCTCAAGCAGAGTTCCGATCGGCCGCATGATCGACTTGGGCCAGCCCCAGGCGATATTGTGAAAACTCGGCGGATCCCATCGTGTCAAGAGACTGGATCGGACAGCGAAGACACGAGGTAACACAGGAATGGAAACGCTCATTGCTTGTGCTGAGGCAGGAGAAATTTTTGCGGATTAGAGCGAAATTCTCGGTATATTTCCAGACACGTCTTTTGAAGCCCACGGGGTTTCCTTGGGTTCGGGGACAATTCGTTATCGTCCTCCTGTCCAGTACCAGTGATACCAACTCGCTCGGCTTCGTACATGAAGACCGGGTAGTCAAATAGCGGTCCTTCTCCAGCTTTGCTTCTTGAGAACGCAGATGCTTCATCCTCTGTAAATTTCTGGAGAAATAGGAGTGACGTTTTCACGCTCGTGCCCGAAGACAAGAACGCCTCCTGCGGGAGACTTACGACAGCCCGAACGAAAGCACGTTCTTGGACGAACTCGCGAACGTATGCAAGCGATGGGTTATTGAAGACTCCTTCCGGCAGAACAATTCCCAGGCGCCCACCGGGCTTGAGGAGCGAAAGACAGCGTTCAATGAAGAGAAACTCAGTCTTGATCTTCAAAACCTTTCCTGCAGGCCCTCGTTTTGGAAGTTCAAACAAGCTCGCAATAGACTGACCCTCGGCGGCCCGTACCCGATCCACTGCCGTACGATAGACATCACCATAGGCACGAATGTAGCGATGATCGTTATCCTCAAGATCCGGATCATTAGGCAGAGTGATCCGATCCGACGGCTCAACATTGGCACCGAATGGTGGATTCGTTAGGATTACATCAAAGCGACCTTCGAAGATACCGTTGATGTTTAGGAATCCATCCCAGTGATGAACCCCGCCGTGGCCATCGCCGTGTAGGATCATGTTCATTTTGCTCGTGCGAGCCATTCGTTCGTTGGCATCGACGCCGTAGATCGAGCGGTTTGAAAGGCGCCAGAGCCGTGAGTCCTCTTTCATTGGATCCAAGGTCTGTTGAATAGAATCCCATTTTTCTCGAAGGAGTTGAGCCTTCCTTTTGGCGGAGAGACTGATCTTCCCATCGAGCTCGCTCTTGTACACCTGATACTGGTGGTCCGCGTCCGAAAGTATTTGGTCGCGGACATTCTCAAAGAATTGGATCAGAAAACCGCCTGAGCCGCTAGCCGGGTCGCAGACCACATCTCCTTCCCTCGGTTCGACCATCTCAACCATGAAGCGGACGATTGGACGTGGCGTAAAGAACTGGCCAATCTCGCCGCGAAATGTTCGGCCAAGGAATCGCTCGAACGCAATTCCTTTAACGTCCTCGGTTGTGCCCGACAGATTATAGGCTTCGAGCTCCGCTACAATCTCTTTCCCTGTTGCTGGTTTAAGATTGATGCGCTCACCCGGTGCGAATATCTTGTCCGCTTTGAAGGCTGTCTTAGTCTGCTGGAACATTTCCTCCAATGGATTATCAACGATCTGCGTCTCAAGAAATTTTACACTAAAAAGGTTCTCGCGATGTTTCTTTTTTCTAAGCTGCCGTTCCACCCATACTTTTACGAACAATATTTTGGCAATCTCATCAAAGGCAGCTGCGGGGTCTTTCTTTTCTCGGTTCCGGATAATGTTGTGACAGCGCTGAAGGACCTCAGCGAACTCTTCCTCTTTGAATGTCTTGAGCTTAGAGAGAAGATCATTGATCTCGCGGTCGGTCGCCTCCGCGTCTGGGATGTTCTCAATCTCCTCAGTCTGTCCTACTTTCCAGTAACGGGTCTCGCGACGATTATGTGTGACAAGAAATTTGGCTTTTACCCAGCGCGCAAAACGCTCGCCATCCAGATAGGAGCTTGGCGCGATCGTGCCGTTTTCTGCTTTGCACTGAACAACGATGAGCGGAGGCCTACCGGCCTGCCGATCTTCAAGCGTCCTCCAAACGACGAAGTCCACGTGGCCGTCGGCCCCAGAAACGTCTTCTTCGATTTGTTCCAGGGGAAATGCGTACTCGTTGACGAGCAAACATAGGTACTCTTGGCGAACAGCCTCCTCAGGAGTGTCAACTATGAAACGACTGCGGATTGGGCTCCAGATCTTTCCGGCTTCACGGCCAACACGCAAGTTCTCGCTCCGAGCGGCACTCTCACCGCCGGTCACACCTCGAAGTCCTTTTGCAGTTCGGCGAGTAAGCTTCATGTGTTTGCGCACTGCATAATACTACCTCAACGAGAGCTCTCTAAACAGGACTCCAGTTTAGACCCTAAGACCCTAATCGCGCGACGCCTTTATCGCGTCTCAGAGCAAGAAGCTACATTTCGGGCACTCCGGCACCGGAAGGGGACCCCAGGCCGCGCAGCCGCCTTCCTGGAACGGGAAGGCTACCCCGCGGAATGCCAGACGAGTTCGGCGCATAGTCCGGGGATTCGGCACGCCGGGGGAGAAGGGAGCTGGAGCTTGTTTCCTAGGCGAGGCCCATCTCTTCGAGGGAGTGGGCGGAGAGAAGACGCTCGGAAAGCGGTGTCAGCAGATCCAGGGAATCGATCGCCTCGACTCGACGGCGGACGGTCTCGGGCAAAGGCCCAAAGCGCTTCCCGAGTTGGTGGAGCAGGACTTGCCTGGCGCCCCGCTGGATTTCCCTCCTCCACCCCTTCCCTGCGCCCCTCGTCTTTCCCTTCCCTACACCCCTTCTCCCAGCCAACGGCCGACCATGTCATCTTCATCGCTCGCACCTCCTGGTTCTCCCTTTGGGAGCAAAGCGCTTCGAATTCCGCAACCTCCCAGGGCTCCAATTCTAGATGATTTTCCACGCAGTCGACAAGTAGGTAGGGGGTCGAGCCGGCCTCTCAGCTCGGCGATCCGGCGCAGGCAGGCCATCTTCAGCTCGGCGCGGCTCCAGGGGCCGGGGTCCAAGAGGGCCGCGAGGCCCCAGGCTCGGGCGGTCCAGATAGTCCGCGGCGCGGCACCCGGCGAGCCCGAAGGAGACATACCGCGGTTCCGGGAAGTCTGCGCCGAGGCTGCTCTCCCAGGTCTCCAGGTTGACGCCGGGACCACGCTTCAGGCAGAAGGCGATGGTCAGCATCCGCGCGTCGTAGCGGGCCTGGATCTGGCTGCGGTAGCGCCACAGGCGCTCCGCCATTCCCCGGCTGGCCCGGGCTTCGATCTCGACGTGAATCAGGAGCGGACGACGACCGTCGCGGGTGCGGACGCGGACGAGCAGGTCCAGCTCGCGCCGGCGGCCGTGGGGACCTCCGGCGAAGAGCTCCTTGTCCAGAAGTCCAGGCGCCGACAGGTCCAGCCGTTCCAGCGCCTGCGGCGCGACCAAGCGCAGGAAGCCCTCGAGGAAAACTCGCAGCAGTTGCTTGAAGATCTTATCGTGTTGGGTGGCCATGGCGATCCCAAGAGCTCGAGACCGCCGTCCATCGGCGCTCTCCCTCCACCCCATCAAGACGGAAAAAGCAGGGCCTATCTTGCAACCCCCCGCCGGGCTTGAATTTGCGAGGGGGGTCGAGCTATTCAAGAGGCGACTGAAAGCAAAGATCATGGCAGAACGGGCGCCGGGAAAGGGCACCCCGCGCTTCTTGAACGCATCCTCAACCGCCATTGCCTTCCTCGTCCTCCTAGGCCTTGCGATGCCAGCCATCTCGCAGGAGGTGACGAAGGCGGGCGGGTCGCCTTATCGGGTCGACGGCCGATGTCTCCCGGCCGGAGATTCTTTCGAGCACGAAGCCGGGTCTACACGGAACTCGCCCGTAGGGCCCGCGTGACGGGCACCGTCATATTGGAAGCGGTCATCGACGAGCATGGCGACGTCACGGACGCGAAGGTGCTCAAGGTCCTGCCGATGGGGCTCAGTCAGGCGGCCTTGGATGCCGTCAAGACGTGGAAGTTCAAGCGGGAGGGCCAGCCGGTGCCGGTCTATTATGTGATGACCGTGAATTTCCAGATGGAAGGCGCGCCCTTCGGCTCCGGCCCGATCTTCTCGAAGTTCTTGGAGCAGAACCCCGAATTCGCCGCGCAGCTCAGGCCCCGCAAGTGGCGCCTGGAGGATCACGGTCCCAGCCGTTATGAAAGCCTCACCAGCGTCAGCGCCTTCGTCTGGAGCCCGGGCGCCGACCCGGCCCGGCGCCGGAGCACCGCTCTGAGGACATCGAGATCGGGCTACAGGCCGCGATGGCCGCCAAGGCGGATGGCTTGGAAGCGGTGCAGTACAAAAGCTGGCTCGAGCTCAAAGCTGGGCTGACCTCGGATGCCGGCGAGCGCCAAGCGCTGATGGAGGAGGCCGACCGGCTCCGCAAGCAGGCCGCGGAGCTGCAGAAGGGCCCGCTCATCAGCCCTAGGCTCGCCCGGCAAACGCGTCAGGCCTCGATCTTCGAGAAGCGCCAGGCGCCCAGGTAGAGCAGGCCCACGGCAACGCCTGCGAGGACCGCCACGTCGGTCGCGATGCCGAAGTGCGTGACTCCGATCAACGCACCTCGCAGGCCGTCCACGCCATACGACAGCGGATCGAGCCGCGTCACGAAGGCCAACGCCTTCGGCAGGTTGTTCAGCGGGAACAACGCGCCCGAGAGAAAGAAAATCGGCATCACCAGGAAATTCATGATCAGTTGAAAGCCCTGCATGTCCTTCAGGCTCGAACCGATCGCGACGCCGAGCGCGCTAAACACGATGGCGATCATCAGCATGAAGAGGATGCCCAGCGGCACCAGGGCCAGGTTCGTGGGACGAAACCCGGCGATCAGGCAGACGATCACCATCAGCGTGCCCTGCAACATCGATACGGTCGCGCCGCCGAGGGTGCGGCCGATCATCACCAGGATGCGCGGCACCGGCGCGACCAGCGTCTCTTTCAGGAAGCCGAACTGGCGGTCCCACAGCAGGGCGATGCCGGAGAAGATCGAGGTGAACAGGACCACCATGCCGATCACGCCCGGCGCCACGAACTGCAGGTAACTGCCGCCTCCCGCCCGTTGGAACACCGGTCCGAAGCCGAAACCCAACACCAGGAGATAGAGCAGCGGCTGGCCCAGGGAGGCGATGATCTGCACACGCGACCGCGTGTACCTCCTCAGCTCTCGCAACCACAGGATGAATATCGCGCTCATCAGCGTCTCCTCCACATCTGGGCCACCTGGCGCATGCGATCGGTCGCGTTGGCGCTCTCGTCGCGGATCGTCGTGCCGGTCAGGGCGAGGAACGCCTCTTCGAGCGATCCGGTATTCGTCTTCGCTTTCAATTCCTGGGACGATCCCAGGGCCACGATCCGCCCATGATCGATTACGGCGATCCGTTGCGCCACGCGGTCGGCTTCGTCCATGTAGTGCGTGGTCAGGAAGACGGTGACCTTCTCCGTTTCGTTCAGGCTTTTCACGTGGCTCCACAGTTGGTTGCGGCTCTGTGGGTCCAGGCCCAGGGTCGGCTCGTCGAGGAACAGGATCTTCGGCGTGTGCAGGAAGCCGCGGGCGATCTCCAGACGCCGTTTCATGCCGCCGGAGAACTCCTTCACCGCGGTCTTGCGCCGCTCCCACAGGTCGAACAGCGTGAGCAGCATCTCCGTGCGCTGGCGCCGCAAGTCTCGCGGCACGCGATACAGCACACCGTGCAGGTCCATGTTCTCCCAGGCCGTGAGGTCCTGGTCCAGGCTCGGGTCCTGGAACACGATGCCGAACTGCTTGCGGGCCTCTTCCTGCTGCACCGTGGGATCCAGCCCGTTGATCTCCAGCTTGCCGCTCGTCGGCCGGAGCAGCGTCGTCAGCATCTTGATCGTCGTGGTCTTGCCGGCGCCGTTCGGCCCCAGGAAAGCGAAGATCTCACCCGTCTGCACCTCGAAGGAGATGTCGTCGACGGCGGTGAAATCCCCGAACTTCTTCACTACGTTCTGTACGCGGATCACAAGGCCCCCCTGTCCTCTCCAGCGATCGGCCCATCCTCGGTTTGGCAGGGGGAGTCTATCGCATGGAGCCCTTCCTCAGCTCGGCGATCCCCGCCTCCAGCGCCGCGTCGCGGCCGGCGAGGAAGTCCTGGACCGTCCGCGGCACGAGGACATCGGGCTGGACCCCTTTCCCGATCAGGCCCTCGCCGGCGTCCGTCGACGTCGCCACCCGGCCGGAGCCGCCTCCCGGCAGGGCGAAGGCGAGGGGATCTCCCGTGCTGCCGCCCGTCGGCTCGCCGATCAGCTTGCCCCGCTTCAAGCGGCGGAAGGTCTCGGCGAACACGTCGGTCGCCGACAGCGAGCGGGGGCCGATGAGCATCACCACGGGCTTCGCATAGAAATCGTTCGGCTTGCCGGCCCACGTCGCGGGCTTCGACTCGTACCACCCTCCGGCCTCGCCCCAGACGCGCAGCGTCGAGACGTACTCCCGGCTCTTCCAGGGCGGCGTCGCGAACTCCTTGTCGGTGAGATGACCGATCAGGTTGTAGGCGATCACGCCGCTGCCGCCGTCGTTCTGTCGCACGTCGAGGATCAACCCCTCGCTGCCGCGGATCTCGGGCAGGAGTCTCTCGAATTCCTTTTGCGCGTCCTCGCTGTTAAACGTATTGATGGCGATATAGGCGAGGTTTCCCGCGAGCTTTTGGTAGGTGAGAACCGGGAGGCTTGTCGCGTCGGGATAGGCGCCGCGGGCAAGGCTCTTCTCGGTCACTCGGCCGTCCTTCGACCGCAATTCAACCGCAACCGGGCGCTCCCGCGGCCCGGCGAGCAATCCGTACGAGTAGGCCTTGACCAGGACGTGCTGGGGGGAATTGCTCGCGAGATAAGGAAGACGATTCTTCGTGACGTACTCGTGCACGGGCATGCCGTCGATCTTGAGGATCTCGAGACCCGCGGTGAGGCCGTTCTCTTCCAGAGCCTTGCTGTCGACACGCGTGACGAAGACACGATTTTCGATCCGCTCGGTCCGTAGGGGAAGGTCGGCCTCCATGCGCTCGGCCAGCTCCTTCGGCAGGAAGACCTCGGTGTGCCCGTCCTTGAGGAGCGCGCACATCTGCTGGAGGAGCCGGTAGTACTCGTAGGTGCTCGTCGTCGCCCGGACTTTCGGCAGGAAGTCGACGTACGTCTTGTCCCAGTCGAGGTCGGAAACCTCTGCGAAATGGGGGAAGTTGAGCTTCACCTCCATCCAGACCCGGCTGAGCCCGGCGATCTTCGCATCCTCGCCGAGGTTTTCCTGGAAGGGAACGCCCCACGCCGCGGCGCTCCCCCAGACGATGCCGTCGTGCTCCAGCATCTCCTTGCGAGACGGTTCGTGAGCGGCTTGAGCGTAGGCGTGAGCTCCGGCAAACAGGCTGAGACAACACAAGGCAGTAAGAGATGGGCGCACAGAGATCCTCCTACCCGTAGCGTTACGCAACGACCGGAGGAAAGTTGCGGGACTTCTCGAACCGGGCGCCCTGGACGGGCGCCCGAGCCGCTGTCAGGTTTACAGCGGCATCTTCCGGCGGGGTGGCTCGCTCGGCACTTCCGACAGACTGGGGACGTGAGCGCCTTGTCGGCCCACCAAGGCCAGGGTCAGCAATTTGAAACAGAGCTCGGTCAAGTATCCAAGGGGAGAAAATTTGTTACCCCGCTGCCAATTTTGGTCAGCCTGTGCGTTCATCCCATAGCGCATCCATCGACTCCTTTTAAGACGGGCGGCGCCCCGCGGCTCCCTCCACATCGCCCTTATGTGGCAGATGATTTCGATAGAATTGCAAGGCTTGGGCCAGGTTGGCCGTGTAGTAGTCTTCGCGCCCATGATTCAAACTCTTGCGATCGCGAATTACCGGTCACTGCGCCAGCTCGTGGTCCCGCTGGGTCGCCTGAGCGCTTCGAGCGAGTTGTTGCCCTGCCCCGGGTGGGCGATGAGCACTTGTGGATCCTTCTGAAAAATCGCCGCCACGGTGACCACGGGCACCGGGTGATGAGGGCTCGCCTCCGAGCCCTCATCACAGCCCGCTTCAGGACCGGCTCAGGAAGTAGAAGCCGGCGGCGCCCAGGGTCAGGGCCAACAGGAGCAGGCCCCTGAGGTCGAGCGTCGGGACGGTGGCGATCGGCGCCGTGACGTTCGCCGTGCTGGTCACCGTCGCCGTGGCCGTGCCCGGAGGATCGTCGCTGAGGGTGACCACGACACTGTACACCCCGGGGTTCGCGTAGGTGTGGGTGCCAGAGACCTGGAAGGTGCCGCCTCCGCCCGTCACGGTGCCGGGGGTCGTGGTTGCGTCGCCCCAATTAATGGTGGCGGTGAAATCGCCGGCCACGTTCGCCGTCGAGGTGTCCGTAAAGGTGGCCACCACGCCGGTGAACGAGGATTGCGACTGGGCCGAGAAGGTGACCGGAGACCCGGACAGCGCGTCGGCCTCGGTCACCGTGGCGGTTGCCGTCCCGCTGGCCGTCATCCCGCCGGCCCCGGTCTGCGTGACCGTCACCGTGAAGGAGAAGCTCCCCTCGTCTGCGTAGCTGTGCGTGCCGGTGACCGTGAACGAGCCCGAGGCGCCGGTGATGACGCCGGCGGTCGTCGTGCCGTCTCCCCAGTTGATGGTGGCCGTGTACGCCGCCGCCGTATTGGAGGTGTTGGAGTCGGAGAAGGTCGCGACGGTGCCCGTGAAGGACGTGTTCTCCGGCGTCGTGAAGCCCGCCGCGGTCACGGACAGGCCGCTCGCGACGTGGGCCATGCTGGTCACCTGGGCAACGGCCGTGCCGGGCGGATCGTCGGCCAGGGTCACGACGACCGAGAAGTTGCCCGCGCCAGCGTAGGTGTGCGTGCCGCTGACCTGGAACGTCCCCGGCCCCGTGGCGGCGACCGTGCCGGCCGACGTCGTCGCATCGCCCCAGTCGATGGTGGCCGTGAAATCGCCGGCGACGGCCGAAGTGAGCGCATCGGTGAATGTGGCCACGACGGTCGTGAAGCTCACCCCTGCGGGGGCCGAGAAGGCAGTCGACATCCCCGAGAGGGAGTCCGCTTCAGTCACCAGGGCCGTCGACATCGTGGTGGCGGTGCCGGTGCCGGGCGGCACGTCGGAGATCGTCACCGTGACGGTGAAAGTGCCCTCGTCGGCATAGGTGTGATCGCCGAGGACGAGGAAGATCGTGTCGCTCTGGCCGATGGTGCCCGCCGTCACCGGCGAGCCGTCGCCCCAGTCGATGGTGGCGGTGAAATCGCTGGTACTGGCGGCGTCGTTGTCGTCGGTGAACATCGCCACCTCGCCGCTGAACTGGGAGGCTTCGGCGATCGTGAAATCCGACGGCGCCGGGGTGATGACGGTGGCTCCGGCCGGCACCGAGGCCGCAAGCAGAAGCACCAAGGCCGCGAGCCCGAGGACCGCCCCCCGGCGCGACGGACACGGCCCAAGCCCCTGAAATCTGCAATCCATAAAACCCTTCCGAAGAGCCTTCCTCGTTGTTGTCATAGTGACCCGCAGACTACCCCCTTCCCGCGCGGACCGTCAATGGCGCTCGGCGGCTCGGTCCGGCCTGCCGTGGACGCCGTGGTAGCATCCGCCCCGTGCGCCTGCCTCTGTTTCTCCACGTCCTATCCTCCGGCCTCCTTGCAGCCACCCTCGCCCCCGCCCCCGCCGCCGCGCTCGACAAGGTGACGCTCGCCACGAACTGGAAGGCCGAGGCGGAGCACGGGGGTTTCTATCAGGCGATCGCGATGGGGATCTACCGGCGGCACGGGCTCGACGTCACCTTGCGGATGGGCGGGCCGCAGGTCAACAACCCCCAGCTCCTGGCGGCCGGGCAGGTCGATTTCAACGTCGGCGCGAGCTCGTTCGCGGCCTTGAACTACGTCAAGGCCGGGGTGCCCGTGGTCACCGTGGCGGCGATCTTCCAAAAGGATCCGCAGGTGCTCATCGCCCACCCCGGCCAGGGCAACGACTCGCTCGAAGCGCTCAGGGGCAAGCCGATCCTGATAGCGCCGTCCGCCCGCGCAACGTTCTGGAACTTCCTGCGCATCCGCTACGGCTATACGGACGACCAGATCCGCACCTACACCTTCAACATGGCGCCCTTCCTGGCCGACAAGAAAACCATTCAGGAAGGTTATTTGACGAGCGAGCCCTATACGCTCGAAAAAGCAGGGATCAAGCCGGTCGTCCACATCCTTGCCGACCACGGCTTCGACAGTTATTCGACGACGATCGAATGCCTCCGCAAGCTCGTCGAGACCCGGCCCGATCTCGTGCAGCGCTTCGTCGACGCGAGCATCGAGGGGTGGTACAGCTATCTTTATGGCGATCCGGCGCCGGCCAACGCGCTGATCCGGCGGGACAATCCAGAGATGACCGCGGACCTCGTTGCCTACGGCATCGCGGCGATGCGCAAGCACGGAGTGGTCGATTCCGGGGACGCCCTGACGCTCGGCATCGGCGCCATGACCGACGCCCGCTGGAAATCGTTCGCCAGCGCGATGATCCGGGCCGGCGTCTACCCTCCCACGATCGATCTCTCCAAGGCCTACACCCTGCGTTTCGTCGACAAGAAAGTGGGCATGGAGCTCAAGAATCCCCGTGCTCCCCGTGTCCCCCATTCCAGTCCCTGAGCCGGTCGTCCGGCTGCGCCAGGCCGGCAAGCGGTTCGCCGGTGGCACGGAGGCGCTCGCCGGGCTCGATCTCACCGTGGCCGCGGGCGAATTCCTCGCGCTGCTCGGCCCCTCGGGTTGCGGCAAGAGCACGGCGCTGCGCCTGATGGCGGGGCTCACTGCCCCCACGGCCGGCTCGGTCGAGCGCCGCCTGCCGGAGCCGCACGCCGTGGGCTTCGTCTTCCAGGAGCCGACGCTGATGCCCTGGGCCACGGTGGAAGACAACGTGGCCCTGCCGCTCAGGCTCCTGGGCCTGCCGCGCGTCGAGATCCGCCGGCGCGTGGCGGAGAGGCTCAAAGGGTTGGGGCTCGCCGGCTTTGCGAAGGCTTATCCGCGGGAGCTTTCCGGGGGGATGAAGATGCGGGTTTCCATCGCCCGCGCGCTCGCGGCCCGGCCGCGGCTCCTGCTGCTGGACGAGCCGTTCGCAGCGCTCGACGAGATCACCCGCTGGAAGCTGAACGACGAGCTCCTTGATCTTTGGAAACGAGAGAGCCTCACCGTCGTCTTCGTCACCCACAGCGTCTACGAGTCCGCCTACCTGGCCACACGGATCGCGGTGCTCTCGGCGCGGCCGGGCCGCATCATGGGCGAGATCGCCGTCGACGCCCCGACGCCCCGCGGGCCGGCCTATCGAGGCTCCGAAGACTACCTGCACACCTGCCGGGCTGTTTCGGAGCGGCTGGCGGAGGCGCTCGCATGAAGCGCCTCCTCGCCAACGCCCTGCCGCCGGCCGTCGTCACCGTCCTCGCCCTCGCCGCCTGGGAGGCCGTGGTGCGGCTGCGCCACATCCCGGAATACCTGCTGCCCGGCCCGCTGCGCATCGCCGCGGCGCTGCGGGACGACTGGCCTGTGCTCTACCCGTCGCTGTTGCAAACCCTTGCTATCACCGGCGAAGCGCTGCTCGCCGCGGCCGTCCTGGGAGGGGGCCTGGCCGTGCTCCTCATCCAGGCGAAGTGGATCGAACGGAGCCTCTTCCCCTTCGCAGTGATCGTCCAGGTCACGCCCCTGGTCGCCATCGCGCCGCTACTGTTGATCTGGGTCAAAGACGTCCGTCTCGCCCTCGTCCTCTGCGCCTTTCTCGTCGCCTTTTTCCCCGTGGCGGCGAACACGGCCCTGGGCCTCCAGAGCGCCGACCACCACCTGCTCGACCTGATGCGCCTCTACGGCGCCTCGCGCTGGAAGGTGCTCCGCTTCATCCGCCTGCCCAACGCCCTCCCCTACTTCCTGGGAGGCTTGAGGATCAGCGGCGGCCTGGCCCTGATCGGCGCCGTGGTTGCGGAATTCGTCGCCGGGACGGGAGGCGCCGCCTCCGGCCTCGCCTACCGCATTCTCGAAGCCGGCTACACCCTGGCCATTCCGCGCATGTTCGCCGCCCTCGCCCTCCTGGCCGGCTCGGGGGTGCTCCTGTACGCGCTGCTCTCGGGGGTTTCGTATCTCGTGCTGCGACGGTGGCATGAGAGCGCGGTGCGGCGGGAGGGGCCTGAGCGATCTTAGCTGTCGCAAGATAGCTCCAGCCGTCGCAACGGAATCTCCGACGGAGGGAGACGGGAGCTGTCTTGGAGTAGACCGTCGTCGCGAAAAACAGGCCCCGACAGGGGAGCCACCGTCTCGTCGCAAACTGCGGCGAGATGCCGGAGATTTGCGATGGCAAGGAGGAGAGTGTGAGCTCACAGCTATCCTAGCCAAGGCGCCCTTCCGCTACTCGATCAGCCGTAGCAGAATTGACTGCGGCACCAACTCGCGCAACTCGGGATGCCCTTCGAGGAGCCGAGAGATATCGGCCAGATCCTTCTGCCGTTTACTGGCGCGCCGGCTGGAATCGCCGGCCGCCCAGACTTTGCCGCGCAAGACATCCTCAAGTCTCGCGACCGGCAGCCGGTGACCGAGAACGTCGCGCACCTCGGCGTGTTCGGGGAACTCGTGATACCGGGGATCGACCTGAAATTGGATCCTCAGGTCCGAATCGGGAGCGGACAAGTTCACCGAATGCTCGAAGCGCTCGATCCGGATTGGAGGCCCAAACAGCGCCCCGAGGTGCTCAATCTCGCCAGGGGCGAGAGCCAAGTCGAGATCAAGGCTCACGACCGGCTCGGCGTAGGCGTTGACCGCTTGGTCGCCGATAATGCAGTACCGGGCGCCGGTCTCCTCGAGGATCTGGAGCGCATGCTCAAGAAGGCCAGAGTGGTCCCTGATAACAGTTCGCCAGAAGGTAGCCGCCTGCATGGAAAGCCCTCCCTCGCAACGATAGCATCAGCCTCTAAACCGGCTCGCCCCCAGGGCTTCCGCATGGACCGCCCAGAAGTGCTTGGTTTACTATCTGATGTCGAGAGGAGGGCAAGGGGAGGCCCGGCTGGGCGCCGCAGGTCCCAGAAGGTAGACGGCCGGCTCCCCACACGGGCGGAGGTCGGGCCAACGGGTCGAGATCCTCAAGCCCAGGCACCGCCCTGGGTTGGCAGACCGTCCCGATTTCGTGCGACCTGAAGGTCGCGGTAACGCGGTGCTCGGCCGTTCCAGCAGAAGCCCGAGGAGAAGCGCGCTGAGGGAACATGCACTACCAAAGTGCGGCAGTCCCGAGTTTTCAAAAGGTCTTTCGTGATCGCTTTGCTATTTTCATTTTTCTCTCCTCCTCTGGGGCCGCGATTTTCGCGACGGCGACTCTAAAGCCAAGCCCCTCCAGCTCACGGAGAGCTTGCCTAAGGGAAAGCTTGGAGAAGAGAGGAAGTTCGAGGCGAGTCGTTGAGCTGCTCGCTATGGCGAAAACCACCCGATAACCTAGCCGCGGCGGTTCCGATAAAAGACGCTTAGAAATTTCGCCGAGTCTCGAAGCGGAGCTACTCAGAGCCTCGCGAAACTCCGGAGAAGTGCGGAAGAGTCTTGCCGAATTCGTACCTTGAAAAAACAAGTGACTCAATTTGCTGGATGGCCCAAAGCGTTTTACGTGAATTAAATCAAAGTACCCTTCTCTCTGCGCCGCTAAGTCACAGAACTCTATGGTTCCGCGATTGTTCGGCAGGTAAACTAAGTTGCCGTGGAAAAGATGGTAAACTCCCCCCATGCCAAGTCTTTTGTTGTAGTCATCCTCACGTTCCTTCATCTTCATCTCAGGCAGCAGGGTAGTATCGATCATCAGCTTCTCGTACCATCTCTCGACATCCGTTACAATCTCTTCACTAATCTTGTACCAATGACCATTTGTTAATAAAAATATTTTTCCTTCAACAGCGACTTCAGCATAGAGACAGCGGTAAGCATTCCAGCGATGGATCGTTTCACCGTCGTGGTTAAGGCAGACAACTCGGCTGCGCTTAAGGGCTATTACGTCTAGGTTAATTCCGCGTAACTGAAAGGAGCTTAGAAATGTCGAGAGGTGCACATCCCCTATGGAGAACGGCGGACTAGGATTAGCATAACTAAAGCCCATCACTTTTTGCCAATCTAAAATTTCTGGCGCCGCCAGCCATGCATTGCGAATCCGGTTCGCACGAAGGTCTTCTACAAGTTGAGCATCAAGTTGTCTCTTTTGCGCCTTATCACGCACTTCATAAAGATTGTCTACCCAACCAAAGCCCTCATCCTTGTACGCGCCGCTTTCATAGACCGAGAAGACTAGCGATAGGTACTCAGGGAGGCCGGTGATGGGCACTTTAACTGACGTGCAAAGTGCATCCTTACCGGACAGCCGACGACCTAGTTTCGATTCACGAGGTACCCCTGTAACCGCATAGAGCAAGTCACGGTCAACATTCACGCCAAAATTTCCAAATTCGGTGTCATCCGTGGCTTGCTGGCGAGCTTGAGAAGCAAAGGAGTCGAAGGTCTCCTTATCTATGGCTCTAATCTTTTCACGGTCGACGGCATTGAGCGCGGTTCGGAGACCAAACCGCTCCTCCACTATGCCTTCTCGGAGGAGGAAGCGCCCATGCCCAAACGTGACCGCCCAATGCCTCCCGCAGTTAGGGATGACGAGCACTGCAGAGACCGACGAATTAAGTCCGAATTTCTCGATTTCAAAAAAATTTCTGAAAAAATTTGACCACTCAGGCCGTTTTCCATTTGAGTTCTTGATACAGAGCGCCCACTCGATGCCAGGAATCACATTAAGGCTATAAAGATCTGGAATAGGAAGACTATTTGCGATTGCATCGAGGGGATCTCTTACCTCCGATGAAAGGAGGTAGAGAGTGAGAGCCTTTGTATATATAGATTTATTTGTCACTTCTGACCCTCAGTCACAATAACATTATACTTCTGATGCCAAAACAAGATCTTCACTGCGCCAAATGAAACCTGGCAGAGCGACACGAAAAGAGATTTGCCAATTAAGTGCCAGTCCTTCCAGTATGGAATCTCCCTCTATTCCACCATCAGCAGTTTGCAGGAAGTCGGGTCGATGCTGATCTCTAGCGGTCGAGCTAGGCTTGTAAAGGAGGCGATGGCCTGTCCCGGCGCAAGGGAGGGCAGGTGCCTCCAGAGAGCGTCACTGATGCCACCGATAGAACGTCTGAGGCGGCTGACAACATTAGCATCGCCGATCTTGTGCAGAATCCAATTATTGATGAGCCCAAGGACTTCGTCGGGAAGGTGCTGAGGAAGTTGGGTGATAAAAACCAGTCCGAGCCAGCGCTTTCGTCCGCGGCGGGCGATGCGTGCAACCTGCTGGAAAAGGACCTCCATTCTCTGGATCCGTTGCGCTGACAGAAACTCGTGAGCCTCTTCGATAAAGATAAGAGTCGGGCTGACTTGACGCCCTTGGGCGACTGAGATTCGATAATTTTGCTCTTGCTGAACCTGAACACCGCGGAGCAACTCAGCAATGACAAGGTTCCTGATCTGCGGCGACTCGGTATCGCTCAAATCGAGGATGGAGACGCTTCCGGGTTCCAACATCCTCTGATAGTTCAAGCCCTTTGCCTCCGGTGAATCGAAGATCTTTAGGCGCTTGATCTTGCCGATCTTGCCCATGAGCGCTCTCCAACTCGGCAGGCTCTTAGGCACTTCGGCAGCCCCGATGATCTGCCGGAGCTGCTGACGCTGCTGACGGAAAACTGAGGTTTCAAGATTGGGTTCAATATCGCTTTGGCTGATGACCGCGTCAATCTCGCGGATGACCTCATAAAGGTGTGTGAGCGTCATCTTGGGGTAACCTCGCTCGAACTCGTCGAGCTCCAAGAACTCTTGGCGCTCCTCTGAGCTAGTTGGCCAAATTCCCATCCGCTCAAGGGCGAGTTTGGTGATGTCGTAGGCTTTGAGGAATCTAGTCTCTTGTGCCTCGGTGAGGTCCAGGACCTCTTTGAGAGCAAACGGCGACAGCTCGCTAAAGCGCAGCGAGAAAGTAGCGAGCCGTGGGTGATGAGGATTGGCTGCATCCTTTCCCACCAGGTAATAGACATGGGTATTGTCGACACCTCCCGGCTCAAGGCCGCGCCTGTTGAGCGCCTGTAGCATCTGAACATCATCCGTCGGCTTGTTGATTGCGCAGTACTCACCCTCCGTGTCGATGAGGATGATCGCCATCCCTTCTTTCTGGGCTTTGGCAATGAGACCCGAGACTGTCGTGGATTTGCCGCCTCCCGTGGTACCAAGGATGCCCAGGTGCCGAGGCAGGACATTCTTGCTATCGGCCGGCACCGAAACAGGGAGGTCGTCGAAGCCATCAGCGAGACCCAGACGCAGGCTGCCACCGATACGGAGAACCTCAGCCGTCTCCTTAGGGTCGAGGACAAAGACGGGGCTATTTGGCTTAGGCCGACGACGCGGCGGCACGACAGCGCCTTCAGTCAGCCGCTCGCCGATGATCTCGATCTGAGCCCGGCCGTGGTATCTGGGCATCAGGAGCCCTCCCTTGACGGTCGTCACCACAAGGGGCGTGGCATCTGCCCGCAGGCCGTCGGGCTCTGCGAAGGGTCCCTCCGCGACGGCGCCAAGATACGTGCGGCCATCGCGGCTTGCGATCCGCACGAGGGCTTGGCTGGGCAGCTCGTGAATCGTGTCCTGCGGCAGGAGAACGGTTACTGTACCGTCCTTGCTAGAGGGGATGTCGAACATGGTTCTTCCAATGCTGCCCTCGGTGTCGGGAGCCGGCACCCAGGGGCCGCCGACCTGCTGGCTGTCCTCCTCGATCGCCTGGAAAGCGGACTCGGGAGTGGCTAGCACGGTGTCGTCGGAGATCGTGATGTCGCGGGGCATGACAGGTCCTTTCTAGCGGCGCGTCTTGCGTTCACTGAGATAGCGGAACGGAGCCCCCGCTTCGGCGTAGGCAAGTTGGGTGAGAGCGGAAAAGGCCTCGGCGCCAAAGGTGGTGCTGCAGAAAGTGTGGGCAAGGTCGATGAGCATCGGAAAGCCTCTGTGCTCCTGGAGGAGGCTGTCGGCCATGGCGATGAGCGCAGCCTCGTGGACGTAGTCGACGTGGGCGTAGAATAGCTGCGGCGGAGCATGGAGCGATGCGCGATAGATGCCGACAAGGATCTGATCGCCGCAGTCGTCGACGAACTCCCTAACCGCCGCCTGGAGACCGGCCCACTCCTGACCGCGGTAGTGGCCTTCGGCGATACGGCTCAGTGTTTCCTGCTGAGTGTCGACAATGGCGTACTCAAGCGGTCGCAACGCATCGCCGATTGTCAGAAGGTGCCGGGCCGCCGTCGCACTGGGGACGAAAACAAATCGCTGGTGTCCAATGACGAACTCCCGCATGAGCTCGAGGCTCTTGCGGAGCAACTCGGGCATTCCCGAGCCGGTGACGAGTTCGTAGGGGGTGGGACTACCATGGCCAAGCCGCCACAGAGCATCCGAGCGGTGTAGGAGGATGGCTCGCTCGGCGTAAGCCATGATCCCGCGGCGGGCGAGGCTGCTGAGCCGATCTCTAGTGCTCTCTTGGTCGAGCGCCCCGCGCTCGTAGCGCCGCTCGAGCAGTTTCATAGTCTCCTCGACCAGGCCTCCGCTCTTCGACCGCAGGTCTCGCCGGAACAGACGATGCACCCAGGAGCCCTGGTCTCCCTGGTAGGAGACAAGGCATACCCCGATCTGGGTGATGGTGACGGGCAGGGTATCGTGAGTCGCGACTGTGCCGTCACAGGCCTCGACGGCGCCGTTGAACAGGAGCTGCCGCTGAATCTTCTCGACACGCTCAAGCGGTGCGGCATAGACGCCCCCTTCGGGGACACTGCGCTCACGTAGCGCCGGGAAGATCTGCTCACGGATGTACCGCTGCGTGTTCTTCTCCTGCTCAAGGGCTTCAGTGATCTCCTGGCGGACCCGCTCCTGCATCTCGACTAAATCGGATCCCGGCCGCCAGGTGTCAAGGTCGAGGGTCTCGCTGAGACGCTCGTCGTGGACCGCGGCGTACTCGTCGCCTGTGAAGGCGGGTTCGACGGCCGCAGGCTCTGTGACGGTGGCCGGTTTGGCAGCGGGCAAAAGCGTTCGGGGGGCCGTGTCGGTGATCTCGTTCATCAATTACCTCTTCCCGTCCGCATCGGAATCTTCGACCGGCCGCATCCACTCCTGAAAGGAGCACGGGGACCGGCGGCTCATGATGAGCAGGCGGCCGTACGACCTCGCAGTGGCTACCGGTAGCCCAAACTCCTGCACCAGGAACTCTTCGACAGTGAGCACAGCCGAAGGATCTCGCCAGCGAACTCCCAAGGCCTTGAGCCGATCGACAACGACCCGGTGTGGCGCCAGGAGCTCAAGGGCGACGCGATCGGCACGGTCTTCAGCGGCGAGGACCTCAAGACGCTCGACATCACCGGCGGCGCTGCGGTCCATAAGGTGGGTGAAGGTTCCAAGCGCGACTCCGCGGAGCACTCCGCTCAGCCGCTCTTCCTTAGTCGCCGGCCGGCAGCCGTCGAGCACCGCGAGGATGCGCTCCCCGAGGCGTTCGAGCGCCCTCTGCCGCTGTCCGAGGTAGTCGATGAGAAAGTGCGCGATCTCGTGGGCGAGGGCGAAGCGCTGGACATCCGGCGGGTCGGCGCCATCAAGGAAGATAAGGCCATGGCCACCCCTCGCAACGAGACATGCTTCAAGGGCCCGATCACAGGCCGAGCACTGAAGAGGGATGCCTCTCTGCTCGAGCCAGAGTCGGACATCCAAGAGTCCGAGCCGCGGGAGCTTGACGAGGACGAGGGGCAGGGCCCAGGGTATTGAGGCCTCAAGCGACCGAGGGAAGGGTTCGTTTTGTCCGGCAAGCCGCCAGAACTTTTCTGCCCAGGTTACCGCCTCACGATCATTCACGACTCGTCCTCCTCCAGTTTTTTGCGATCTCTGGCGGCCATGAGGAAGCTTTCGGGCGACGCTTCGCTCGCATCCCGGAGAGAGTGCAGGGCTGCGATTTCGCGCAGGAGGATCACGAGTCGGTCAGCGTCGCAGGAAACAAAGGTGGCAATTTTGCGGACATCCTCCTGAAAACGCGGCTTCTTATCGTCAGGGAGGCGGCAGAGCGCTAGGCGGTCAAGGCTGGCCAATGGGCACCGGAGCCACTCCGCGAGTTGCTGAAGGTCGAGCCCATGGGCAGTTCCATAGGCATTCAAGGCCGAGCCGAGGAAGAAGGGGTCCTCAGCGCTACGGCTGATGAGTCGTCGCCAGACGCTAGCGGTTTTCGCGGATCTGGTGTCCATATTCCCTGAGCCGTTTCTTTAGCCGGTCTTTGTGGCGCTTGACCTCGGAGCGTTGCTCGGCGGTCGTCCAGGTCTCGATGCCGAGCACCGCTACGAAGGCTTCAGTCGCGCGCTCTCCCTCAAAAATGAGCTCGACCATTTCGCGGTCCTTGGGGTCGTGGAAAAGCTCATTGATTTCCTGTCGGACCCTCTCGGTATAGAGCTCAGCCACGACGTCTCTGGCCTCTACCATTACCTTCCCGCCAGCGGCTGCGACTTCGACCTCAATGTCTTCGGCTACCTCGGCTTGCCGGCGATTGCGCTTGGCGAGAGCATTCTTGAGGTCACCCTCGGCGGCCATCAGGAGGTAGCCATAGAGGCCGCGCTTACTGGAATCGAACTTTCCCGGATTCTTAAAGTAGTCAATCAGCGAGTCAGTGACAGCATCCGCAACGAGCGTCGGATCCTTCAGTCTCGGGTACTTCCTTTCTAGGGCCCGAGTCAGGGGGCCGACGGCTATCTCAGCGAGCTCAGCTGGAGCGGTGGGGTGCTCCGCCAGGAGCCGCTCGTGGACCTCTTGGTACCACGATGCGCTGGGCATATTACTTCCGTAAGGCGATGAGGACCTCATGCTGCATCCTCTTGTCGAGTGAGCCTTCCTGCGCCTGGGATGGTGGTGGCAGCGACCGACGGCCAGGGTTCAAACTGCGAGCAGCACTGCCTAAGTACCTAAGCCCGACGCTTGAGCCAAGTTCGGATACAACCGTGACAGCATCCAGCGCCTCACCGGCCACGATCGAAGGACCGACGACGAGCACCAGGAGTCCCTCTGGTCGCAGAACCCGCTTGGCTTCGGCAAGTACCTTTCGGAGATCGGATAAGTACTGACGAAGGATGGCACGCCATCGGCTCACGCTCACGGTCACCTCGAGCTGCTCCTCGAGTGTTTGGGGAAGGCCATCAAGGCTCCATAGCCCTCGTTCGGTCCCCATCATCGTGCCTCGTAGTTCGCGGAGGCTCTGGAGGTCGTGCCCCATCCAGACTAGCGAAAACTTATGTGCGCGCAAATAGTCGATCGCATTGAGGTAGGGCGGTGAGGTGAGCACTAAGTCGACGCTGTCTTCCTCGAGGGGAAGCGATCGTGCATCGCCGGTGTGGACTGTTGCCTCTCCTGCCACAGTGGTGTTTAGGAAAGGGTGTCGTGCGATGGCTATCTTGAAGCGCCGGGCCCATCCGTCGAAGGGGAGCACGATCCTTTTTTCGCTGTTCTTGTGCGGTCGCGAGCGAGAGATGTCGAGGGCAAAGGATGCCCCCGCCGACTTGGCGATGATCAGGCTTGAGAACACCACCCAGGAGAGATCACGCTCCGGCCCTTCCGGCTCCTCCTCAATGGCAGCGGCAAGAGCGAAAAGTTGCTTCTGCGAGCGTGGAGGAAACCAGTATCGTAAGAACTGCTGGTCCTCCTCTGGGAGCCGCCCGCGGACTCGGGAGAGGTGAATCTGCGGGATCGAGTTCTTTGCTCTCTCGAGGATCTTCGAGGAGAGGGCCTCAACCCGCTCCGTCGAGAGCCTTTGTGTCGTAGCACGAGACACCAGCACCGCTAGGGGATCGCGATCAAAGCCGACTCCTAATCGCCCTTGGCGGCGTGCGGCGACCAGCGTGGTACCAGAACCCACCATCGGATCAAGAACGGTCGCTCCCGGCTGCGTCGTCTGCTCGATAAGGTGCTCGGCGACAGCGCAAGGCATACGGGCGGGGAACGGATGGATGGAGACCGACTCGAGCCCTTGACCCTTTGCACCGGTCCCTTCGAATTCCGCGAGGAGTTCGCGGACCCGCTGATCTGCAGAAGTCTGGATCATCAAGAGCAAGCTTTCCTCGGTCCTCAAGTCTAATCGTAAAGCACCACGGGTCGCAATCTGGCCGCCAGAGGCAATCCAGCGATCCGAGAGGAATTGAATTGCACCCCCACCGTCACCAAACTCCTGGACCTCAGCCTATAAGGAGGCTCGGCAGCAGTTCTTTTCCATACAGCGCTCCCCTTCCCTCCCGCGACGAAGTCCATAAGCGCGCGACGTCTCGTTGACTCCAACGTCCTAGTCTTCCAACTCGACGCAGCCCATTTCCGGTCCCCCACAGAGTCTCTCATCCCAAGCCCGAGACCTCCCTTACCCTGCCGAAGCCCACTCCGCCACCCCTCCCCCCTCAAGACCGGCAAGCCCCCTCCCCACAGCGAGAACCCTCTCGCCCCGCCGGCTTGGCCCCCGGCTCTACCAACAAACTTCCCGCGACTCCAGAAGCTTGGAGGCTTTCGTGGGATGTTTATTCGCGCTCCAGAGAGC